>JACQVS010000057.1 GCA_016209605.1 Planctomycetota bacterium
CCGGCCCCCATCCCCGCCCCCAGCCAGCCCACCCGCTTCAAGAATTTCCTCCGGCCTAAACGTTCCATGGTTGATATCCTCCCGAAAATAAAAGATCATCCGGTTAATTCCACTTCCGACATTATAGGCTATTTTTTTCTTGGCGTCCTTGGCGTCTTGGCGGTTAATACCTCTTTATTCTTTCCCATGAGTACCTTTGACCTTCCAGCCATTCAGCAAGCCCTCGCCGAGCTCTCGCTCGACGGCTGGCTCTTTTACGGCTTCCGCGGCAGCGACCCGATCGCCCTCAAGGTGCTCGGTCTCTCCGGCCGGCCGGCCGGCACCCGCCGGTGGTTTTACCTGGTGCCGCGCTCCGGCGAGCCGCGCGGGCTGGCGCACGCCATCGAACCGGCGATCCTCGATCCGCTCCCCGGCCCCAAGGGCCGCTACGCCTCGTGGCGGTCCTTGACCGAGGAGCTGCGGCAGATGCTCGCCGGCATCCGGCGGGCGGCCATGCAGTACTCGCCCGAAAACCACCTCCCGACCATTTCCCGGGTCGATGCCGGCACGGTGGAGCTGGTCCGGTCCCTGGGTGCCGAGGTGGTCTCCAGCGCCGACCTGGTGCAGCGCTTTGAAGCCCGACTCTCCCCGGCGCAGGTGGACGGCCACCGCCGCGCCGCCGCCAGCTTGAGGGGCTTGATCGACGAGGTGTTCGCCCGCGTGGCGCGGTCGATCCGGGCCGGCAGTCCGATGACCGAGGCGGAGCTGCAGGCCTTCGCCCTCCAGCGCCTCGAGGCGCTGGGCCTGAGCACCGACCACGGCCCCATCCTCGCCGTCAACGAGCACTCCGCCGATCCGCACTTCGAGGTCCCGGCGGCCGGGTCGGCGCCGGTCCGGGAAGGCGACCTCTTGCTTTTCGACGTGTGGGCCAAGGAAAAGGCGCCGGGATCGATTTACGCCGACATCACCTGGTGCGGCTTCGCCGGCCAGGCCCCGCCGCCGGAGATGGCTCGGGTCTTCGAGGTCGTCCGCGCCGCCCGCGAGGCCGCCGTGGCGCGCTGCGCCGGGGCTTTCTCGGCGGGCGCGCCCCTTCAGGGCTGCGAGGTCGACCAGGCGGCGCGGGGGACCATCGAGGCCGCCGGCTTCGGCGACTTCTTCCCCCATCGCACCGGCCACTCCATCCACGAGGAGACCCACGGCAACGGCGCCAACCTCGATGACCACGAAACCCACGACACCCGGCGGCTCATCCCCTGGACGCTGTTCTCGATCGAGCCGGGGATTTACCTGCCCGGCCGGTTCGGCCTCCGCAGCGAGGTGAACGTCCTCTACGCCGGCGACCGGGCCGAGGTGACCGGCCCGCCCCACCAGCAGGAGCTGATCCCGATTTTGGCGCGGTACTGATAGAGTAGATTGAACCACGAAGGTATAAAGTTGGATTGCAATCTCAGGATCGATCTTTTGATAGCCAACCAATTGATCGTCGAACTAAAAAGCGTTGAGTGCCTCTTGCCTGTTCATGAGGCCCAGTTGCTTACCTATTTAAGGCTGGCACAAATTAAAATCGGCTTGTTGATCAATTTCAACGTGCAGGTCTTGAAGGGCGGAATCAAACGAATCGTTCTTTAATTTCTTCGTGCCTTCGTGCCTTCGTGGTAAAGATTTCTTTTCCTTGGCCCTTCAGAAAGTAAAGCCCAAGGTGAACGTGAACAGCCGCTTGCGGTCCTCCTTCTCCCGGCGGATCGCTTCCGCCCAGTAGAAATTGGCCGGGATAGGGATGCCCCAGAGCTCGAGGCGCACTTGCAGGCCGCCGCCGGCGGCCGCTCGCGCGCGGCCGGGGGAGAGCTTCGATGGCGCGGGCTCGAGGTCGCCGATATCGAAGAGGCCGAGGCCGCGCAGCTCGCGAATCACCAGGGGGAAGGAGTACTCCGCGGTGGCGGTCCAGAAGACCTCGCCGCCGACGGCGGTATTGCTTTCACGGGGGCCCAGGCCCCGGTAGTTGAACCCACGGAAGCTCTGCGGCCCGCCGAGGAAGAAGCGCTCGAAGAACGGCGCCTCATCGCCCGCCAGGCCGTCCATCCAGCCGAACCGCCCGCCGAGGTGCAGGATGTGGAGGAGGTCCGGCGAGTCGGCCGGGAGCGGCTCGCCCAGCCCGCCGGCGTTCAGGGCGGCGTTCCACCAGGCATTGAGCGGCTGGTAGACGTCGAGCCGGGTGACGCTCCGCAGGAAGCCGGTCTCCGAGCCGGTCGCCTGGGGGGAGAAGTCGAAGCGGGTGTCGGCGGAGAAGCCGGCGGGGCCGCTGTAAAAATTGCCCGCCGCCTGGCGGAAGGCCCACCGGGTGGAGGGGTAGGAGAAGAAGGCCGTGCCCCCGGCGTCCCGGACCGCCGCCGGCGCGTCGTCCTTGACCCGGTCGATCTCCACCGCTTCCACCACCCAGGAGAGGCTGGTGGAGAAACGGCGGCCTTCATCCCACTGGCGCCGAGCCCCGAGCTCGGCGCGCCAGCGGGTCTCCTCGTAGTTGCGGTGGAGAAAATTGCTCAGGAAGCCATCGACGAAGAGGGCGTGGTAGGAGTTGTAGAGATACGGCTCCTCGAAGTGGAGGAGGAACTGCGACAGGCGGGTTCCGGGATAAGCCTCGAGCTGGAGCAACTGTCCGCCGCCGCTGAAGGGCCGCCGCCAGCCGCGCTCCCCCCCCGGCGCATCGAAGAGATCGAAGTTGCTCTGGTGGAGGCGGAAGGCCAGAAACTCCCCTTCGCCGGTCATGGCCCCGGCGCCGAGCTCCCAGAAGCCGGGCCGCTCCTTCTCCTCGACCGCCAGCTCGACGTCCTTGATCGCCCCGCTCTCGTACAGGGGGCGCAGGGAGGGCGGAGGCGGAAAGTCCTCGGCCCCGCCCCCCTCCGCCGCCGCGGTCTCGTGGATCGCCCCTTCCACTTTTTCGAAGAAGCCCTTGGCGAAGATGCGGCCGGCGGTGCGCTGGAGCTCCTCCTCGGTGAGCGGCCCGGCGGGGAAGAGGGTGCTGGCCGAGCGCAGGACGCGGTCTCGGGTCCAGGTGTTCCCCTGGATCTCGAGCTTGCCGGCGAAGGCGTGCTCGCGCTCGTCAATGTCGAAGACGGCCGTCACCCGAGAGTCCCGGGGATCGGCATGAAACCGGTGGCGCAGCTCGATTTTCGGAACGCGGAAGGTCTGGCGCTGGTAATAGCTCGAGAGCCGCAAGCGGTCCTCCTCGAGAAGCTTGCCGTCATAGAAGCCGCCGGGCCGGGTGCGGATCTGGCGCTCGAGGCCTTCCTGGAGGGCGGGGTTGTGGCCGCGCAGGCGGACCGCCTCGAGGGAGTAGCGCGGCCCCTCTTCGACGAGCAGGTGGAGCGCCAGCTCATGGAGATCGGCGCTGTACTCCACGCCGCCGAGGGAGACCCGGGCGTCGAGAAAGCCCCGCTGGCGGTAGAGCGCGCGGATCCTCTCCAGGTCCGCCTCCAGCTCCTGGGGCCGGTAAGCGCCGCTGGAGAGAAGCCCGAAGAGCCGCCGCGGGCGCAGCTTCATGGCCTCGAGGATCCGGCCGCTGGAAAGGGCTCGATTGCCGGAGAGGTCCACCGACCGGAGGGCGGCGCGCGGCCCCTCCTCGACCCGGTAGGCGATCTCGACGTTCTGGCCGGGGCCGCCGCCGGGATCGGGATGGACCTCCGCCTCCAGGGAGGCGAAGAGAAACCCCTCGGCATGGCAACGGGCCAGCACCTCTTCCCGATCCTTCTCCAGATCGACCGGGTTGAGCAGCGATCCCGGGCCCAGGCGCAGGCCGCCGGCGAGGTCCTCCTCGAGCAGCTTTACCAGCCCGTAAAAAATCACCCGGCGCACCTCCGGCCGGGCCTCCACCTCGAAGTGGAGGGCCACCCGCCTTCCGGGAAGGAGGGTGAGGCGGGGAGGGGAAACCCGGGCGATGCGGTCCCACGCCAGCAGGTTCCGGAGGGCGGCGGCGATCAGATCCGGGCGGTACATCTCGCCGGGGTGGATCCGCAGGCGGGCCAGCAGCAGATCCGAGGGCATCCAGGGGACCCCGGAAAAGCTGATTTCAGCGATTTGGGCGGTTTCAGCCGCCGCGGTGGATTCCGCGCGCGGCGATGGCTGGCCCCACGGGCTGCTGAGGCTGAAAAACAAAACGAGATATTGCATGGGAACGGCGGAATCCTAACACAAAAACGGCCGGGGAAGGAGGCGGCGGCAGGATCGAGGCCTGTTCCCGTAATCCGGACAGCGGCCGCGCGGCGCGGCGGCCCGGTGTGCCCCTGCACCCGGGGGTGACCGAGGCCGGCCGGCCCCCGATGGCCCCATCAGTACCCGTGTCGCCCGCGACGACGCTGAGGTGAAGGACGCCCGGAAGAAGGGGAGGAGGAAGCCCCGCGAGGACTCCCTCTTCACTATTCTACGTACGTTGCCCCCAATGCCGCAAGGCGAGCCTCCCCACGGCCGATGGCCCGATCGAGCTCCCCCCGGAGGTGGTCGAGCGCGTCGAGCCCGAGGCGAACAAGGTGACCATCACCCCCGAGGAAGAGCTGGCGGGAGCCTCCCGGCCGGAGGCCCCCCTGCCAGGAGCCCAGGGGGCCCCGGAACCGAAGCCTGGGCCGCGGCCTGAGCCGGCGTCGAAGACGGTCCCCAAGGCGGAGCGCGACAAGCCCAACACCGCGCTGCTCGTAAAGAAGGTGAGGCTGCAGGAGGGGGGCGTCTGCGGAAACCCTGGGTATCGCAGACGCGGGATCTGTCACGTCCATCACCTCCAGTTCCGCATGAACGGCGGGAAGACGGTGCTATCCAACACTCTCCTCCTCTGTAAATTTTGCCATGCCGCCGTACATCTCGGATTGCTCAAGATTGAAGGGAATCCCTTCTCCGGGCTGGTCTTCCGGAGGAAGAGCATCCCCACTCTGGCGGACTTTCAGCTGGAGCTGGGGGAGCTGGCGAGCGTCCCGGAGATTCGCCTCGAGGTACGCTCCGGGATTGCCGGCCTGGGAAGGAACGGGTCCAGTCGCCGCCATTCCGCAATTGCGGACTCCGCAATTGCGGAATGGCGCGGGGCGGCGGGAGCCGAAGGCCTCCTCAAGGCCCTGATGAAGATCGGCTACTCCAAGAAGGAGGCCCTGGCGCGGCTCCAGTTCGCCCGGGAGAAGCTTGCCGCCGCCGGCGACGGCAAGGAGCCGTCGGAGCAGGAACTCCTCCTCGCGGCTACTTCAGCCGGCGGGTTCGTGACTTTTGGTTCTGGGCGCGGTCGCCGCCAATGGATCCGGCGGCTGGAGACCGGGCCCATCGCATACGGCTCGTCGCCCGCGCTGGCCGACGGCGTGTTCGGCGTGTTCCTCAACCGGCTGCACAGGCTCGATGCCGCAACCGGCGAGCTGCGGTGGACCCAGCCGCGCGTGCACAAGAACATCGCCGCGGTCCTGGCCGCCCGGCTGGCCGGTCAAAACGTCTTCGTCACGCAGTAGGGCGAGGCCATCCGGCTGTCCGACGGCAAGCTGCTGTTTCGCCCGCGCGGCATCACTAGCGGCGATCAAGGCTGGTCGCCGCCGGTGATCCTCGGCGACACCATGTACGCGAAGAGGTACGGCGTCACAGAGATCAACGTCTTCGATTTCACCGGCTGCGAGGGAGAAGCCTGGCAGCCGAAACACGCCGCCGCCAGCCCGGCGCTCATCGGGCGGCACATCTGCGTGATGGACAATCAAGGCACGGCGCTCGTCCTCGAACCCGGCCGCGAATTCAAGGTCGCCGCCCGCAATCAGCTCGACACTCAGCTCGAAAGCCACTGGCCCATCCCGGCCCAAGAGACGATTGCCTACGCCCCGCCGATCTCGGACGGCAATTGCCTGTACAGCCACGGCGAGCGGACCGTTCGAGACCGATGGCGGCGGCCGCTGGCGCTGCGACCTCGCGCCGCCGGATCTCGCCGGGCTCCGGCTCCGCGTCACGCATCCCGAGCACGTCTCCGCGCCTTTCGGCGAGCGGCCGAGCGACCGGCATTTCGATCTCAAGCCCGGCATCCACGTAACCCCGCTGGTGGATTACGCCAAGTTCGATGCCGACAGCGCCGCCGGGCGCCGCCGCAGCATCTACCGGTTCCTTTTCCGCACGCTCCCCGACCCTTCATGGATGCGCTTGACTGCCCAGCCGTGGACCAGCTCATGCCGGCGCGTCACACCAGCGTCACCGTCCAGCAAGCGCTGGCGATGTGGAACGATGCTTTCATTGCCCGCCACGCCGATCATCTTGCCGCTCGTCTCGACCTGGAGCCGGCTGACCTGGCCTCCAAGATCCAATCGGCCTACGAGTGGCTCTGGGGCCGGCCTCTCGAGGCGGAGGAGGCGCGTGACCTGGCGGACTACGCCGGCCGCCACGGCCTGGCGAACCTTTGCCGGCTTCTTTTCAATAGCAACGAGTTCATGTTCGTGAATTGATCGATGAGCAACCCAACGCCGGAATCCACTCGCGGCGCGTCATCCAGCTCTTCATGAACGGCGGCGCGAGCCAGATTGACCTCTTTGACCACAAGCCGGAGATTTTCAAGCGCCACGGCGAGAAGTTCGATCCCGAGGGGGCCAGAGGATTGAGGCGGCCACCAGCGAGCCCGGCAAGGTCCTCAAGCCGTCGCACCCGCTCGAGCGGCACGGCCAGTGCGGCCGCTGGGTCAGCTCCCTCCTTCCGCGCCTGGCGGAGCACGCCGACGACCTCGCTTTTTTCATGGCCATGGTTTCGAAGACCAACGTTCATGGGCCGGCCAGCTACCTCCTCAACACCGGGTTCCCGCTGCCCGGCTTCCCTTGCCTCGGCGCCTGGGTGAGCTACGCCTCGGCAGCCTGACGGACAACCTGCCGGCGTTCGTTTTGTCCAGGTCTGGAGCGGATCCGGCGGGGCGAAGGACAACTGGGACAACCACAGCAGCATTCAAAAGGAGCTTCCCACTCTCTACTCCATCGATCTCATCGATTATCACCAGGCGAGCCGCGACTTCCTGGAGATCGCAGCCAAGGGCAGGAAGGAGGTCATCGGTGGACGCCTCCGAGATTAAGAAGGTGCTCTCCCAGTTTGACAGCGTCCTGCAGAAATTCTCTAAAGCCCTAGCCCACGACCTCGCGAAGGACGAGCTTTTCCTGGACGAAAAGTCCCATAACTTCCATGGTCGAACGAAAGTGTCAAAGGATTGAAAGTGGAGGCGATTTCCCCCAATGATAGCAGCAACAGCCAGCTGCTCTCTCGGGCCAGACACGGTGATCAGAAGGCCATCGGTCAGCTACTCGAAAAATACCGCGGCCGGCTCCGGCGCGTGATCCGTTTACGTCTTGACCGCCGCCTTCAGGCGCGCCTAGACCCCTCGGATATCCTCCAGGAAGCCTATCTCGATGCACTGCGCCGCCTGGACGCCTACCTCGCCAAACCCACCATGCCCTTCTACCTCTGGCTGCGCTTCCTCGTCTGCCAGAAGTTACACGCCCTCCATGGCCATCACTTCAGTGCCAAGAAGCGAGATGCGCGCCGGGAAGTGCGGATCGTTCATGGCGCCGCGCCGGAGGCGACTTCGGAAGCCATAGCGGCTCTTGCCCTTCGCTCCACATCCACTCCTTCCGAAAAAGCGGAGCGCGCCGGCAAGCGTGCATTGATCGTGAAAGCCTTGAGCCGCATGGAGGGGATGGACCGAGAGGTGCTGGCCATGCGGCACTTCGAGGAGCTCACCAACGCCGAGACGGCGCAGGTGCTTGGCATCAAGCCTTCAGCAGCCAGCAAGCGTTACCTGCGCGCCGCCAAACGCCTCAAAGAGATCCTGAGCGGCACGGCAATCTCTCCGGAGGAGGAGGGGAGTTGAACGACTCAAGCCGCGCCGATGCCGGCTCCAGCCGCGAGCCAATCGAAAAGCTGGCGGAGGCTTTTTCAACCTCCCTGTCGCTGGCCGGCAGGACATCAACCATAACGGCCGCTGGGACCAGTGCGAGCAGGACTGCAACAACAACCGACTCCCCGATGATTATGAAATCAAACTTGATAGCGCACTGGATGTGAACGGCAACGGATATCTGGACGAGTGCGATAACCGGCCGTTCCAGAGGGGCGATGTAAACGGAGATAGTCATATTGATATTTCCGATGGGTTCACTGTATTCTTATGGGCGTTTGAGGGTGAGCAAGTCTCTAGCTGCCTGGATTCCATGGATATTAACGACGACGGGCGAATTGATACCAGCGACACCGCTTATCTCCTGGGCTGGTTGTTTATTGGAGATGTGGGTCCGCCGCCGGCTCCAAGCTCGGCTTCCGGCCCCGATCCCACCAGTGATGGCATTGCTTGTTTTGACTATCAACCGTCTCAAGCTCCCGTTTTGGATCTTTTTGCCCTGGGCTTGGAAGGACACCCGGTCTCAATCTCCGGCGCTCCTGGGGAGAAGAAAAGCTTCGAGGTCTTCATCACCTTGACCACCTCGAACAATCAAGGCGCCAAGGGAGCGGCGGGGTGGTCGCTCAGCATTGGAGTGGAGAACCTGAAGGTGCTCGATTTCTCCTTTGCCGGGACGCCTTATGAAAACAAGGCCGGCCTCTTCGAAGGGGAGATTGGCGTGGTCGATCCCGATTTTGACACCGGCTCCGGCCCCCATGGGGAAGGCGCTGTCGCCGCCGCCCTGCTGGATAGAGGGAAAACCCTTCCTCCCAATGGCGTCGAGAAGCTGGCCAAGCTGATCCTGGAGGCCGAAATTCCAGCGGCGGGCGACGGGCTCGCCCGGATCTTCTTAAGCGACGGCAAGCGCGGCCGGGGCCAGTCAGTCGACAACAACATCACGTTCAATTATTCCTCCTCGGCTCCGGTTCTCGGCAGCGTTTCCATCCCGCTTTCAGCCGGCGGGCGCCAGGTTCCCGGCGACTGCAATCAGGACGGCGGCCTGGACATCGCCGATGCCATCTGCCTCCTCGGCAACCTCTTTTTGGGCAATCCGCCGGCTCTCCCCTGCGGCGCTGGCCGGCCAACCGATCCCGGCAACTTGAGGCTGCTCGACTGGCAGCCTGATGGCAAGGTCGACCTATCCGACGCCGTCTCGGCCCTCATCTTCCTTTTCCTCGGCGGGCCACACCATAGGCTGGCGATTCCGGTGAACGAAGATAGCGGCTGCGTTTCCATGGAGGGGTGCTCGAGCAACGGTAAATGCCCCTGATCGTTGACTGATTATACCCAGCGTCCTGATTAATTGCGAACAACCTGCGCAGTTCCACCCTCGATTTCATTACTTCCTCGTGAGTCTTTAGAATTTGGTTGCGGCCCAGGCTGCTTCAGGTCATGAGCAAGCAGAAAAGAATTCGGCGAATGGTTTGGGCCTTCATGATCATGAACCTCCTAAATTTATTTTAATCCCTGCCGGCCCCGGGGTCCACCTCCCCGCGGCAATTCCAGCGATTCCGCAACTAGTTGCGGAATCGCTGACAGAAAAAGAGCCCTCTTCCATCGCCGACCTGGTAAAGGATATAATACCTGTCCGTCCCAGATCTAAAAATCCGGCCCAATTCGAGAGGACCGACTTGCGGAATTATGAGGCAGGAAGGTGGGGATGATTACTGGTTACCTTCAGGCGAAAGCCTGCCAGCAATCCGGGGATGCCAACGACGATTCTCGACTGGACATCACCGACCCGATCCGGATCCTGAGCCACCTTTTCCAGGGGCGCGGACCCCTGCCGGAGCCTTTCGACCGCTGCGGCCTCGATCCGACGCCCGCCGGGCTTTCCTGCCAACACTACGCGCCTTGTCGCTGAACAAATCTTTGCACAAAAATGCCGCGCACTCCGCTGCGGTTTAGTTCAAGGCCGCGAATTGATTGACCGCGGCCGGAGGCCCAACTACAATGCCTTTTTTGTCGCTCCAGGCCAAAAAGAGACGGTCAAAAAGAGACCTCGAGACATGCCCATCCAGATCCAGAGAAATCCCACCCGCGGCGTTCGCGTCGGCTCCATCCTCATCGGGGGCGGCGCTCCCATCGCCGTCCAGAGCATGTGTGCCACCAAGACCCAGGACGTCGAGGCCACCGTGGCCCAGGCGGAGGACCTTCGCCTGGCCGGGGCGGCCGTCGTCCGGGTCGCCGTTGACAGCCAGAAGGACGCCGAGGCGCTGGCGGAGATCCGCAAGCGCACCTCGGCCAACCTGGTCGTCGACCTGCAGGAGAACTACCGCATCATCACCAAGGTGGCTCCTCACGTCGACAAGGTCCGATACAATCCCGGCCACCTCTACCACCTGGAAAAGACCAAGCCGGTGGCCGACAAGGTGAAGTTCATCGCCGAGACGGCGGGGGAGAACGGCTGCGCGCTGCGGATGGGGGTCAACTGCGGCTCGGTGGACCCCGACTACAAGGCGAAGTTCCCCGGCGATGGGATCGATGCCATGGTGCGCTGCGCCCTTGACCACTGCGAGATCCTCGACCGCCTCGGCTTCACCCGGTACGTGGTCTCCCTCAAGGACTCCGATCCGCGCAAGGTCATCGAGGGGAACCGCCGCTTCGCGGCGCGGCGGCCCGATGTGCCCCTGCACCTGGGGGTGACCGAGGCCGGCCTGCCCCCCGATGGCATCATCAAGACGCGCGTCGCCTTCGAGCAGCTCATCTCGAGCGGCATCGGAGACACCATTCGCGTGTCGCTCACCCTCCCCAACCCCAGGAAGGCGGAGGAGGTGCGGGCCGGGCACGCCATCCTCGAGGACATCTACGGCGGCCGCTTCCGCTCCGTCCCCGATCTCGGCTCCGGCTTGAACATCATCTCCTGCCCGAGCTGCTCGCGGGTGGAGAACGAGGCCTTCGTCGAGCTGGCGGAAAAGGTCCGCGAGATCACCGCCTACGCCCGGGAGCACGACATCACCATCGCCGTCATGGGCTGCCGCGTCAACGGCCCCGGCGAGACCGACGATGCGGACCTCGGCCTGTGGTGCGGCGCCAGCTCCGTCAACTTGAAGTGCAAGGACCGCCTGATCGGCGCCTTCCCCTATGCCGCCGTCCTCGGACGGCTGGAGGAGGAGCTGAACCGCCTGATCGCTGCCGCTAATGCCGCCAGCGGCGCTGGCGGCGCAGAAGGAGGGGAAAAAGTCCCGGCCGGCCGGAAGAATTGACTTCAAAAGATAAGAGCTTCGCTCGCGACCGACGTCCATGCCCATGGACCACACCTCCCCGCCCATGCTGGTGCTCCAGCACTTCAAGGAGAACCTGCGCAAGTGCTCGCTCACCCATCTGCGCGGCCATCCCCGGATCGAGTTCCGCACGGTGCGGCCCGGCGGCAGGGCGCCGGAGTGGCAGGTGCGGGGAGGGATCGTGCTGCGAGTGGAGGCGCCGGCGCTCCGGGCGGCGGACCGCCGGGTTTTTGACCGCGTCCCCGGCGCCCAGCTCATTCTCGTCGACGGCAACTGGTCGAAGGTCCCCGCCTTGCTGAAGAGCTTGCAAATCACGGGCGGAGACTCCGGAGAGCTGCCCGCGGAAGCGCGGCTGCTCTTCCGGTCGCTGCCGGCCGGCATCGCCACGGCGTACCCGCGCCGCTCGAAGCGCGGCGGCGATCCCGAAAACGGCCTGGCCAGCGTCGAGGCGCTGGTGGCCGCGTTGCATCTCCTCGGATATCCAGCCCTCGACCTGCTCTTGGGCTATCACTGGGCCGGCGAGTTCCTGGAAAAGAACGCCCGGTTTTTCAGTCCAGAGTCGGCCATCTGATTCCTGGCTGCCGGGTCGCCTTGCGGATAAAATGGCCGGTATGCCGCTCCGCCGAGGAATTCCTGCTCTGCTGGTCGGGTTGACAGCCCTGGGGTGGAACGGACTGCCCCTGCGCGGCCAGCCGGCCGCGCAGCAGCTCCTCGAAGAGGGGAAAAAGCTTTCCCGCCAGGGGAAAACGGAGGAAGCGGCGCGCCACTTGCGCCTCCTGCTCAAGGACTTTCCCGAAGCCAGCCAGGCCCAGTCCGGGCGCGACTTGCTGGCGGAGATGGGCTACGGTTTGAACTACCGCGTCAAGCTGGAGGACCGCCGGCAGCTCTTCAAGGTGCAGGTGACCGAGGAGAAGGTGGCGCGGCAGGTCGAGGGCCTGCTGGAGGAGCTGCTCCTCTTCTTCCAGCAGACTTACGGCCCGCCGCCGCCCTTCGAATTTCACATCGTGGTTTACGATAGCCGGCCGAAGTTTCGCGCGGACTTCCCGTATCCCAGGTGGTCCCGCCGCAGCGCCTACTCGCCCATGCCCGCCGGCCCGGCTGGCGAGCAGCGGGGGAAGATCGCCGTTTACTTCGACCTCCGCAACGCCAGCCGCCAGGACGTCCTCGACCTCCTCTACGGCAGCCTCAGCCGCGAGGCCGCCCTGGGCCTTTCGACCTTCTTCGCCAGGCGCCCTTTGCCCGAGGCCCTGCGGGCCGGCCTGGCCGAATATCTCGCCGCCCGGCTCTTTCCCAACAAACTGGTCGGCCTGGCGCAGGCGCAGGAGGAGATTTTGCGCGGGGTGGCGCGCGAGAGCCTGGCGAAGGTGCAGAAGCTGGAGGACTTCAAGAAGTTCCTGCTGTCCTCGAGCCCGGAAGGGGAAGGGCACCCGGCGCTGCTCTGGTACTGGCGCGGCCGGGCCTACGGGATCATCGACTGCCTGCTCCACGGCGAGCTGGCGGAGGAAAAAAGCAAAGAGGCGAAAGCGGTGAAAAAGGGCCGGTCGGAGGCCGCGACCCCCCCGCTCGGCGGGGCGGTGCCCGAGGCCGCCGGGAAAAAACCGCCGGGCTTGGCGCGCAACGCCCAGCTGCAGTCGTGGTTGAGGGACTTCGAAGCCGTTCAAGATGCCAAGCCGGCAGCCGCGGGGAGCGACCCGCTGCAGGTTTTCGAAATCCTGCTCAAGCGCCATTTCGATCTCGGCCTCGAGCCCTTTCATCAGAGCTACTTCAACCACGTGCAGAAATATTCCCCGAAGCACCCCGATTTCGAGCATTTTTCTGAATAAGAGGCTATCCCGAAAGTCGCTTTGAGGCCCGAGGCCGAGCGAAAAGGCGCCAGGCAAGGCGGGCCGACGATGCCTTATTAGGCGGAGAAATAAGGCGAGGAGGCCCAACGCAGCATGGCGCCTTTGCAGCCGGCCGAAGCCCAAATGGATTTTTGGGATAGCCTCTAAGAGTGGGAGGTAGGGAGCAGGGTTTTTCCATTGACCTCCGATGCGCTTCTTTAGAAAATAATATGTTTAAAATTCTCAAACCCCATCTAGAAACAAGGAGGAACGCATGAAAAACAGCTTTTTCAAGGAGATACCTATCCTCTCGCGCCGCCAGTTCATGGCCTCTTCGGCCGGCGCCGCCGTCGGGGCGGGCCTGGCGCTGGGGGCTCCAGCCCTCCTCGGCCAGGACTCCGGCAAGAAGTTCAAGGTCGGCCTGATCGGTTGCGGCGGCCGCGGGACCGGAGCCGCCAACGACAACTTGAAGGCCTACGGCACGGAAATCGTCGCCGTCGCCGACCTTTTCCCCGAGAAGGCGGAAGGGGCGGCGCGATCCTTCAAGGTGCCCAAGGAAAAGGCTTTTTCCGGCTTCGACGCCTACCGGAAACTCCTCGAGACCGATGTCGACATCGTCCTCCTCGCCACCCCGCCGCACTTCCGGCCGGAGCATCTCGAGGCCGCGGTCAACGCCAAGAAGCACGTCTTCATGGAAAAGCCGGTGGCCGTCGATCCGGTCGGCGTGCGCCGGGTCATCGCCGCCGGCGAGAAGGCCAAAGAGTTGGGCTTGAGTATCGTCGCCGGCACGCAGCGCCGCCACCAGCTCAGCTACCTCGAGACCGTCAAGCGCATCCAGGACGGGGCGATCGGCGATCTCGTCGCCGGGCGCTGCTACTGGTGCCAGGGATCGCTATGGGTTGCGAAGCGCGTCGTGGGAACTCCTTCAGGATCCTGGTCCGACACCGAGTGGATGGTCCGCAACTGGCTCTACTTCACCTGGCTCTCGGGAGACCACATCGTCGAGCAGCACATCCACAACCTCGACGTCATGAACTGGTTCCTGGGGTCCCATCCGGTGCGGGCCCGCGGCATGGGCGGGCGCCAGGTGCGCACCGACTCCGAGTTCGGGAACATCTTCGACCACCACGCCATCGATTTTGAATACCCCAACGGCGTGCACATCTTCAGCATGTGCCGCCAGATCGATGGCTGCTGGAACGACGTCTCCGAGCACGTGGTCGGCACCAAGGGGCGCTCCAACTGCGGCGACGAGATCGCTGGCCAGAACCCCTGGCGGTTCCCCGGCGGCGGCCAGAATCCCTATGTCCAGGAGCACGCCGACCTCCTCGAGAGCATCCGGCATGGGAAGCCCATCAACGAGGCGCGCCAGGTGGCGGAGAGCACCTTGACGGCCATCATGGGCCGCGAGGCCTCCTACACCGGCAAGGTGATCGTCTGGGAAGAGCTGATGAAGAGCGACCTGCGCCTCGGCCCGGAGAAGTATGAGTTCGGCCCCTTCCCGGTCGAGCCGGTGGCCAGGCCTGGTTAATTAGAAATGGCAAAGTCAATTGCATTTTTAATTTTCCCATTCCTGGGCGCGGTGGCTAGCGGAGAAAACCCAGCTCCGTCGAAATACCAACCCAGGACCAGGATCTCCATCGACAGCGGCTTCTGGATGGTGAACGGCGCGCGCACCTATGCCGGCTCCGAGGCCGAGGGGCTGCTTTTTTACCTCAAGGCGGCCAATGCCGTCTTCGACGACCAGAATCCCCGGACCCGGCCGGCCGGCTTCGACGCCGAGGCCAACACCAGCCGGTTCATCGAAAAAATCCCCGAGTACGTGGCCAGCGGCATTCTGGCCTTCGCCCTCTCGCTCCAGGGGGGGGACTGCGGCATCAAGGGGGCGGTGTGTTCGGCCTTCAACGCCGATGGCAGCCTCCGACCGGCCGAACTGGCTCGCGTCGCCCGAGTGATCGAGGCTTGCAATGCCGCCGGGGCGGTGGCCATCCTCGGGCTCTTCAACCGCCATCAGGACCAGCTCCTGAAGGACGCGGCCGCCGTTCAGGCCGGCGTCGCCGGGGCCTGCCGGTGGGTGAAGGAGCGGGGCTACACCAACGTGCTCATCGAGGTCGCCGACCAGTACGGCAGCGAGGAGTACGACCACAAGGTCTTCAAGGATCCCCTGGGCATGCAAAAGCTCGTCGAGCTGGCCGGGAAGAACGCCCCGGGCCTCCTGGTGGGAGCCAACCGCAAGGGGGCGGGCCGCACCGATCCCCAGGTCGGCAACGCCGCCAGCTACATCTCGGTCACCTTCCTCGGCCTCCCCGAGGAGGAGATTTTCGAGCGGGTCGCCAAGCTGCGTGCTTACATCAAGCCGGTGGTCGGCACCGCCGACGACCGCTCCGGCGAGGCCGCCGCCAAGGCCGCCGACGGGGCGGTGCGGGCGCTTTACAGCTGGGGCTTCGCCTGCGAGAAGAACGAGCGCTACCCCTTCCGCTTCGAGGGGGCGAAGGATGATCCGGTGGTCTACGCCAGGCTCAAGAAGCTGACCACAAAAACTAGTGACGGTCACTAGTTTTTTGCTTTATCATCGATCCTTATGTCTCTCAGCTCCCTCTGGCTCGGCGCGCTCTTCTTATGCTCCGATCCGGAATCGTTCCAGGTGGTCTTGAACGAGATCCACTACCATCCGGCCGGCGGCGGCGACGAGGAGGAGTTTGTTGAGCTTTACCACGCCGGCACCCGGCCGGTGGATCTCTCGGGCTGGCAGTTCGTCGAGGGCATCCAGTTCGTCTTTCCGCCTCGGACCATCCTCTACCCGGGGAGCGCTCTGGCCATCGCGGCCGACGCCGCGGCGCTGCGGCCGCGCTCGAGCCATCCCGAGGCGGTCATCGGCGATTACGCCGGCCGCCTGGGCAACGGCGGCGACCACCTCCGGCTCATCACCGCGGACCGGGTCACCGTCCTCGAGATGACCTTCACCGACGACAATCCGTGGCCCCAGGAGGCCGATGGGCTGGGTCCGTCCATGGAGCTGCGCTCGGCCCTGGATGATTACGACCTGCCGGGCTCCTGGACCGCCAGCCGGCGCTTGGGGGGCACGCCCGGCGAGGTCAATTCGACGGCGCTCCTCCTGCGCCGCGCCTACCTGATCTCCCGGGGAGCGGTCTGGAGCTACTTCAAGGGGACGCAGGAGCCGGCGGCGGGGACGGCTCAGTGGACTCAGGCCGCTTACGACGACTCCGGCTGGGCGAGCGGGGCCAGCGCCTTCGGCACGGGGGGCGCGGGACCCTTCGGCACCCCCCTGGACGACCTCCCCGGCGGCTACACTTCCATTTACTTCCGCAAAACTTTTTCGCTTCCCGCCGCCTCCCTTCCCCAGGACCGCCTGCGCCTCGAGATCACCTACCAGGACGGCTTTGTGGCCTACGTCAACGGCCTCGAGCTCGCCCGCCGCGGCGTCGGGGGGAAGGCCGGCGAGGCCATCCCGTACGGAGCCGCGGCCCTGGCGGACTTCCCCAACGCCGCCTCGGAGGTCATCTCCTTCGCCGGCGCTGGAATGGCGGGCAGCCTGGCGCCGGAAGGGAATGTCCTCGCCGTCCAGGCCCTCAACGGCTCGCCGGGCGATGCCCAGTTCGCCTTTTCGGCGGAGCTGTTCCTCATTGAGGAGGAGGCGGCGGTCCCGCCGCCGCCGCCCGTGCCGGCGCGCCTCAGCGAGGTGAAGGGCGGCCCGGAAGGCTGGGTCGAGCTGGCCAACGACTCGAGCGAGCCCTTCGACCTCGAGGGGCTGACCATCGAGGCCCGCCCCGGATACGGCCGTCGGCACCGCTTCGATGCCCCGGCCCTCATCCCGGCGCGCGGCTTTTACGTCCTCGAAGGCGGCGGCTTTCAGGCCCTGGGGATCCCTCCCGCCATGGATCCGGCCGCCGGGGAGACGCTGGTCCTGCACCGGGATGGTCTCTGGCTGGATGCGCTCGAGTACCGTTTGCCCGATGCCGCCTTTTCCTTCGGCCGATCGAGCAGGGCCCCCTCGGCCCCCTCGGGGGGGGAGGGCGTCTGCGTCCAGCCGACCCCGGGCGCCGCCAACCAGGTGTCCCGGCAGGGCCAGATCGTCTTGAACGAGATACACTACCATCCCCAGCCGGAGAGCGGCCGGCCGGCGCCGGTCGAGTTCGTGGAGATCCACAACACCTCGGCCGAGCCGGTCGACTTGACGGGCTGGCGCTTCACGCGGGGGCTCTCCTTCTCCTTCGCCGCCGGAACCACACTCGCCGGCGGCGGCTACCTGGTGATCGCTCCCGATCCGGCCGCCGTCCAGGCGCGCTACGGCGTGAACGGAGTCCTGGGCGGATTCGCCGGCGGGCTCAAGAACAGCGCCGAGACCATCCAGCTGGCCGATCCGCTGGGCAACGCCGCGGACCGCGTGCGGTACGCCGACGATGGCGCCTGGCCGGCCGAGGCCGATGGGCAGGGGAAGACCCTGGAGCTCCGCCATCCCGCCCTCGACAACCGCCTGGGGCTGTCCTGGGCGGCGAGCCCCGGCGCGGGCACGCCGGGCTCGAGGAACGGAGCCTTCCAGAGCGCTCCGCCCCCCGCCCTCGGGGAGGCGGCCCACGAGCCGCTGCTCCCGGCCTCGCCGGATGCCGTTCTGGTGACCGTGCGGGCCAGCGCCGTTCCCCAGGACCCGCTCTCCATGACCTTGCGCCACCGCCGCGAGGGGCAGGGGGGCTTCGCGTCCGCCCCGATGTTCGACGACGGCCTGCACGGCGATGGCGATCCGGCCGATGGCGTTTTCGCGGGGATCATCCCGCCGCAGCCCGACCAGTCGGTGGTGCAGTTTTACTTCGAGGCGCTGGACGGCGGGGGGCGGACGGCGGCGCTGCCGCGCAACGCCCCGCAGGAGAGCTATCTCTTCTTCGTCGATGACTCCCCGCCGCCGGAGACCCTTCCCCGCTTCCGCCTGGTCATGACCAGGGCCGACCGACAGAATCTCGAGACCCGGTCGCCGTCGAGTAACGTCGAGCTGCCGGCGACGGTGATTTACAAGGGGCGCGCCCATTACCGCTCGGGCGTGCGCTACCGCGGGCGCTCGTCGCGGACCTACTCGGTGAAGTCCTACAAGGTCGCCTTGAACGATGAAAACCCCCTCGAAGGGGTGGCCGATCTGGCGCTCAACGGGCGCAATATCTACCACCAGCGCATCGGCATGGACCTCTTCCGGCGCGCCGGCCTGCCCTACTCCCGCAACCAGCTGGTGCACCTGGCCTTGAACGGCGATGACCTCGGGCTGCGCATCCGCATGGAGCGGGTCGACGAAAGGTACCTCGAGTACCATTTTCCCGGCCGCGAGGGGGGAAACCTGTACCGCGGCGATTTGCAGGCAACCTTGAATTACGTGGGAAACAATCCCGACTCCTACCGGCCTTACTATCTCAAGGAGAACAACCAGGACCTCGACGACTACTCCGACATCATCCAGCTCTGCAACGTCTTCACCAACGCCTCCGGCGCCGAATTTCCCGCCGCCATCGACCCTCTGATCGATGTCCCGGAGTGGCTGCGCTTCCTCGCCCTCCACAACGTCGTCAGCAACCTGGAGGGAGGCATTTATCGTGACACGGGCGACGACTACTTTATCTACCGCCGGTCCGGCGGCGGCGTCGAGCCGGACCGGTGGGTGATGATCCCCTGGGACTTCGACGACATCTTCGGCGATGTCCAGGAGCGGGTGCCCCGGGTGACGGTGCCTTCCACCCTGCGCCTCGTCCAGAACGCGTCAACAGGCGGGCCCAGGTACTTCTGCCAGGTGCGCTCGCTGGCGGAGGATGAGTTCTCCCCCCCGGTGACCAACGCGCGCATCAACACCCTCGCCGGCCTCTTCCCGGAGGACACCCTCAACGCCCAGAAGAACTTCGTCATCAACCGCCAGGCGTACCTCCTGGGGGCGGCGCGGTCCCGTCTCACCGCCGAGTTCCGCGGCGGCGCGCTTCTTCCCAAGGGCGGCTCGTGGAAGTTCAAGAAGGGCACGGAGGCGCTGCCGGGAGGGGAAAACGGCTGGACCTCCCTGGACTTCGACGACTCCTCGTGGAACAGCGGGCTGGCCGGCTTCGGCTACGCCGCCGGGGAAAACGCCACCGTGCTCTCCGACATGCAAGGCAGCTACAGCACGGTTTACCTGCGGCGCCGGTTCACCGTGGCCGATCCGCAGGCCCTCGCCAGCTTGAACCTGCTGGTGGACTACGATGATGGATTCGTCGCTTTCTTGAACGGGGTGGAGGTGGCCCGGGCCCTTTACAACGGGCCGGCCGATCCGGTCCCTTTCAACGCCCTGGCCAGCGATTTCCGCGATCCGGGCGCGCCGCTCGCCGTCGACCTGCGGCCTTACCTTTCCAGCCTGCGCGCCGGCGAAAACATCCTGGCGGTGGTGGGGATCAACTACGTGATCGACAGCCGCGACTTCACCATCAATCCGTGGCTCGATCCGGGGAGCGGCAACTCCTTCGGCTGCGGCGGGCTGCTCTTCACCACGGCGAGCCTGGGGGAGCTGGGCGGCAGCCTGCCGCTGTGCCAGGCCGCGGCCGTGGCGGTGAACGGCGACCTGGCCCTCTTCGGGGCGGGCAGCTGGAGCTGTCCCGTGACCTTGAGCGCGCCGGAGTCGCTTTTCCATGTGGAGGCCCTCGGCTTCGAAGGGGAGATCATCGATCAGCTCGATGTCCGCGTGATCCTGGGAACCGGCGTGCAGGCGGTGTCGCAGAACATCTCCGCCAGCGCCACATGGCCCGGCGATGGATCCCTTTACGTGGTGCCGGGGAGCATCAGCGTGGCGGCGGGGGCCGTCTTGACCATTGCCGCCGGCGCGACCGTTCTCCTGGGGCCCGGCGTCACCTTGCGGGTCGAAGGGCGGCTGGCGGTGGAGGGGACGCCGGAGCGGCCGGTCCGCTTCAGCAGCGCTTCCTGCTCGGGGGAGTGGGGCGGGATCGCCTTCGTGAACTCCAGCGAGGGCAGCCGCCTCGCCGGCGCCCGCTTCGAGCGTTGCGCCGGGGCCATGAACGGCCAGACGGCGCTGCCGGGGAGCCTGGCGGCGGTCAACTCCAGCCTGGAGGTGGCGGGCTGCTCTTTCATCGGCCTCTCTCAGCGCGCCCTCTCGATTCAAGGCGGGAGCGCTCTGGTGGAGGACTGCCTCTTCGAGCGCCTGCCGGGGGCCATTCGCGTGGAGAACGCCAAAGCCACCGTCCGCCGCAACCAGGCGCGCGAGGTCGAGGGGCTGGCGGACGCCATTCAGGTGATCGGCGGCGCCGCCGGCGATGGAGCCATCGAGGACAACCGCATCGAACGGACCAACCGCCACGGCATCGCGCTTGACGGCTCGGCGTTCCCGGTGGCCGGCAACTGGGTGAGCGGGGCCCTGGGGCGCGGCCTCTCCCTGTCCGGGGGCGCGGCGCCGCGGCTGGAGCGCAACTTGATTTATTTCTGTGATATCGCCGTGGGCAGCGACTCCGCCGCCGATCTCGTGCTGGCGCACCACACCCTGGCCTTCAACTCCATCGCGCTGGCGCCGGCGGGGGCCTGGCAGGTGCTGGATTCGATCATCTGGGAAAACTCCAAGCTCATCTCCGAGAGCGCTCCCGGCGCGGCGAGCTTCGCGTACTCGGACATCGGCCCGGAAAACCTTCCGCCCGGAGCTGGCAATCTCAGCGGCGACCCGCTCTTCAAGGACCCGCTGCAAGCCGACTTCTCCCTCATGCGCGGCTCGCCGGCGATCGGCCGGGCCCAGGACGGCGGCGACATGGGGGCCTTCTCCTTTGACCGCAGCGGCTTCCTGCGCGGCGACGCCGACTTGAACGGCGGCGTGGAGATCGCCGATGCCGTTCAAATATTGCTATGGCTGTTTCAGGGAGGATCGCTGGGATGCCTGGCGCCGGCGGACGCCAACTCCGACGGCGCCATCGACCTCTCCGATGCGGTGCGCCTCCTGATCCGGCTCTTCCTGGGCGGCCAGGCGGAGATTGCGCCGCCCTACCCCGAGTGCGGCCCCGACCCGGCTCCCGGCCTCTTCCCACCGTGCGAGACGGGCTGCCCGTAGACAACGGCGAAGTTTCGCTGGAGCGAGGCACAGTTAAATTGAAATCCAGGGGAAAAGAATTGAAAAAATTCTTTTCTGATCCTCTCAGGAAGATCCCTGAGCCGCCGGCTTCACCTCGGGCTGGGCGGTCTCGGGCTCTCCCACCGACCACTCCGAGAGGACGCGGCCGCGCTGGTCCTTGAGGAGAATGTGGGACCTGGAAATGCCGCCTTTCGCGTCCGGCTTGTTCAAGGGGATGCGATCGTTGTCGAAGGGCCGGATTTCACCTTTGGGGCGGAAGGGATAATCGCGGTCCAGGACCTGGTCTTCGTGGTCAAACGTGGTCATTTCAAAATAAATCTTGCTGAGATCGAGGGCCTCCGTGGAGCGGTTCTCCAGGAGCACCGTGACCGAGTAGCAACCGGAGTCCCAGCGGCTGCTTCCGCCGACGATGCGACAGTCGAGGAGGCGGAAGCTCTGGCAGCCGGAGCCGGCCAGCGCTGCCGGAAGGGCGAGGGCCAGGAAAGGCGCCGAGCGAAGGAGGGCGGAATGAAAATGGAATGATTGGCTCATGAATGCTCCTTTAAGTTCAGATCCATGGGGACCATCTTTTATTAAGGCGCCGGGGCCGGATAAGCAAATTTAATTCATGAATTACTTATCGGACGGTCCGGGAAGGAACTTAATCCCGGCCCAAGATGGCGACGGCAACGTGGGCGGCGGGCGAGGAGTGCGCCATCTGGATCTCGAAACGGTCGCCGCCCCCGGGGAGGAGGAAAGGAATCGAGGCGACTTTGGCATCGAGCGGCTGGTAATGCTTGTCGAAGAGCATGGCGGCGACTTCGACGGGGCCGACGGGCTGGCTGGAATAGCCGGATCTGTAGATCACGTTGCCGGTGATTTTCCAGACCTTTTCCGGTCTGGACGAGTCCAGGAACAACGACCAGTTGCCGGTGAAGCAGGATTCGTTCATCGTCTGGTTGCGGATGGGATTGGGCTGCGAGTTGACAAACAACGGGAACTTGCCGGACGAGGCGACGATCTTCAAGGTGTTTTCGAAATCGATCCCGATGGCGACCTGGCTGCCTGGAACCCATTGGCCATCTGCCTTCTTATAGCCCTGCATCCGTTCCCGCAAAGCCTGGATCTTTCCGAAGGCCTTCTGGTTGCCGGGGCTCAATCGAAGCGCATCGTCGTAGGCGCTCAGCGCTTCGTCGAAGGCCTTGGCCTTTTCCTGCTTCTCGCCGAGAGCCAGCGCCTTGTAAAAGTCGATGGTTTCTTGAGGCCGTTTCTCCTTTTGCGCCCGCTCGGGGAAATGGGAGTCCAGCAGCCGGAAAAGAGTCTGGCTGCGCTCGAATTCCTTGTTCCCCAGGGCCTTCCACGCCCGCTCCTTCATCCTGTCATAGATCGAATCCAGGAGCTGGGAAATTTCCGGGGTTCCCGGCTTCAGGCGATCCGCATCCTGGCACGCCGCCAGGGCTTCCGTCCAGGATTCGAGGTCCCGATAGCTCTGCCCCAGGCGCAGGAGGGTCTTGACCTGGATTTCCTGGGATTGCTTCTGATGCCCGGGGGCACTCAGGGGAAGGCGTCCCAGGGCTTCGAGGGCCGAGCGGCACTTGGCCAGATCGCCGGCGGCGAGGTGGCGGTCCAGTCCCGCTTTCCACTCTTCCAGGCCGAGGGACACCTCCTGGTCGTGAACGGCAAGTTTTTTTCCGCAGTCGACGGCAATGGTGAAGGACCGCTCGGCGACGAACCAGTTCTGGTCCTTGACCGCCTGCTTGAAAACGGGAAGCTCGGTGAAGAACCGGGCTTCTCCGGTCAATGCCTCCGCGACCCGCTGGCGGAAGAAGAGCGAGTGAATGCCGCTGAGGAGCGCGAGCGCCTGAGGATAGTCTTCGTGCCGGGACAGGCGGATGGCCTGCTGGAGGCGGACCTGCTGAAGGATCTCGCGGCAGCCCAGATAGAGCATTATGGATGAAATCACGCCGATCCAGACCCACCGGTTGCGCACCCACCGCTTGGCCTTCTGGAGGGGGCTTTCGAAGAGTAGCGGTCCGGTTCTAGGACCTGCGCTCATGGATTTCCTCCCCTTGTACTCCATAGTAACTGATGAAATTTCCATTCCGGTCGATCCAGAAGAAATCCTGGATTTCCCCCAGGAAAAAGGAGGTGGACTGCATCTCCTGCCTGCCGATCTTCAGCACCATGCGGAAGAGCTGGGGAGGAGTTTTTTTCTCGGCCCCCGGCGCCTCCGCGGCGCCGGCGCCGAGGGAGGAGAGCTTCCTCTTGAGGCTCTTATGGAAGGCCGGTATCGAGACCACCAGGCGGCCCTCCATGAAATTGGGGACGAGGTAGCCGCCCTTGGGGTCGAAGCCGTCCAGGAGCGTCAATCCCGGAAGCTGGTAAATCCCGCCATGGGAACGCATCTCCGTCATCACCAGGCGGCCATCATAATCGCCGGGCGCGGCGGCCAGCTTATCCAGCGGCTGGAAGCCCGCGTATTGGCCGCTGGCTTCACGGCCGGAAATCCAGGTCAGTTTGGCAGCGCCGCCGCGCAACGGCACCAGGCCCGACCTGATTTTTTCCAGGTACTCCTTCTGCTGAAGGGGCAAAAAAGCCGCTTGCAGCCGTTCGATCTCTTTCTCGAGGCTCGCCCGCAATTCACCCTTGACTTGAGCATCGGAGAATTGAATGAGCAGGTCGCTCAACCACTGGCGGAACTGACTTTCCGCCTCTTCCTTGGCCGCCAGCGCCCGGGCGTAATCCGGGGCTTTCCTGATCCGCTCTTCGCCGCTGCCGACTAGTTTTTCCACTTCCTGCCGCGCCGCTGCACGGCCTGTTTTGATGCACTCCTTGCCGCGGTCAAAGAACAGCGCGCGGCGGTCCGGGGAAAGCTCTCCGGCCTTTTGCAGGCACCATTCTCCGATTCGCAACCACTCGCTGGCGGCGGCGGGTCTCGGGCTGGCCATTTGCTCATAGAGCTCCTCCGCTTGCTGATCCTTCATGGGGTCATCAGCAGGCGCCGGAGGGGAGGAGTTTTCATCTCCTTGCAGCTTGAAGATGGGCTCGGCGAGGAGGCTGAGAACCAGGCCAACCAGAATGAAGGCGGCGAGATGGGATCGTGACATTAGAGAAGTCCTTCGATTCATTGAATCTCCGACCATGAAAAGACTACCATCGCTTATCGCCGCCGGTCGAGCGGCTCCTCGATTATCGGTTCTTGGAGAATGGCGAAGTTTTGGTAAAATGCGTGCTCGTCTCAGCCACGGAATTCAATGAAAGGAGCCCCGTCATGGCGATTTACCTTGGCCTCGACTCAAGCACGCAAAGTCTGTCTGCAGTGGTCATCGAAGTATCGCCGGCCTCGGAAAAGGAAGCGGCCAACCGCCGCGTCCTCTTCGATCTCAGCCTGCAGTTGGACGCCGAGCTTCCCCAGTACGGGACCAGGAACGGCGTGCTCCCGAGCAGCGACAGCCAGGTGGCCCATTCCTCGCCGATGCTGTGGGCGGAGGCGCTGGACCTGCTCCTCGGCCGCCTCCGCAAGGAAGGGCTGGACCTCTCGCAGGTGAGGGCCATTGCCGGATCCGGGCAGCAGCACGGCAGCGTGTACCTGGCGCCCAAGTTCCAGGAGACCATGGCCCGATTGAACAGCTCCCTGCCGCTCGCCGAGCAGATCGGCGGCCTCTTCACCCGCCCTACTTCGCCCATCTGGATGGACTCGAGCACCCACGAGGAGTGCGAGGAGCTGAACAGGTCCCTGGGCGGCCCAGCGGAGATCCTCGAGCTGACCGGTTCCCGCGCCTTTGAGCGGTTCACCGGCCCGCAGATCCGCAAATTTTACCGGGAGGATCCGCAAGCCTACTCGCGCACGGAGAAAATCCACCTGGTGAGCTCCTTCATGGCTTCCCTGCTGGCCGGAAGGCACGCTCCGGTGGATCCCGGCGATGGCGCGGGGATGAACTTGATGGACATCCGCAACAAGGAATGGGCGCTCCTCGCGCTCGCGGCCACCGCTCCAGGCTTGAAGGCCAAGCTCCCCGCCATCGCCGCCTCCTGGACGGTGGTGGGGCGGATCGCTCCTTATTTCGCCGCCCGGCACGGTTTTTCTCCGGAGGCCAAGGTGGTGGCGTGGTCGGGGGACAATCCCTGCAGCCTGGTCGGCGTCGGCCTCGTCAAGGCGGGCCAGATCGCCATTTCGCTGGGGACCAGCGACACCCTCTTCGGCTTCATGCCGGAGCTGCGGGTCGATCCTGCCGGAGAAGGGCATGTCTTCGGCGCCCCCACGGGGCATTACATGAGCTTGATTTGCTTCAAGAACGGCTCCCTGGCGCGGGAAAAGGTCCGCGACCGCCTCGGTCTCGATTGGCCGGGGTTCAACCGGGCCATCGAGTCGACGCCGCCGGGAAATGACGGCCGGGTGATGCTCCCCTGGTTCGATCCGGAGATCACCCCTGCCGTGCTGGCGCCGGGAGTGAAGTTTTACGGCCTGGACTGGAGCGCCGGCCCGGCGCTGGCTCGAGCCGTGTTGGAGGCGCAGATGGCGGCCATGGCCCTCCACAGCCGCTGGATGGGCGTGGCTCCGAGGAGCATTTACGCCACCGGCGGAGCCTCGGCCAACCGCGTGATCTTGCAAATCATGGCCGATGTCCACGGGGCGGAGGTTTACCCCTTCAAGGTCGGAAAATCGGCCGCCCTGGGAGCCGCCCTGCGGGCCTGGCATGCCGATCTCAAGGATCAGGGGCGGGATCCTTCCTGGGAGGACATCGTGCGCGGCTTCGCGGAGCCGGACCGCGGCGGCGCCGTGCGTTGCCAGCCTCAGCTCCACGAGATGTACCGCCGCTTCATCGAACTCTACCAGGCCTGCGAAGACCACGCCCTGCGGGGCGGGCCTGAGCCCGGCCCAAAGCAGGCGGCCTTCCGGGCGCAGGTGCGGCGGGCGTGATTACCGGAATATGCCACATTATCGGTATCTGCCATCGCCGGGATAATCCGTTGCAGGGTCAGTTAATTTTTGTTAAAAGTCGGTATGGGGAAGGGGAGAAATTTTGGCTAAAGCAAGGAGGAATTTGATCCGATCGAAGCGCGGCCTGAAGCATTTTTTGTTGTATGTCACGGCGGTGCTGGTTGCGAGCGGAACGTTCGCCGCCGCCCAGGAAAAAAAGGCTCCCGTGTCAAGCGCCACCAGACCGGCGGCGGAGGCAAAAGCCCCGGCGGAGGTGAAGAAGGGGGCGCCGCCGGCGGAGCCCAAGCCGGTGGTCGGCGTCGAGAAGAACCGTCCTTTCATCCAAACGCCGGATGGCAAGTTCCGCGTCGAGTTCGGCACCACCCTGCAGCCCCGCTACACCTTCCAGGGAAGGGATGTCAACCGCGGCAACCGCGCCAGCGGCCACGACAAGAGCTTCGGCGAGCTGGAGCGGGCGCGGCTCAACATGACCGGCCACTTCTTCGATCCCCGCATCGCCTTCCGGGTGGAGTTCGACGGCCACAGCGACGGCGGCAGCGGCTCGAGCAGCTCGGCGGAGCTGGTGGAGGCCTACCTCCAGTACAAGTGGCACAACAAGGACGGCACTTACCGCAGCGCCGTCGGTGCCGGGCAGTGGAAGCCGTACTTCGGCCGCCAGGAAAAGACCTCGAGCACCAGGCAGCTCCTGGTGGACCGCTCCCTGGCCAACGAGTACTTCAACATCGACCGCAACGTCGGCATCTGGGTCGAGGGGCGCAAGGACCTTGCCAAGGAGGGCTTCTTCAACGGCATCGGCTACGAGGTCTCCCTCACCAACGGCTTTGACAGCATCAACGTCCGCCCGACGAGCAACGAGATCGACCAGGTTCCCGCCTTCGTCGCCCATATCGACCTCGATGTCATGGGCAACCTCGGCCAGGATGCCCTGAGTTCCGGCGACCTCAATCGCTCCAGGAATCCCAGCTTGACGGTGGGCAGCTCCTTCGCCACCGATCAAAACAACGACTCCTCCGGCGCCGCGGCCAACACCGAGTGGAAAGTGTACCAGATCGCCGAGGACTTCGTCTTCAAGTACCAGGGATTCAGCGTGAACGGCGAGTACTTCGGGCGCTGGCTGGACTTCAAGGGGAGCGACATCGCGGGAGGCGAAGGAAAAGGATTCGGCTCCGCCATCTTCACTTACGGCGGCTATCTGGAGGCCGGCTACATGATCGGCGACATTCTTAATTACCTCTGGGGAGTGGAGGCCTTGAAGGAGCTGCAGGTCGCCGGGAGGGCTTCGGCGATCTGGAACGAAGAAGGCCCCTCGAACGGCAACTCGGTGGAGGCCGGCGGCGGCCTCAACTACTTCATTTACCGCCACAACCTCAAGCTGAGCATGGATGTCCTTTACCTCGACATCTCGCCGGACTCGCCTCCCCAGACCGAGGAGCTGCCGGGCTTGACCGATGCCAACTCCACGCAGGGAGGCTTCCAGTTCAAATCCTTTTCCTCCAGCTCCGCCAACCTGGAGGAGTTCCAGGGGGTGATGGCCCGTTTCCAGGCGCAGGTGGCTTTCTGAGCCGGCCTGGCATCAAGCCGGCCTGAAGGCGGAGAAATTCGGAAAAAATGGCTCGTCCTGCCTGTATCCCAGGCGGCCCGGGCTTTTTTTATCGAAACGAAGGGCTTTTCAAGGTAGGATGTTTTCCAGCTACAGAAGTTCTCCCCCGAAAACGAGCAAGTAAAAGGTTCATTGGGTGTCTTCTCCGGTTACCATTCAACTCCCCGATTGAGGGAAGGAGGGAACTCATGTACCGCTGCCTGATCGCCACGCTGGGAAGGGATGCGCCGGGCATCAATGCCGCCATCCGCGCCGTCACCCGCCTCGCCGGCCAGCGCCAGGGCTGGAAAGTCTTCGCCGCCAAGCGAGGCTTTCCCGGCATCTTGCAAAAAAACTTCCGCGAGATCGCCGAAAAGGACGTTCGTTTCATCCTCGACAAGGGCGGCTCGATCCTCGGCTCGACGGTGCTGAAGATCGGCATCGATGAACATGACACCATCCGCAGGATCGGGGAGGTTTTCCGGGAATTCGACCTGGTGGTGGCCATCGGGGGGCTGGGGAGCTACTCCGTCCTCAACCAGCTCTACTCCATCGTCGACATGAAGGGAACCACCACCCACTTCGTGCCGGCTTCGATTGAAAACGAGTTCCTGCTGGCCGGGACTCAGGGGAACGGCAACGACATTTACGCCGAGTCGATCGGCGCGGACACCGCCGCCAACACGGCCATTTCCATCATCGACCGCTTGAGGGAGCAGTCCTACTTGAACCAGACGGTCTTCCTGGTTCAGTGCGTCGGCTTGAAGAGCAACTTCCTGCCGCTGGTCGTCGGGCTGGCGTGCGGAGCCCATCGCATCTACTTGCCCGAGTTTCCGACCATTCACCCGGAGGACCTCGAGGAGATCCAGCGGCTCTTCGGCAAGCGGTTCGTTCCATACCGGATCGTCACCCGGGAGCTGGTGGGCTGGCTCAAGGAGCTTTTCTTCGACCTCAAGAAGACCCATGCCATGGTGATCATCCCTTCGAACATCCGCGTCCTCGAGCTGGCTGACCAGGAAAGAGAGCTGCCCGGCCGCGATTACGAGCATCTGGTCCGGTCTCTGGTGGTGCCCGACTTTTCCCTCCTCCGCCTGGTCGATGACCTTTCGATCCAGTTCACGGAACATCCAGAGGTCCAGATCCGCTCCGTCATCCTGGACGACTTGCAGCGCGGCGGCCCGCCCACCATGAAAGACCGCCTGCTGGGAAGCCTTTACGGCGAGGCCGCGGTGGATGAGTACTTGAAGATCATCGGCGGCCAGGATTCGGTCCGCTACGGCGGCTTGAACCTGCTGGCCATCCGCGATGTCTATCGCGCCGCGTGGGAAAGCCATCCCCGCAACCGCATCACCCCCTTGTTTCGCGATCAGGAACCCCAGCCCGGCGGCCTCGATCCGGTCCCCTTCTACCGGCAGAACCTTGGCCTTTTGTCCGGATACCGCCAGATAGCGAAAGTCGAATAAAAACTAGTGACGGTCACTGGTTTTACCGTCTTGATGTGAGTATCTCGGTTGGGTAACATGCTCTCGGTTCCGAATCGGTTATTTGAAATGAGGGGGATCATTTGCAAATGCCAATGCCAAGGTCAACGCCATCGCTATCGAAAAAGCTGGCCATATCGGTCACGGTCAACGGGGGGGAGGTCCGCCGGGAGGTGGAGCCGCGCCTCCTGCTCCTCCACTTCCTGCGCGACGAGCTGGGGCTCACCGGCACGCATTGCGGCTGCGAGACCTCGATTTGCGGAGCGTGCACGGTCTTTCTGGACGGCAGGGCGGTGAAGTCCTGCACGCTCCTCGCGGCGCAAGCCGACCGCCGCCAGATCACCACCATCGAGGGTTTGGCCGCCCCAGCCCATCAGCCCGGCTCGAGCGGCAAGCTCCATCCCGTTCAAGAGGGCTTTTGGGAATGCCACGGCTTGCAGTGCGGCTTTTGCACTCCCGGCATGATCATCTCCGCGGCCCAGCTGCTCGAGCGCGCCCCCAACCCCTCCGAGGAGGAAATCCGCCGGGGCCTGGAGGGGAATCTCTGCCGCTGCACCGGCTACCAGCACATCGTCGAGGCCGTCCGCTATGCGGCCAGGAAATTGGGCGGAGGGTGAGGGGAGAGACAGTCATTTAAAGAACGGTGAAATCATGGCCAAGACAGCAGGCAAAAAAAGCGTCACCAGAACCGGGAAGGCATCGGCCAAGGCCCCTCGGCGAGCCAGGCAAAGCGCCGCCAAGGCCGCTCCGCCGGCCAGTCAGAGGGTCGACTTCTTCAAGCTCGTCCCCAAGCCGCGTTTCGTGGGGAAGCCCGTGAAGCGCAAGGAAGATGTCCGCTTGATCACCGGCGCCGGACATTACGTCGATGATCTCCGCCTGGCCGACATGCTGCACGTGGAGATCCTCCGCAGCCCCCATGCCCACGCCCGCATCGTCTCCATGGAGGTCGAGGAAGCTCGGAAGGCTTCCGGCGTCGTCGGGGTGTTCGCGTACAAAGAGATCTCCTCGCTCTGCGGCGATGTGCCCCTGGCCCATCCCGGAATCCCCGATTTGAAAGTCCCTCACCATCCGGTCCTGGCCGATGGCGAGGTCAACTTCGTGGGCGAGCCCGCCGCCGCCGTCGTCGCCGAGAGCCGCTACGCCGCCCGCGACGCGGTCGATCTCATTCGGGTGGAGTACGAGCCTCTGCCGGCGGTGGTCGATCCGGAGAAGGCGCTGGCGCCGGACGCCCCCAAGGTCCATAAGGAGCTGGCCGACAACCTCTCCTTCAGCTGGGAGGTCAAGGGCGGCGACCTCGACGAGGCTTTCAAGAAGGCGGACCGCATCATCCAGCAGCGGGTGCGGAGCCAGCGTCTCATCCCCTGCGCCCTGGAGACGCGCGGCGTCATCGCCCAGTACCTGACGGGCGAAGAGCAGCTGACGGTGTGGACCTCGACGCAGATCCCGCACATCCTGCGGACGCAGCTTTCGGGCATGCTGAAGCTCCCCGAGAGCAAGGTGCGCGTGGTGGCGCCCGAAGTGGGCGGCGGCTTCGGCTCCAAGCTGAACGTCTACGCCGAGGAAGGGCTGCTTTCGGCCCTGGCGCGGCTCGTGGCCCCCCGCCCGGTCAAGTGGATCGAGACCCGCCGCGAAAACATGGCGGCGACCACTCACGGCCGCGACCAGATCGGCGAGCTTTCGATCGCCGCGTGCGCCGACGGAACGGTCCTGGGCGTGAAGCACGACTGCATCGCCGACATCGGCGCCTACCACCAGCTGTTCACGGCCATCATCCCGACGCTGACCGGATTGATGCTGGCGGGCTCCTACCGCTTTCCGGCGGCGCGCACGACCCTGAAGGGAGTCTTCACCAACAAGATGCCCACGGATGCGTACCGCGGCGCCGGCCGGCCCGAAGCCACCTTCATCATCGAGCGCATCATGGACCTGGTGGCGGCCGAGTTCAACCTCGATCCGGTGGAGGTGAGGCGCAAGAACTTCGCCCGCAAGTTTCCCTTCTCCACGCCGACCGGGCTGGCCTACGACACCGGCGACTACGAGAAGGCCCTCAACCAGGCCCTCAAGCTGGCCGATTACCAGGGCCGGCGCGCCCGGCAGGCGAAGGCTCGCGACGAGGGTCGCCTGGTCGGCATCGGCTTGTCGACTTACGTGGAAATCTGCTCCATGGGCCCCTCGAAGGGGATGGCCGCGGGCGGCTGGGAATCCGCCACCGTCCGCGTCAGCCCGACCGGCAGCGTCGAGGTCCTGACTGGAACCTGCGCGCACGGCCAGGGGCAGGAGACGGTATTTGCCCAGATCACCGCCGATGTCCTGGGCATCGAGATGGACCAGGTCAAGGTGCAGCGCGGCGACACCGGCAACGTTCCGTGGGGCGTGGGGACCTTCGGCAGCCGGGCGACGGCGGTGGGAGGGACGGCGGTGTTCGAAGCCGCGCGCCGGGTGCTCGAGAAGATGAAAAAGGTGGCCGCGGCGGCACTGGGAGCGAGCGCCGCCCAGGCCGCCAGGGTCCAGATCAAGAACGGCAAGTTCTGGGCCGGCAAGAAGTCCCTGAGCTTTGCGGAGGTCGCCTTCCAGGCGCATCGCGGCCTGGTGATTCCGGAGGGGGAGACCCCCGGCCTCGAGGCGACTTATTTCTTCGAACCCGGTAACTTCACCTTCCCATTCGGCGCCCATATCTGCCAGGTGGAGGTGGACCGCGACACCGGGGAGGTCTCGATCCAGGGCTACTGGGCGGTGGATGACTGCGGCAAGCCCATGAACCCTCTGCTCATCGATGGCCAGGTGCATGGCGGCATCGCTCAGGGCCTGGGCCAGGCGCTCTACGAGGAGGCGGTTTATGATGAGTCCGGGCAGCTGCTCACCGGCACCCTGATGGACTACGCCGTTCCCAAGGCCACTCATATGCCCTGGCTCCACTGCGAGAGAACCGAAACGCCCACGGACGTCAACCCGCTGGGGGTGAAGGGGGTGGGCGAGGCCGGCACCATCGGCTCGACTCCGGCCATCGTCAACGCGGTGATCGACGCCCTGCGGCCGCTCGGCATCAAGCACCTGGACATGCCCCTGCGTCCGGAAAAAGTGTGGCGGGCCATCAAAAAGGCCGCGGCGGCCCCATGACCTTGGAAGGAGAGGACGATGATCCCCGTCGCTTTTGATTACCACCGCCCCCGGACCCTTGAGGAAGCCGTCGACATTTTGAGGCAGTACGGCGACGAGGCCAAGGTGCTCGCCGGCGGCCACAGCTTGATCCCCGCGTTGAAGCTCCGGCTCGCCGCCCCCAAGGTGGTGGTGGACATCTCGCGGCTTCCGGGCCTCAGCGAGGTCCGGCGCTCCGGCTCCGGCCTGTCCATCGGCGCCGGCGTGACCCACCACCAGTTGATGGTGGATCCTCTCATCGCCAAGCTGTGCCCGCTCATCGCCCGCACTGCCCCCGAGATCGGCGACGTCCAGGTCCGCAACCTGGGAACGCTGGTCGGCTCGATCTGCCACGCCGATCCAGCCGCCGACTGGCCGGCGCCGCTTCTGGCGCTGGAGGCGCAAGTCGTGATCGTGGGGCCCGAAGGCGAGAGAACCCTCCACATCAACGAATTCATCGAGGGGATGCTGACCACCCGGCTGGCCGGCCACGAGATCGTCCGGGAAGTGGTCATCCCGCGGGCCTATCCGGCCAGCTGCGCTTACAAGAAGATCCGCCAGAGCGCTTCCGGCTTCGCCATCGCCGGGGTGGCCGTGCAGCTCGAAAAGAAAAACAGGAAGTGCAGCAGCATCGCCATCGGGGTGACGGGGGTTGCCCAGCGGGCGTTCCGCGCCCGCCTGATTGAAAAATCCCTCCAGGGGGCCGAGCTGGATGAAAAAACCATCGCCCAGGCCGCCAGGCAGGTGACCGAGGAAGTCAACGATTTCCTATCCGACCTCCATGCTTCCGCCGCCTACCGCGCCGCCCTGGCGCAAGTGCTGGTTCAACGCGCCGTCCTTGCCGCTCTAGCCGCTTAAAATGATCGAGTTCAAAGGCAGTCATATCATTTCACGGAGCCGCCAGGAGCTCTGGCCGATCCTCCAGGATCCCGCCGTTCTGAAACGGTGCATCCCCGGCTGTGAAGAGCTGGTCCTGAACGGCGAGCACCTTTATGACGTGCGCCTCAAGGTCGGCTTCGGGATGATCAAGGGTTCGTTTCAAGGAACGGTCCAGCTCACCAACATGGTCGAGCCGGAGAGATACGTCCTCAACATCAAGGCCGAAGGGAGAACGGGCTTCGCCCACGGCACGACGCGGATTCAACTTCTGCCGCACCCTTCGCCGGCGGCCACGGAAATCCGCTTCGAAAGCCACCTTCAGGTCGGCGGCATGATCGCTTCCGTCGGCGCGCGCCTATGCCAGGGGGCCGCCAGGATGCTGGCCGAGCAGTTCTTCCGGGAGCTGGAGAAATGTTTAAGAAACTAGTGAGGGCGACCATATTTTGTCTTCAAAATGTGGTCGCCCTCGCTAGTTTTTACTCATGCGCCGGCCGCGCCGACCTGGAATTGTCAGAGCCGGCCTCCCCCGCTCAGCTCTTCGATGGCACCATCGGCGTCGATATCTTCGTCTCCGGTAAACCCGCGGCCGAGGATCTGCGCCGCGGGGTCGAGATTCGCTTCCAGGCGGCCGCTGCTGAAGATGGCCAGGGCGGGATGGCCGTGGCGCGGCTTTCCCGGCAAGCGGCCAGCGCCGCCGTGGAGATCCGCCTCTCCTTCCGGCCGCGCGCGGCGAATCCTCCGGTGATCTGGGGTCGGGCCGGCGCCAGGAGGCCCCCTGACCTCTTCTTCCTCATCGCCGGCGCCGGCCGCGCCGAGCTTGCCAACGCTTATCTGGATCCGGCCGCCGGCCGCTTGACCCGGTTCACGGTCTTGAATGACGCCGCGCGCTCCGAAGCCGCGGCGGGGGCTTTCATCGTGGCCTTCCAGCCCGCCGCCGCGGGCGCCTTCGAGGTGTGCGAGTGGATCGAAAAAGAGGATCATTTCAAAGGGCCGGCCCCGGTTTCCGGACCAGGACCTGCGGCGCCGTTTTTTGGCGGCTGGGTCTTTCCCTCGCCCGGCGATCTGGCGAAGGAAGATCTCTTCGCCGCCTGGGCGGCCGAGTTGAAGAAGCTCTACCCCCCGGAGGCTCGGCCGGTCATAGAGTTCGGCGAAGGGTGGAAGGACCATCCCTTGCCGGCGGGGGCGGCGCAGCTGGCCTCGGAAGGCTATCCGATCGGACTACACTTCGTTCCCTTCGGGACGAGCGATGCGGATATCATCCAGGGCCGGCCGCAAGCGCTGCTTCGGGATGAGCGGGGAAAGCCGGTCCGCGGCGGCGAGCTGGGAAAATGGGTCTTCGATCCGGCCGCCGCCGATGGCAGGAGCTGCATCGTGGAGTCGGCCTCCCGGTTTTTGAAGCGCCGCGGCGGCCTTGTCGCCCGGCTGCGGATCGGCAAGGCCGCGCCGGCGCTTTCCCTCTATCAACGCCACCTCCCCGGGCTGCCGGCCAGGGAGGCTTTGCGCCTGGCGCTCGAGGCCGTGCGGGAGGCGGCCGGTCCCGAGGTCCACCTCGCCGGCGATGGCGAGGCGCCCGGAGAAGCTTGCGCCTGCCTGCAATCGTCGAGCCCCAGGCTCTTTTCCTGGTATGGCGGGGACCGGCTGCGTCAAGAGGCCCTGGCGGCCCTTGAACAGTTTTCCCTCTACCTCAACGGCTGGCGGGGGGAAGCCTTGATCCTGCCGGCGGGCGGCCCTTTCAAAGGCATCGATCTTGAGGATGAAAGCGCCTTGCAAGCCCTGATCGTCTTCCGGACCCTCACCGGCAAGCCGTGGTACTTCAGCGGGCTGCCCGGAAAAACGCTGCTCGAGAAGTGGCCGGGCCTGGAGCGAGGGCTGCCGGCGGCGGCGGTCCGAGCGTTCGACCTGGACCTCGAGGCTCCGTCAAATCCCGACCCCCCGCCGCGGATCTGGATTCTCAAGGCAGGCGGCGAGGCCGCGCCGTCGCATGACATCCTGGGTTTTTTCAACTGGGACCCCTTCGCCGCGGTCCACCTGGTCGTGCCGCTGGCCGACCTCGGCTTGAATGCCGGCATCTCCGGCCCCGCGGCCAAACGTTTCCTGGTGATGGATCGATGGGATCGCCGGATCCTGGGAACGGCGGCCGAGCAGCTCGATTTTTATCTTCCGCCGCGGTCGGCGCGGCTGGTTTCCATTCATGAAATCGGCCTCGAGCCGCGGGCCCTTTCGGGGGCTCTTCACCTGCTGGGGGAGGGGGAGACGAAGCTCGCGGCCGCTGGCGTTAACCGCGAGCCGGCTTCCCTCGATCGCCATGTGAAGAACCTCGAGCCTCGCGCGCAGTTCGAAAAATCCACGGGAGGCGTGCTTCTGGAGTGGTCCGGGCTGCCCTCCGAGGCGGCGCGGTGGATCTCCGGCTACGAGGTGTACAGGAACGGCGTGATCATCGCCAGGACGTTCGACACCCGCTTTCTCGATCTCCCCAAAGAGGATCTCGCCGGCCAGCGCCTCCGCTATGCCGTGGGGGTGCGATCCATCGACGGGGCGCTGGCCGGGCCGGCTCTCAAGGCGGAATTCCAGCCCCCTCCCCCGGCGGACGCATTCCTCGATGAGCTGGCCCCTCTCCGCCAGGAGCAGGCCTGGGGCTTTCCGGGGAAAAATCAGGCGGCCAATGGCGGGCCGCTGCGGATCGGCGGCAAAGCCTGCCGGCGGGGGGTGGGGGTGGCGGTTCCATCCCGCCTGAGCTACGCCCTACGGGGCCGCTTCCAGCGCCTGGAAGCCAGGGCGGGGATCGATGGCGCCGCCGCCCTCGGGCTGCGGGCCGTCTTCCGGGTCGAGCTGGATGGCCAGGAAACGTTTCGCAGCCCGATCGTCCGGTACGGCGATCCGGCGGTGGAAATGGCCCTCGTCCTTGGAGAGGCGCGGGTGCTGACCTTGATCGCGGCGCCGGCCGATGGGGAAAGAACGGCCGCGGGCGAGCCGCTCGCCACCTGGGCGGAGGCCATCCTGAAAAAATAATTGCCGCGATTATTTTTTTTTGACAAATTTCTCGTAGATGTTGTAGTCTTCCGCGCTGAAGAGGACGAAGGTCACCTTTTCCGGCAAGGCGTGCTCCTCCAGCCACGCCGCCACCGCGCTCGTGGCGATCCGCGCCGCCTCCTCCTTGGGGTAACCGTAGGCGCCGGTGGAGATGGCCGGGAAGGCAAGGGTGCGGCAGCGGTATTCTTCCGCGAGCGCGAGGCTCGAGCGGTAAGCCGAGGCAAGCAGCTCGGGCTCGCGGTGCCGGCCATCGCGGTAAACCGGGCCGACGGTATGGATGACGTGGCGCGCCGGCAGGCGGTAGCCACTGGTGATCCTGGCCTCGCCGGTGGGGCAGCCGCCCAAGCTCCGGCACTCGGCCAGCAGCTCCGGGCCGGCGGCGCGATGGATGGCTCCATCGACGCCTCCGCCTCCCAGAAGCGTGGTGTTGGCGGCATTGACAATAGCATCGACTTGCTGGTTGACGATGTTCCCCTGCACGATCTCGATTCGAGTCAAAGTGTTCGAATTTGCAGGTATCATACGGGCTTCTTTCTGGTTAAATTGTTGTGGATGGGAATACCAGGTTCTTTACAAACATTTTAAACCTTCGAGACTAGCTTTATGAATGGGTCTTTTGAATCTCGCGCTCTTATTCTCCAGGTTTCCTGGATAGCCCTTGTATCAACGTGCCTGCTTTTCCCGGGCCGCCTCCACGGCGAGGTCAACTGGGACGAGGAGGGAGACCGCGCCGTCGGCCTCCTTCAGACGTACCTTCGCATCGACACCTCGAATGCCCCCGGCGTCCCCGGCGCCACGGGGGATGTGCGCGCGGCGGTGGAATTCTTCGAGCGGCTCCTCAGGGAAGATGGCCTCGAGCCGAGGCGGCTCGTCCATCCCGAGGACCCCACCCGAACGGTGCTGCTCGGGCGGCTCAAGGGGGATGGTTCTCTCGGCAAGACCCTGCTCCTCGAGCATCACATGGATGTGGTGCCGGCCGAGGGGCAGTGGACCCATCCTCCCTTCGGCGCCGAGATCCACGATGGCTTCCTCTACGGGCGCGGCACCATGGACGACAAGGGTCTGGGCATCCTCCATCTCCAGGCGATTCGCCTGCTCCGGCGCGAAAAGGTGCCGCTGGGACGCGACGTGGTGTTCGTCGCCACCCCCGATGAGGAGATCGGCGGCGAGAAGGGGGCCGCCTGGCTCGCCAGGAGCCATTGGGATCTCCTCGACCCCGCGCTGGTGCTGGAAGAGGGCGGCATGGGCTATGCCGGCAAGTACAACCGCGGCCTCGCCTTCGAAGTTCAAGTACAGCAAAAGCGGGTGTTCTGGCTCGAGCTGGAGGCGCGCGGCGAAGGGGGGCACGGCTCGGTGCCGAGGGAGAACGGGCTGCTGGTGCTCCACCAGGCGATCGAGCGCGTCCTTGACATGCCCCGGCCGCCGCGCCTGTCCCCTCCGGTGGCGGCGACCTACCAGGCCCTCGCCCGCGATCCAGAGGCCGCCCGCCGCGTCATGACCGCCATCGCCACCGATCCCAGCGAGCGGGCCCGGCTCACTGACTCCTTGACCTTGACGCAAATGGAAGGGAGCAAGAAGGTGAACTCGCAGCCGCGCGTCGCCAAGGCGGGGCTGGACATCCGACTCCTCCCCGACACCGATCCGGCGGAGTTCCTCGGGCGCTTGAAGAAGGCGATCGGCGATGAGCGCGTCGCCATCCGCGAGCTGCACCCGCGCGAGGAAGTGGGGCCGGCCTCGCCGACCGATGGGCCGGTCTACCGCGCCATCGAGGCGGCCATGGCGGTCCACTACCCCGGCGCCCTCATCCTGCCGACGATGTCGACCGGCGGCACCGACTCGCGCAACTACCGCGTCCGCGGCGTGCCCGCTTACGGATTCATCCCCTTGATCGTCCCCGAAGGGGACAACTCCCGCATCCACGATGTCGATGAGCGCGTGCGGGTGGAAGAGGTCAAGAAAGGCGTGAAGGTGTTCTTCGACCTGGTCAAGGCGCTGGCGGAGAAGCGGTCATGAGGAGCGCCCGGCTCTACCAATTGCTGCTCGCGGTCTTCTGGGCGGCCGCCTTCTCCCGGGGGCCGCTCGCGCCGGCGGCCCCGCCGGTGGAAATCGCGCCGGACCTCCGCGGGGTGCGGCGGGTGGTGGCGATCGGCGACATCCACGGCGACTACCGTAATTTCGTCCGGCTTCTCGAGGCCGCGCGCCTCGTCAGCCGCGAGCTGGCCTGGACCGGCGGCGACACCGTGCTCGTCCAGACGGGAGATGTTTTCGACCGCGGTCCCGACTCCCGCCAGGCCATCGAGCTGCTCATGCGCCTCGAGGAAGAGGCGAAGATGGCCAGCGGCCGGGTGGTGGCGCTCCTCGGCAACCATGAGGTCTTCCAGCTGGTGGGGGACTTCCGCTACCTCCACGAGGGGGAGTGGAGGTCCTATGCCTCCGAAGAAAATTTGGGGGAGCGCCAGGCGGCCCTGAAGGAAATCGAAGCGTTTCTCGCCAAGCCCAAACCTCTCCTGCGCACCCGCTTTTACGACCGCCTGGCGCAGTGGCTGCGGATCGAGGGCCTGGAGAGGAGCTTCCCTCCGGGATATTTCCGCCATCGCAGGCTCTTCTCCCCCCAGGGGAGGTACGGCAGGTGGCTCCTCGATCACGAGCCGGTGGTGAAGATCGATGGCACCGTGTTCCTGCACGGCGGCTTGAGCCCGCGCTTCGGGAGGATCCCTTTCCGGGAGCTGCGGCGGAGGTTCAAGGAGGAGCTGCAGGAGTACTTCTCCCTGGCCGATCGGCTCATCCGCCTGGGGGTCTTCCATCCGTACCTGGGGAACGAGCACTTGATTCGCCTGGTGCAGTGGGAGATGGCGGCGCGGGCCCATGCCGACCTGAAGCCGGTCTTCCAGCGCCTCGCGGGCCTCGATGAGGGGGTGGTGTTCGCCGCCGACGGGCCGGTGTGGTACCGCGGCCTGGCGGAGCTGAGCGAAGCCGAGCTGGGGGGCGAGGTCGAGGCCATCCTCAAGGCTCAAGGGGCGAGCCGGATCGTCATCGGCCACTCCCAGCCCCAGGACCTGCGCATTGAAAAGCGCTGCCAGGAGCGCGTGGTGCTGATCGACGTCGGCATGAATCAAGAGGTTTATCAGGGGCACCCGGAAGCCTTGGAGATCCTTGACGGCGAGGATTTGCAAGTGATCTCCCCTCGGTGACCTCGAGGCTGTCGTGATGGCATGAAATTGATCGGAAAATTCTTAATTACTGGCGGCTTTCTAATCCTCGGCGCTTGCGATGGCGGCAGCCGGGACCGCGGCCGCTCCGGGCCGGCGGCGGCCGCCGACGCTTACCAGCAGAGCCTGGCGCCGGCGCAGCAAGCCCTGGCGCGCCATCCCCGCCATCCCCGCCTCCTTCAAGTCCTGGGGGCCATCCACCATCGCCGCGGCAAGTTCCGGGAAGCTCTCGAGTGCTACCGGCAGGCCAGGCGGGAGGATCCAGAGGCCGCGGAGCCGCTCTTCAGCCTGGCCGAGGTCCACCTGCAGCTGGGCGAGAACGCCGAGGCCATGGAGGCCTACCGGCAGGCTCTGCCCTTGCTTCCGGCCAATGAAAAAGGCCGGGCTCTCTTCGGTCTCGGCCAGGCCTGCTTCAATGCCGGCCAGTTCGGCGAGGCCGCCAGCCACCTGCGCGCCGCCTTGGGAGCCGGCGCCGGAGGCGCGGAGGTCCACTATCAGCTCGGCAAGGCCCTCGATGCCCATTCCCGCGGCTTGAAGAGCATTCCCGGGCATGAAAAGGAGAGCGAGCAGGCGGCCCTGGAGGGCATCCAGGCCCTGGAAGCCGCCGTGGCGCAATCGCCCGCCCACGCCCAGGCGCACTTCCTCCTCGGCGGCATGTACCAGCGGCGGAATCAAATGGTGCGGGCGCGGCAGGAGCTAGAAACCTTCCGGCGCGTGAAGCCTCCCAGCGAGGCGCTCAAGGAGGAGGAGACCGCCAGGGCCGAGGTGACGTTTCTGGCGCGCTCGCTGGTCCAGATCGCCGGTGCCCTCATCGACCTCGGCGACCATGGCGAGGCGCTGGCCCTGGCCCGCGAGGCGGTCCGCGCCGACGGGAGCTTCGTCGAGGCGCGGGTGCTGGAAGGCCGGGCGCTCCTCAAGCTGGAGCGCTTCGATGAAGCCCAGCAGGCTTACCAGCAAGCCCTCGATCGGGACCGGGACCAGGCGGAGAGCCTGTGGAATATCGGAAAGATTCACCTGCGCCGGAACCGCGTTCAGGAGGCCGCGCCCCTCCTCCTCAAGGCGGTGGAAATCCGCAAGACCTTCGCCGAGGGCTGGGAGCTGCTCGTCGAGCTGTCGCAGGAACACAGCCTTTTCGCCGACCGCGCCGAGGAGTTCGCCACCAAGGCGCTGGGGCTGCGCCCGTCGCCGAAAAATTACTCCAACCTCGCCATGGTGTGCTTCAGCCAGGGAAACGCCGAGAAGTCCCGGCAGGTATTGCTGGAAGGGCTGAAGCGCTACCCCCACGAGCCGGAGCTGGAGGAAGGCCTGCGCGCGCTCCAGCAAACCCTGAAGCGATGACGATCAAGAAAAAAACGAGTCTCCATTTTTTGAGCATGCCATTGTTTCTGGCCTCGGCCCCCGTCCTGATCTGGGCTGACGACCGGCCGCCTTTCCCCGAGTTCGTCGATGCGGCCCAGGAACTCGGCGTCACGTTCGTTCACGACAGCGGCTTCGATGGCAAACGCTACCGGGTGGTGGAGACGGTGACCGGAGGCCTGGCGCTCCTCGACTTTGATAGCGATGGCTGGCTTGACCTCTATTTCACCAACGGCCGGAAGATCGAGCCTGGGGCCCAGCCGCCGCGCAACGCCCTCTTCCGCGGTCAAGGCGATGGGACCTTCAAAGAAGTTGGCGCCGCCGCCAAGGTGGATGATCCGGAGCTGAGCCTCGGCTGCGCGGTGGCGGACATCGATGGCGACGGCGATCCGGACCTCTACGTCACCAACTGGGGGCCCAACCGCCTTTACCGCAATAACGGCGATGGGACCTTCACCGACATCGCCGCGGCGGCGGGGGTGGCCTTGACCTCCATGGACTCCGGCTGCGTCTTTTTCGACATGGACGGCGACGGGGACCTGGACCTCTACGTCGCCTCCTACGTCATCGATGAACAGCGCGAGTATCCGCCTTGCTACGTGCGCGGCATTCCGGGCTACTGGCCCCCCCGCAACTACCCCGCCGCCCCCCATCACCTCCTCGAAAACCAGGGGAACGGCCGGTTCGCCGAGGTCTCCGCCTTATCGGGAATTCGCAACGTCGATCCGGGGCGCGGCCTGGGAACGGTGAGCGCCGATTTGAACGGCGATGGCCATCCCGACCTCTATGTCGCCAACGACACCACCGCCAACTACCTGTTCCTAGGCGACGGCAAGGGGAAGTTCACCGAGACCGGCCTGGTGAGCGGCACCGCGTACGGCGAGGAGGGGGCCGAGATGGGGAGCATGGGCATCGCGGCTCAAGACTACGATGGCGACGGCCGCCTCGACCTTTGCGTCACCAACTACCAGAACCAGCTCAACAACCTCTTCCGCGCCACGGGCAGGGACTTTTTCGAGGACAACGCCCGCCTGGCCGGAATCGCCGAGGGGAACCTGCCGGAGGTGGCGTGGGGGGTGGGTTTCGTCGACCTTGACAACGACGGCTGGCGCGACCTCTTCATCGCCAACGGCCATTTGAATCCGGGGGCGCACGAGATAGACCAGCGCACCAGCTATCCGCAGCGCAAGCGCGCCTTCCGCAACCTCGGCAACGGCCGCTTCGAGGAGGTCTCGCGGAGCTGCGGCGCGGCGGTCGAGACGCCGCGGGTGAGCCGGGGCATCGCCTTCGGAGACCTCGACAACGACGGCGACCTCGATGCCGTGGTCTTGAACTCCGGAGGGAAGGCGGAGGTGCTGAGGAATGAGGGAGGGAAGGATAACGGCTGGTGCTTCATCCGCCTGATCGGCGCCGGGCTCAACCGCGACGCCATCGGCGCCCTGGTGGCAGTGACCGCCGGCGGGCGGACGCAGTGGGGCGTCCGCCACAGCGCCGAGAGCTACCTCTCGGCCAACGACCCGCGCCTCCACTTCGGCCTCGGCCAGGCGCGGAAGATCGACCAGATCGAGGTGCGCTGGCCGGATGGGAAGCGCGAGGCCTGGAAGGACCTGCCGGCGCGCCGCCTGATCACCCTCACCGAGGGGAAGCGGGACTTCGAGGCCAGCGAGCTGCCGGCGCGGAAGACGGCCGCCGGGAATTGATCCGGGACTCAGAAACTTTCACGACCACACCCGCTTCACCGTCCACTGGCCGAGCGGCAAGATGTAGGTGTTCAAGCATTTGCCGGCCAGAGGGCAGATCACCATCGCCGAGCCGGCGTAAACTTGAGAATTTGCTGGTTCATGGATCATGGGAACCGTGGTTAAAAAATTTTGGTCTTACCTGGCAATTTCATTCGCCTGCGGGGTCCTCACCGGCGGAGCATTCACGCTGAGCAACTGGCTCCTGGTGGCGCCGCGGGGCTTGGGAAAGGCGGGGGGCATGGCGCTGTTGATGTGGATCGAGACCATCTTGCTGGTGACTTTGTTTCCGGCGCTTCTGGCCCTCCCGGCCACGCTTGGCATGCTGCTCTTCCGGCGCTGGCGCGGGAAGGGGGCCAGTTACTTCATCGCCGCCGCCGTTTTCCTGATGGTTGCCTTGCCGCTGGCGCGCCTGGCGGTTGAGGTTCGCCATGGCGCTTTCAAGGACCTCGCCATTCGCAGCGCTCCCCTCGTCAAGGCCATCCAGGACCATGAGCGCCGGCGCGGCCGGCCTCCTGAAAAGCTGGAAGCCTTGGTGCCGGAGTTCCTGCCGGCGATCCCTCGAACCGGCATGAGCGGATACCCTGAATATAAGTACTGGACCGGTGCGTCCGCCGGGTGGTGGGAGGGGAATCCGTGGATCCTCTGCGTGAGCACATCGTGTGGACCCCTCAACTGGGACAGGTTCCTGTACTTCCCCCTGCAAAATTATCCGGATCCCAATGACCGTGGAAAGGTCGACCGCTACAGCGGCTGGTTCGAGAGGATGGGGGACTGGGCGTATTTCCACGAGTAATTCCGCCTCACCCCAGGCGGTAGGTTTGCTTGGCCAGGCGGTAGGAGAGGTCGAGGATCATCTCCTCGGCGTCGCTCGGGTCAAGGACGTGCTCGGCGACGAGGCCCGCCAGGTAGCTGGCATCGACCCGCCGGCAGAGGTCGTGGCGGGCGGGGATGGAGGGGAAGGCGCGGGTGTCATCGTTGAAGCCGGCGGTATTGTAAATGCCGGCCGTCTCCGTCACCGACCTCCGAAAGCGGCGCATGCCCTCGATGCTGTCGTGGAACCACCACGGCGGGCCGAGGCGGACGGCGGGATAGTGGCCGGCGAGCGGCGCGAGCTCTCTGGAATAAGTCGACTCATCGAGGGTGAAGAGGACCAGCCGGAAGTTGGGGTGGTTGCCGTACTTGTTGAGAAGCTCGTGGAGGCTTCGGGTGAACTCGGCGGCCACCGGGATGTCGCCGCCCTGGTCGGGGCCGAAGGCTTCATGAATGGCGCGGTTGTGGTTGCGGAAGGAGCCTGGATGGAGCTGCATCACCAGCCCATCGTCGCAGCTCAGCCGCGCCATTTCCATGAGCATGTGGGCGGTGAACCGGGCGGCGTCGCTCTCCGAGGCCTGGCCGGAAAGGGCGCGCTGGAAAAGGCTCTCCGCCTCGGCCGGGGCCAGCTCGTGGGTGTGGGGGCTGAAGACGCCGTGGTCGGTCGCCGTCGCGCCCATCGATCGGAAGAACTGACGGCGCGATTCGAGGGCGGCAATGAAGGTCGGGTAACTGCCGATTTCCCGTCCGGCCAGCTCTCCCAGGCGGGCGATCTCGGTCCGCCAGGCGGGATGCAGAAGGTCCGTGACTCTGTCCGGGCGGAAGGTCGGCAGCACCCTCCCCTTCCAGCCCGACTGGCGAATGACTTGATGATGGGAGAGAGGGTCGGTGGCGGCGTCGGTGGTGCAGAGGACCTCGATGCGGAAGCGCTCGAAGAGGGCGCGCGGCCGGAATTCCGGACGGGCGAGCTTCTCGGCAACCTGATCGTAAAGGCGCTGGGCGGTGCGGCCGTTCAAGGGCTCGGCGACGCCGAAAACCTCCTCGAGCTCGTGCTTCAGCCACGCGCTCGTCGGCGTGCCGCGGAAGAGATGAAAGTGCTCGCCGAAGAGCTGCCAGATCTTCCGCCGGTCGGCCTCCGCCGGCTGGCCATCCCGCCGGGCGATCCCCAGCTTCTCGAGCGGAATCCCCTGCGAGTAGAGCATGCGGCAGACGTAGTGGTCGGGGATGATGATCAGCTCGGCGGGGTCGGGGAAGGGCGCATTTTCCGCCAGGAGGCGCGGCTCGACGTGGCCATGCGGGCAGACGAGCGGCAAGTTCCGCACCCGCTGGTACAAGGAGCGGGCAAGATCGCGGACGGCGGGATTGGGATCGAAGCCGCGGTCAGGATGGAGCATTTATAAGGCGTTTTCGGCGATATACCGGAGAATCCCCCGGATCGACACGAATCCCACGGGATGGCCGCCGTCCAGGACCGGGACGTGGCGGTAGCCGCCCACCGCCATGAGGTGCAGGGCGTGCGCCAGGGTGTCGCCGGCGTTCAGCGCCTGGGGCTGGGGGGTCATCACCTCGCGCAAGGTAACCTTGTCGAAATCGAAGTTCTTGCCGCTGGTTTTCTGGATCAGGTCCTTTTCCGTGAAGATGCCCACCAGCCACTCATCGTCCTGCACCAGCACGCTGCCGTAGCGGAACTTTTTCATCAGCTTGACCGCCTTCGACACCGGGTCGCTAGCTTCGAGGACGATCGGCTTGGGGGCATTGAGCTGCGAGATGGGATCCTCGAGGATCATCTCGTGCAGCCGCCCTCTTCGAGGCAACGGCATGTCCAGGTACTCGAGGCTTTCCAGGTCGGTTTCGGAGTAGTAGCTGCGCTCGTTGGAAAGATCATTTTTCGGGGTAACCATCGCGGACCTCGCTTTCTCGTTCCTGGCACATCTTTCAACCGTGCACTTCCCAGGTGTCACCGGAGGACAGGAGCGCGTTCAAATCCCCTTTCCCCAGGGCCTTGGTGGCGCTGTCAATTTGCTCGGAGAGCAGGCCTTCGTAGGTCGGTTTCGCCACCGAGCGGAAAACGCCTAGAGGCACGGGGAACTCCGGCTCTTCGAGATGGGCGATGATGTAGGCCAGAATCGGGCTGGGAGACTTTTCGTCGTGCACCAGGATCTCCGTCTCCGGAACTTCCCCGACCTTGACCCGCCGCGGCTGCACGCCGCTGGGGGTCTTCTGGAGCAGGATCGCCTGGTCACGGGCCTTGCCGAAGATGAGCGGCTTGCCGTGCTCCAGGGTGAGGGTTTTCTCGTCGCGCACGCTCTTGTCGGCGAAATGGTCGAAGGCTCCGTCGTTGAAGACGTTGCAGTTCTGGAAAATTTCCACGAAGGCCGAGCCCTTGTGCCTGGCGGCGCGCATGATGATGTCCTGCAGGCCCGCGGAGTCGGTCGCGATGGCGCGGGCTACGAAGGTCGCCTCGGCGGCGAGAGCGATGCAAAGCGGATTGATGGGCTGCTCGAGGGTGCCGAAGGGGCTCGACTTGGTCTTCTTCCCCAGCTCGGACGTGGGGGAATACTGGCCCTTGGTGAGGCCGTAAATGCGGTTGTTGAAGAGCAGGATCTTGATGTCGAGGTTGCGCCGCAGGCAGTGGATGAGATGGTTGCCGCCAATGCTCAACCCGTCGCCATCCCCCGTCACCACCCAGACCTGCAGGTCGGGATTGCTGATCTTGATGCCGCTGGCGATGGTGGGAGCGCGGCCATGGATGCCGTGAAAGCCGTAAGTGTCCATGTAGTATGGAAAGCGGCTGGAGCAGCCGATCCCCGAAACAAAGACGATCTTTTCCTTCGGAATGCGCAACTCCTGGCAAATGGCGGGCATGACCTTCTGCATCTGCGCCAGGATGGAGTAGTCGCCGCAGCCCGGGCACCAGCGCACGATCTGGTCCGAGGTGAAGTCCTGGCGGGTGTAGCTCGGAAGGTCGAGAACGGCGGAACTGGCTGGTTTGGTTTCGCTCATGTTCAGTCTTCCAATGGGATCCGGTTGAATTCTTGTGCTGTTTATATTCTTCCTCCGGAACTTCTCCGCATTTTGCGGAGAAGTTCCGGATAGCTCAGTTGCGGGCGAAGCCCGCATTATAGCAATTCCTCGATCTTCTTCTCGATTTCGATGATCTTGAACGGCTGGCCTTGCACCTTGTTGAGTCCGATAACGTTGATCAGGAACTTGCCGCGCAGGATGAAGCCAAGCTGGCCGAGGTTGAGCTCCGGCACCAGGACCTTCTCGTAGCGCTTGAGGACTTTTTCAAGGTTCCGGGGGAACGGGCTCAGGTAGCGCAAGTGGGCTGCCGCCACCGGGCCGCCGCGCCGCTGGACGCGCTCCACGGCAGTGCGGATGCTCCCCGCGGTGCTTCCCCAGCCGAGGACCAGCAGCTCGCCTTCGCTGGGCCCCAGAACTTGAAGCTCGGGAATGTGATCGGCGATGCGCTGCACCTTCTCATAGCGCAGTTTGACCATCTTCTCATGATTGAGCGGATCGTAGCTGACGTTGCCGCTGCCATCTTCCTTCTCGATGCCGCCAATGCGATGCTCGAGCCCGGTGGTGCCGGGGAGAGCCCACGGCCGCGCCAGGGTCCTTTCGTCGCGAAGGTACGGCAGGAAACCCTCTTTTTCGGTGTGGAACTTCACCGGGATTCTGGGAAGGTCCTCGATTTTTGGCACCCGCCACGGCTCGGAGCCGTTGGCGATGTAGCCATCGGAAAGGAAGAACACCGGCACCATGTAGCTGATGGCGATGCGGAAGGCTTCGATGGCCATGTCGAAGCAGTCCGCCGGGCTGCAGGGGGCGACGATGGCCACAGGGCACTCGCCGTTGCGGCCGAAATAGGCCTGGTACAGGTCAGCCTGCTCGGTTTTGGTCGGCAGTCCGGTGGATGGGCCGCCGCGCTGGATATTGGCGATCACCACCGGCAGCTCGGTCATGACGGCGAGGCCAATGGCCTCTGACTTCAAGGCGACGCCGGGGCCGCTGGTTCCGGTAAGCCCGAGAGCGCCGCTGAAGGAAGCGCCGATCGCCGCGCCCATGGCGGCGATTTCATCCTCAGCCTGGAACGTGCGGACGCCGAAGTTGCGGAAGCGGGACAGCTCGTGGAGGATGTCGCTTGCGGGGGTGATCGGGTACGAGCCGTAGAAGAGCGGCAAGCCGATCACGTGCGAGGCGGCGACGAATCCCAGGGCCGTGGCCTCATTGCCGGTGATGCGGCGGTACTTCCCCGGAGGCAGCTTGGCCTTCTTGACGCGGAACTGATGGTGGAAAAGCTCCACCGTTTCGGCGTAGTTGAATCCCGCTTGCAAGGCCAGTTTGTTGGCTTCCGCCATCTGGGGATTCTTTTTGCCAAATGTGACGTTGATGCGGTCGATGATGTTGTCCAGGTCGCGCTCGTAGAGCCAGCACACCAGGCCGAGGGTGAACATGTTCTTGCAGAGGTCGGCTTGCTTCTTGGCCAAGCCAGCCGGCTTCACCGCCTCGTAGGTGAGGTTGGTGATGGGAACCGAAAACACCTGATAGCCCTGCAGCGTCTCATCCTCCCGCGGGTCGGTGACGAGGTCGGCTTTTTTGAAGTTGATCTCGTTGAAGGCATCCTCGTTGAGGATGACATAGCCGCCCCTGGGGAGGTCCTTGAGGTTGACTTTCAATCCGGCCGGATTCATGGCCACCAGGACATCCGGTTGATCTCCAGGCGTGTGGATGTCATAGGAGCTGAAGTTGAGCTGGAAGCTGCTCACGCCGGGAAGAGTTCCGGCCGGGGCGCGGATTTCAGCGGGGAAGTCGGGAAAGGTGCTGATGTCATTTCCGAAGATCGCCGAGTTGTGGGTGAACATGGCGCCGGTGACCTGCATTCCATCACCGGAGTCTCCGGCAAAGCGGATGATGACATTTTCGACTTCTTGCACCCGGGGAGGAGTGCCACTCTTTCTTGGCTCAACGGGGGTCTCAAGTGCCATAAGCTCTCAAGGTTCCTCTCTTTAAGATCTCCAGTTTACCTGCTTGCTTTCAAACGTTCTTGTGCACGCTCACCTCTCCAGCGTGGCTCACCCGCCCTCCTGGGTCCTGATTCTCTGGTGGAGCAGGGGCGGGAGGTTGTAGATTTCCTCAGGAAAGTGCTCGGCGATGAACTCGATCAAGTCCCGCACCGAAACCAGCCCGAAGATCCGGCCATCTTTTTCCAACACCGGAACGTGGCGGTAGCCGCCCTCGGTCATGAAGCGGATGGCATCTCCGATCGTGTGATCGGGCGACAGGATTTTGGGCTGGGGGGTCATGAATTGCTCGATGGGCCGCCCCTGATCAATAGGATTGCCCGCGATCTTGTCCAGATAATCCCGCTCGGTGAAAATGCCGGCCAGCGGCCGGTTGCTTGGGCCGTTGGCAACCAAGACGCCGCCGGCCCGCGCCTGCCTCATTTTGGCGAGGACCGCCTCCAGGGGGGTCTTGCCATCGACGACCAGGGGCTCCGCCCGCTTCAAGAAACGGAGCTTTTCATTGAACAGGGCTTTTTCGGCAGAAGACGCCGGTGAATGGATGGCTGCGAAATATCTTCTCATTTCGTATCTCCTGGACCGCGCTGACTCTTTGACGCTTTTCCAGGTCCAGCACCTCTGGGGCTTCCGGGTCCGCGATCTGGACTTGAACGGACGTGATTTTTCTTCACCTCGTTCGCCCGGATCTATTAAAGTGTAGCCTCTTGAGAGGATCTTTGCCAGATCCTCCGCTTCAATTAAATCGACCAATTTAACCGAAAATCAGCGCAAAGAAAGAGGAATTTTGCTGATTTCAATACCCAATTCAACACCGTGACGGCACCAGAAATGGCGTCACAAAAATTACCAAAGGAGACCGAACATGTGCTTGCGAAGCTGTTGGATGAGGATCTTCTCATGGATGGGGACCTGGGGGGTTCTGGCCGCGGCGATTCCACCCGCCCTGGGGCTCGACCTGCCGCCGGTCGAGCCGGGTTTCAAGCGCCTCTTCAACGGCAAGGACCTCTCGGGGTGGAAGGTGGTGAACGGTGAGGCCAAGGCGTGGAAGGTGGAAAACGGGGAGCTGCGCGCCGCCGCCGGCGGCAACTGGCTCGCCTACCAGCAGCCGGTGGGCGATTTCATCCTTCGGCTCGATTGGCGGGTTTCCAAGGATGGCAACAGCGGCGTCTTTTTTCGAGTCCCCAACGACGCCTGCAACGATCCCTGGGTGCTGGGCTTCGAGGCGCAGATCTCCAACGCCCCGCGCGATGAAGCGCACTGCACCGGCTCGCTCTACGGCGTGGTGGCGGTCAATCCGCGGCCGGATGAGACCCACGAGGTCTGGCACTCCTACGAGATCAGCGCCATTGGCAAGCAGGTGCGGGTCCGCATCGATGGGGTGGAATGCGTCGCCTCGAGCTACGAGAACAACGCGGAAATGGCCAAGCGGCCGCTCCAGGGCTTCATCGGACTCCAGGACTACCACGCCGGCAACGGCGGCACCATCGAGTACCGCAACATCCGCCTCTCGGAAGTCAACGCCGAGGGCCTGGCGCCGGGATTCCGGCGCCTGGTTCTTCCGGGCAAGCCCTCCGGCTGGCACAAGATCCGGTCCGGCCACGGCACCGGAGGAGATTGGAAGCTGGTGGGGGAAACCTGGGAGGGGGAGCAGGACCCCCCGGGGAGCGGCAACGGCGGCATCCTGGTCACCGACGGCCGCTACGGCGACTTCGAGCTGGTGATCGAGGCCAATCCCGACTGGGGCTGCGACAGCGGCGTCTTCCTGCGGTCCAATCCCCGCGGCCAGTGCTACCAGATCATGGTCGACTACTACCGCGGCGGCAACGTCGGCAGCATCTACGGAGAAGGGTGCGGCGGCTTCACCAACCGCAACTACAACCTGGACGAATCGAAGAGCGCGGTGCCGGTGGGCAGCCCGGCGGGGAACATCGCTTTTCCGATCGCCGCCGGCGAATGGCGCCGGCGCTGGAAGGACGGCGGCACGAATGAGATCCGCGCCCGCATCGCCGGCAATCCCCCGGTGATCGAGGTTTGGCTGAACGGCGTCTACCTCACCCTCTTCCAGGATACGCAAGTCCGCCAGGAGCTGGAGGCCGACGGCAAAGGCCACCTCGGCATTCAAGTCCACGGCGGCAAGTCCTGGCCGGAAGGGGCCAAGGTGCGCTACCGCAACATCCAGGTGCGGGAGATCGAAAAGTAGCGCCTGGAGAGCTCGAGCGCACAGCCTAGCGCTGGGGGTCGGGCGGAGTAACTGCAGGATCTGCGGGCTGGTCAATTCCGGGGACACGGCATAGAATTGACTTTATGAAAATAGAATTCAAGGATAAATCTTAGGGAGTGCATAAGGGAAAGGAATCGCAGGTCAAACTATCTGCCGTCGGATCGGAACCGCAAGCGGCAAAAGGGGCTGGCAGCGGGCGCCCGCCAAGGAGGTGTTGCAGCGTGATCACAGCATCGCCAATCGTCAAACGGCCATCGTCATTGGCATCGGCAGCTTTTGCGCATGCTGGCTTTTCACCCCGAAGGAAAAGAAAATTTAATACGGCGATGGCATCCGCTAGTTCGATCGAGCCATCGGGAACGGCATCTCCGCGCCGAAAGAGAGTCACTATCGCATCGGCCGGATCCCTCTGGTAAAGGAGGACTTTCACTTTCGCCAATGGCTGCAATTGCTCCCCCAAATAATTCGCTTCCGCTCGAATCCCTTCGTGCTCTTCCGGAGCCACCAGCTCTACAGCATGAACCGGCTGGCCGAGAACGGCAACGACCACCGGCGGATCGAAGACCACCCAGTGGCGGATATGCTCGTTGTGGCGGGCCGCGGAGTAAACCAAATGCCAGTAATCGGAAACCTCCCGGCGCTGCCCGCCGATGATGACCTCCGCGCGGGTCAAGCTCGCCGGCCCCTTGGCGTTTTGCGGCTCCGGCCGGAACCGCTCCTCTAGCCGGAAAGAGGAGCCATCCTCAAGCTCCGCTCGAATCACCCAAAGGGGGATCGCCTCAAAGGCGCAAGATGAATAGAAGAGGTCACTGATTTCTTCCCCATTCCGAAGGCTGCCTTGAAGGAGCAAATTCTCCACAAGCAGGTCCTTCCCCAAGATCCGGGTGCGCTCCACCGGCTCGCCGTCCTGGGCCTGGTAGTCGATGAGCGAAAGGTTGAGCTGAAAGCTTTCCCCGCCCGCCAGGCGGAACTCCTGTTCGTAGGTGAAGCGATAGGTGATCCTTCCATTGCCGTTCTGGAGCTTGGTTATTTGGAAGAGGCCATCGGCTTTTGGCGAGGCTAGCGCCGCTTGCTTTCCGATGCGAACCTCCTCAAGAAGATTCCCCGGGAACGTATCGATCTTGGTCGGCAACGGAATTCTCCCCGGAGTAAATTTCAGCACGCTTTTGAGTTCATACTCCGCGCGCGGTTCTCGCCCGATGGAAAAAGCTCCGCAAGCGGACGCGCCGGACGAAATCTCCAGCTCGAAAGTGGGGCTGGGGCCTGCGGACTCGGTTCGGAGGAACGGCCGGACCTGCTTTACGGCGAGGGTGCCAGCGGCTTCGATCTTGAACTCGAGATCCAAAAGCACCTGCTCGCGCCGGTATTTGCCCAATTGGACGGGGAAATTCCGGTCGATGTGCCAAAGGAGGAGGCCGAACTCTTCGAGGTGGGCCTCTGATAGAATGAATTTTCCCTCTGGAAGCAGCGAAGAGCTCCTGGTGCGAATGATGCGAGCCACTTTTCCATCCACGATCTCCAGGAGGTCCTTCTCTGCCAGAATTCCCGGATCCGGGCTGACGACGCTCGTCTCCCCGAGCTGCGCGATCACAACATACCGGTTGTCCTCGAGGTTGGCCGGATTGCCGGTGAAGGCCACGCCGTTGGCGCTTTCATCGGTGAATGTTTGGGTGACGAGAATCCCCATGGCGGCAAGCTCCTGCGGAATGCCGTAATATTCGCGCTCCTCAAAGGCGCGGTAGTTCCACAGGCTTCCCCAGACCAGTTTCAGAGCACGGGCGATGCCACGCTCCTCGAGCTTCGTCGGATCGCAGCGCGAAGGGCCGGTGTCGCCGACATCGAGATCGTCGGCAGCGCAGGCGGTAGTGGAGTCATAGAGACCGGCGCCGTTAAACTCGAGCACATCTTCTACGTTGGAGGAGGAGCGGAACCGCACCGGAATCGAAGTGCTCCCGAAAACTTCGAATATGCGCACTGCCAGCTGCCTCACCAGGCTGTCGCTCACCTCGCCCTTGTCCTCAACATGCTTCTGGAAAGCCTTCAGAAGCTCAAACCGGCGCTGGGAATTGGTCAAAAACACCTCATTGGCAAAAAGCTCTTTCAAATAATCCTCGTATGTCACCTCTTTTTTTGGACCCAAAGCTGAAAGGATGCGGTTCGATCTCATGAACTCGAGATAGTAGCTCATGGGAATGGCGAATCCCTTCTCCCGGTACCGGCTCCACGGGCCCTCCAGAATGCGCTGCAAGCGGGCCAGATTGGCGGCTTTCCCGCCAAAGCGGGCTTCCGGAGGCAGCCGTTCTTCCGAAAGGTCCAAATCGTCGAGGCTGTTGAGATCGCGAAACTCCGCATCGAGCGCGGGAAGCTCGGAAAGGCTCGGACGGTTGGCGGCCCACCATCTTTCGGCATCGGCTTGCGACGCTTCCCGGACCTCGTATCCGCTCTCTCTCACCTCCAAGCGCACGAGCTTCCCTTCAAGGGAGGCGAACAGCTCCAGCGCGCCGGCGACGAAGGCGTTCGGGGTGCCGCGCCTGGCGGTGCGCACCGCCACGTGGCTGAGTTCCCCTTGCGGCTCGGCGGTGATCACTCCGCCCACCACCCCCTCGATGTCGCGCGGGGCGCGCTCGAGGATGAGGATGTCCTGGAAGCTGAGGAGGCCCTTGTTATTGGCCTCGTTGAAGGTCGCCTCGCTCAAGAGGCGCACCCGCCCATAGGCGGCGGCGGTGGTGTAGGCTTCGTAGGAGCCAGAGGGTTGCAGGCCGCCGAGATAGATGGGGAAGCCGGGGTTTTGCCATTTTTGGGCGCGCTCCGCTTCCGCCGGCGATCCGGGAAAGTAAGCGATAGGCCTCAAATGGAACGACCGGCTCAACCTCTCAAAAATATCTCGGACTTCCTCCACCCGGAGCGACTCCACCAGGTCGCTGAAATCCGCATAAATATTGAAGCCGTAAATCAACCCTTTTTCGGCGACAATCCGGGAAATCGACCCGACGAAGTATTGCCGGGTGGCCCGCCGTCCGACCAGCTTTTCATACTCCTCTGCCGTGAGAGCTGGGAAGCGGTCCGGAAAGACCTGCCTCAGGAAGTCAGGATGCAAGAGAAAGCGACGGGTGTTCTGATAGAGGGTTGGAAGAAGCGCGGCGCCATCCTTCACCGGGAGGAGGAACTTGACGAACCGGTCGCCCGGCCCAGAATTGCCGGCGGAAGCAGAAAACCGGTGGAACTCGGCTGGCGTGCAAAGGGCCTCCAGGTAATCCGCCTCTTCCGTGGAGGATTTGTTCTCAAGTACGCTCAAACTGTGCCCCTCGCGATTGTTGGTAATCAGGTCGATGTCCTGGTCGCCGTCCAAGTCACCAGGAAAAACGAAGCGGAGGCCGGTTCCGGCGGCGTAATTAAGGGGCGGCTGGAAAGCGCCGTTGCCAATGCCGAAGAGGATGGACACGTTGTTTGTAGCTTCATTTCCCGTCACCAAGTCGAGCCGGCCGTCGCCGTCAAAATCCATTGCGACGACCGAGTAAGGCGGACCCCCGGCCGGAAAGTCCTTGGGCGCTTGGAAGGCGCCGCCGCCGTTCTGCATGAATATGGTCACATTTGCTGACTCCATATTGGCAGTGGCCAGATCCAAGTTCCGGTCGCCGTTGAAATCCGCCGCGATGACATGATGAGGATTGCGGGCCATGGGAAGATCTTTTCTTACCGGGAAATTACCTTTGCCATCATTTACAAGCAGCGTCACCTTTGCGGCGGTGGAATTGGCAACCGCAAGGTCCATGTCGCCATCTTGATCCAAATCGACAGTCGCCAAGGCAATGGGGGAGGCCTGGACCCGGTAATCCCTGGGCAATCCCGCTTTGAACGTTCCATCATTCTGGTTAAAGAGCACGGAGATGTTGTTGGAACTTTGGTTGGCGCTTGCGGCATCGAGGTCGCCGTCGCCATCGAAATCGGCGAACTGGACATTGATGGGGGCGGAACCCACCGGGAACCGCTTTGGCGGGAAAAAGGAGCCCGAGCCTTTGTTTAAGTGGATGTAGAGACTGTGGTCCAGATTGTCGACCGTCGCCGCATCGACATCCCCGTCGCCGTCGACATCCCCAACGGCCACGGACTGGGGATGTTCACCCCCAAAAACGAAGTTCTTTGATACAACCATGTTGCCATGCCCTTCGTTTTGGAGGTAGTAAAAGCTGCCGGGATGGGTGATGGCGGCGCTGAAGTCGAGATCTCCATCGCCATCGAAATCTGCCAGACTGCCGGAATGAGGCCGGCAACCCCGCGGATCAGCGCAACCCTTTAAAGGAATTTCCCTAATGGCTATCGAGAAGGAAGGTCCTTCATCGGCGCTCCAGACGACGAAAATTTTACTGAGCCCTCCGCCGACAAAAGCCACATCTATGGCCCGGTCGCCGTCAAAATCCCGGGCCACCATGGACTGCGGAGATCCTTGGACACCCGCGGCTGAAGAGACCCCGAACTTTCCCGCCCCATCGTTGAATCTCACCGTGATCAGGTTCGAGGTGCCTATGGCCAAATCGGGGTCGCCATCGCGATCAAAATCGGCTAGGTCATGAATGGTGCCCTTGCTGTTAGTGACGACAGGGGGTGAGAAAGTGCCATCGCCGCCATTCAAGTAGACGGCAATGGAGCTCGGTGTCAACACCAAGAGATCCATGGCTCCATCGCTGTTGACGTCTTTGGCGGTCACGACAGGGAGGCCGGTTTGAGGAATCGGATAGCTCGCCGGCGGGCCGAAGCGTCCAGATCCATCGTTTTTAAGAACGGAAAGGTCGCGGGATGCGGAATTCGCTGTGGCCAAGTCCAAATCCTGGTCTCCGTCGAAGTCGCCGGCGGCAGCCGAGTTTGGGCTGTCGCCTACCAGAAAATCAACCGGCTGACTGAAAACTCCAGCTCCGGTGTTCTTGAGCACCGAAACGGTGTCAGTGGGGCGATTCACGGCGATGAGGTCGGGAAGCGCATCTCCCGTCACCTCACCGATGATGACCACTCGGGTGTCGCTCGATGAAGGATAACTTGCAGGAGGATTGAAGGCGCTGTTCCCATCGTTGGCTAACACCAGGAGCTGGTCGCCATTTGCCGTGACCGCATCCAAATCGCCGTCCCCATCGAGGTCGCCGAGGGCGAAAGCATAGAGGTTTCTTCCGGCTGCAGAGCTTGTTGGCGAAGAAAAGCGCCGGTTGCCATTGTTGGTTAGCACAGAAATCACTGAATTGCCCGCAGAATCGCGGGCGGTGCCGATTAAGTCCAAGTTTCCGTCCCTATCCAAATCGCCTCCTCCCACTAACCGGGGCGCGGCCGTGAGAGAAATTTCCTGCCCTCCCGCCTCAAACCGAACCGGTACCACCTCGCATTCATCCGGAACAAGGTTGCGATTGCAGTCATCGCTTCGCCCGGCTTGAATGTCGGAGCCATCTTCAGCCTCATTGCCGTTGCAATCGGCGCCGAAAGAAACTTTGAACGCAGCGAGCGCTATCCCAATAGGAAGAATCCATTTAATCCATTCCATGCGATCACCCTGATTGAAGGAATTCTCGCCACGGTAAAAGCGGGTGTCAAGAGGGTTTTCAGGTGGCACGGCGAATCAGATCCGGGATTGAAACAAAGATGAACTGGCTTGCTAGCGGTTCGACTGGGCCTCTGGCAGCAGGCCGTGGTATCGGGCCAGCCAGTAGACCAGCAGGTAGTCCATGCCGGAGTAGGTTTCATCTCCCTTGGCGTCCAGGTCCGCTTCCAGGGCGTATGGGCTGCTCTTCCAGATGAAGGAGCTCAGCGAACGGAGGTGCAGCGGCAAGGCGGTTTGATTGCGCAGCGCCCCCTTGCGGCCGCGGAAGCAGGAGGGCTGGACGAGCGGATGGCCCTTCAAATCGACCGCCCGGACGCGCAGGTCGACAGGGAAGAGGAGGAAGGTCTCGGCCATGTCCCGCCGGAGCTGCTCGGGCGGCGCCTCGCCGGCTCGAGCCGCGTCAACGAGGTTGAAGAAGAGATTCCCCTCGTGGCGCACCCAGCCCCACAGCCGGCGGAGGCTTTTTTGATAAACCGCCTTCACCCCCGCATCGCTCTCCAGGGCGATCAAGGAGTAAAGCCCCAGCATGGCCATGTTGTCGTTGTTGTGGTTGGTGAGGCCGAGGAACTGGAACTTGTTGCAAGCGGTCGCTTCATGGTAGCCCCGGCCCAGGAGGGATCGATAGTGCCTGCCGAATCTCTCCGCGCCGTTCAGCCGGGCGGCGAGCAGCTGCCAGCCCAGGCAGAGGTCGGCGTTCGGGCCGATTGGCACGCCGGCGATGAAACCCCTCAAGTTGCCGAAGGTGGTGGTCTCCCCATCGGCATCGACGATGCGGAGGTCATTGTCCCAGATATGGTCGGCGATGGCGGCGACTTCCGGAGCCATCAGCTCGCGCAGCTCCGCGTCCCCGCTCCCGGCGTCAATGCCCAGGACGGTGGCGGCTACCGCGTAGCCGAAGAGGACGCCGAAGTACTGGTCCTTGCTGACGTCGCCGCGGTAGCGATAGTTCGAGTGCGGAACCGCTCCCGACCGCCACTTTTGCGACGGCTTCTCGCCCGGCAGCTCGAGGGCGGCCGGAAAAATCGCGCGGGCGAGCAGACCGGATCTGCCGGTGACCCGATGCAGGAGGCGGAGCCCCTTGAGGACCAGGAGGACCGCCTCGCGGTCGGCCGGCGTCCGGGTGATCGAGTACTTGAAGGCGAAGGCCGCGAGCAGGCAGCCGGTCCACATGGCCTCATCGGCGAGGTTCTGGTAGCCGCCGGCTTCGCCGGGGCTGAACTCGCGGTCGGGGCGGTGGTACACGAGCACTCCCTCGGGGCTCAAGTGCCGCGACCTCAAGTGGCTTTCGATGCGGCCGATCTTCTCGGCCAGCGGGATCTTGACGTGCTCGGGGTAAGTCGGCCGCCATCGATCCCAGGGAATGGGGCCGGTCGGATAGATGCAGGAAGAGGAAAGGCTCGCGAGCAGCAAGAGAGCGGCCCTGAACAGTCGGCTCATGAAGACACCATGGTAGGGCCCGGCTGGGGATTTTCAAGCCCTCGCCAGGCAGGGAATGCAAACTGGCGACGCTTGCAGCTCGCCTTTTCCGGGTGGGGTGTTAAGATGGTTGCCGATCTCCCCGTTGGCTCGATTTCAATCCCTGAAGTGGAGAGCTCAGATTTTGGATCCATTCGACCGGACGATCCAAGGGGCAGACACTGTCTTCCCTCCCTTTGAACGCCCCCGTCTCATCGACTGGCTGCTGATCCTCATCCCCCTTCTGCCCCTCTTCCACAACCTGGGAGCCGGGCAGCTCAGGGGCTCGGAGGCCCGCTGGCTCTCGATCGCCCAGAGCATGCGCGAGACCGGCCGCTGGTTCGAGCCCCTCCTGAACGGCGAGCCGTACTGGGACAAGCCGCTCCTCTCCTACTGGGTCATCGTCCTCGCCTCCTGGCCGTCCGAGGGGGTGAACGAGCTGGCGGCCCGCCTCCCCAGCGCCCTTTCGGGCGCCGTCACCGTTCTCCTGACCGGGTGGATGGCGGCGCGGCTCTTCGGCCGGCAGTTCTTCGTCGCCGCCGGCTGGATCCTGGCCACCTCCTTCTCCTTCCTTTTCTGGGCCCGCAGCGCTTCGGCCGACTTGCTCAACCTGGCGTTCCTCACTGCGGCCCTGGCGGTTTACGTGGAGTCGTATCGGGGGATCCGCCGCTGGCACCTGCTCCTCTTCTTCGTCCTCCTCGGGCTGGGCGGGCACGCCAAGGGGCTGCCGGCCGTTTTTCTTCCCCTGGGAATCGCCGGCCTCGACCTGATCCTTTGCCGCCGGGCGGAGCTGAAGAGGTCGGCGGTTTGGATGGCGGCCGGGGCGGTCCTGGGCGGACTGGTCTATGGCCTGCCTTTTTTCCTCTCCTACCTTTCGAACGGCGACTGGCAGCTTCTCCGGCTGATGTGGAAGGAGAACTTCGTCCGCTACTTCGATGCCTTCGATCATAAAAGTGAAAACTGTCTCTACTACTCGTACATCCTGCCCTTGATGTTCATGCCGTGGTCGCTCTGGCTGCCGGGCGCCCTCGGCTGGGGGGCGAGGCGGCTCAAGTCCCATGCCGGCGCGCGTTTCGCCTTTCTCTGCTTTGCCGGCATTTTCCTCTTTTTCTCCGTCGGCCAGTCGCGGCGCAGCTATTACATCCTGCCGGCGTTTCCGTTCGCCGCCCTGCTGGCGGCGTTTTTCTGGGGGGAGATCGGCGGGCGCCTCGAGCGCGGCGAGCCGGTCCAGCGAGCCTGGCGGGCGATGCTGAAGCTGCCGGTGGGCTTGATCGCCATCCTCCTCCCCTTGGCGATCGGCTACCTCCTCGCCGGGCGGTTCATCCCGGGGATCGCCGGCGAGGTGGTGCGGATCCTGCCTTATTCTTGGCTTCTGGCGCTGGCCGGCGCCGGCGCCGGCGTCTTTTTCTATCGGGCCATTGGCGGTGGCGGGGCCTGGCGCCAGCGCTTTCTGGCCGTCGGCCTCCTGTCCGTCCTGGCGGCGGCTTACTTCTCCACCGGCGGGGTGGTTCTACAGGAGATGGGATTGACGGAAAAAGACTTTGCCAGGGAAGTTCAATCGGCCTACCCCGGCAAAAAAGTCATCTATTTCAGCCTGGGGAAGTCCCGGCTTTTCAGCTACCTGGGCCCGGGATTGAGCGTTGAAACTCCGGAGGCGGTCCTGGAGCTGGTCAGGACCTTGAAGGAGGAGCCGCTCTTCGTCTGCAATCCTCGGGGCCTCCAGAAGATGCAGGAGGGGAACCGGGTGGTGCCCCATATCCTCCTCCGGGCCCAAACCCGGCAGATCGGCCGGCTGGTGGAGGCCAAGGACACTTATTACCTCGTCGAGTGCGCGCTGGGGCCGGGCTTCGACCGTTCCAAGGGCTGATCAGCTGGCGAGGTTCAGAGGTCACTTTTTCTCCCCCGCGGCCAGCTTCTCCTGGTAGTACTCTTTCCAGCGCTTCTGGGCTTCAAGGCGGGCCTTGGGAGCGGCATACGGCTCGTAGCCCAGGTCCCGATGGGTGATCCGGCGCAGGGCCTCGCCGGCATGGACGCGCACGTACTCGTCTTCATCCGCGAGCCCCTCGATGGCGATCGGCACCCCTTGCCACTCGCCGATCTCGCCGATGATCCGCATCACGGCGCGGCGAGCGAGCTGAAAGGGATGATCGGCGATCCTGGCGAGGTAGGGGAGGGCGGGCGCGCCAAGATTTTTCAAGTGGCTTTCGGCGCGCGTGCGGTTGCGCGTCCGCTGCCGGGTGAGCTCGTAAACGGCCGTTTGAATCTCCTCCTCCAGCTCGGGGGCGATGGCGGGGACGGCCTTTCCCGCCTCGACGGCGGCTGGCGGCAGCGGCACCGGCTCCGCCGCCTTGGCTTCGGGCCCGATCTTGGCTTCAGGACCCGTCACCGGAGCTCCTTCTTCCGCGAGCTCCGCGGGGACCTCCAGCTCCCCGGCGCGCGCTTCGATCCGGTCGATCGCCGAGCGCTGGATCAGCAGGCGTCCCAGGGAGCCGATCTCCACGATCAGGGGCTCGTTTTCCGGACCGGCCGCCGGATTGCCCGGGATGCGCCGGCCGTTCTTGAGGTGGATGAGATGGGTGGTAGGGATCTTGCTCGCGCCCAGGGAGGCGGGAGCGGGGCGGGCCTGGTCGCCGGCGAGCGCCTTCTCGGCCGCCGCGGCGGGCCTCCAGGAGAGGCGGATCGTCCCTTTCTCCGGCAGCTGGACTTCCAGCTGCTCGCTCCCTTCCGCCGGTCCCGGCGCCAGCCCCAGCACGGCGCCGTACTCGACCGGGCTTGGCGCCGCGGCGGCGCCACCTCTCCCGGCCCGCACCAGCACCAGATCCCTCACCATGGCGGGAATGGGCGGCCCCGCCGTCCCGGCGCTGTCGGGCGCGGCGGGATTGGGGCCAGGGCGGTCGTTTTTTTCGACCGCCGCCACTTGCCAGCGCGGAATGCTCAGGCGCGCCTTCGGGCCGAAGGTGAGCACGATTTCCTGGCCGGTCGCCAGGTCGCCCTCGATCTTGCCGTCGATCTTCGAGCCGTTTTTCAAGGTCAGGGTGTCGGCCGCGGCCGGGCGGGCCGGCAGGGATGCCAGGCAGGAAGCAATCAAGAATAAATATAACTTTTGGAAATTAACCATGGTGCACCTCAAGCAAGCAGAACTCCTGGAACGTGGTCTCATTGGTGAATGGCCATCTCCAATTATAAGGGGTCGGCTCGGGTCAATGGAATCCCTCGGCCAGCCTTTTTTGACGGCCTTTTTTGACAGACTTTTTCAAGTTTGCCGGTTTATCGGCCGATCATCAGTATGGAGGAGGTGCACGATGCCCGTTTTAGAAAAAATCGAGTTACAGACGCCCGCGATCCCGGCGGGAGCATCCCCAGCGCTGGTGATCGCCGAGGTCGGCGTCAACCACAACGGCCGCCTGGACCTGGCTTTAGCGTCGGTCGAGGCGGCTTTCCGGGCGGGCGCCAATGCCGTCAAGTTCCAGACCTTCAAGGCCGAGAGGCTGGCGGCGCCGACGGCTCCTCAGGCCGGATACCAGCGGCGGCGGCCGGATTCGAGGTCAGCGCCGGCGGCGGCCAAGGGGGGGCAGCTCGAGATGCTCAAGGCCCTGGAGCTTTCCGAGGCTGATTTCAGCCGGATCCGCGATCACTGCGAGCGGCAGGGAGTGGAGTTTCTCTCCACCCCCTTCGATCCGGAGAGCGCCGCCTTCCTCCGCGATCTCGGCGTGCGGCGGTTCAAGGTCGGCTCCGGCGACCTCACCAACGTCCCCCTCCTCAAGCGCCTGGGCGGCTTCCGCCTGCCGGTCATCCTGTCGACGGGCATGGCGGTCGACGGCGAAATCGCCGAGGCCATCGAGGCTCTGGAGGAGGCCGGCGCTCCCGAGATCACCTTGCTCCACTGCATCAGCCAGTATCCGGCGCCGCCGGAGAGCCTGCAGCTCCGGCGCATCCCCTGGCTGCGCGATCGATTCGGCAGGCCGGTGGGATACTCGGACCACTCCTTGGGCCATGAAGCCGCCTTGGGGGCCCGGGCGCTGGGGGCGATGGTCATCGAAAAGCACTTGACGCTGGACCGATCCCTCCCCGGCCCGGACCACGCCGCCTCCGCCGATCCGGCGGAGTTCGCCGAGCTGGTGAAGCGGCTGCGGCTCCTCGAAACCATGCTGGGCGGAGGCGAGCGGGTGTTCCAGTCCGAGGAGGAGGAGATTCGCGCGGTGGCGCGGAAGAGCATCGTGGCGCTGCGTCCCATCCGGCAGGGGGAGAGGCTCGAGGAGAGGAATATCGGCATCCTGCGGCCTGGCACCGGCATCGCCCCTCGCCACTGGGAGGAAGTGCTCGGAAGGCGGGCGGCGAGAGATATCAACGCGGGAGAGCCGCTCGAGTGGCGGTGGATCGCGTGAGCCCGGCGGCCGCGGGCGGGCGCGTCGCCGTGGTCACCGGCACGCGGGCGGAGTTCGGCCTGCTCGAAGGGACGATCGGCAAGTTGCGGGATAGGGGCGTCCCTTTCGATCTGGTCGTGGCCGGCATGCACCTCATCCCCGAGCTGGGTCTGACGGTGAGGGAAGTCGAGGCGCGCTTCCCCGTGGCCGCCAGGATCCCCATGCCTCCGCCGGAGGACTCGCCGCGCGGCATGGCCCATGCCGTCGCCGCGGGGCTGCGGAGCTTCTCCGACCAGTTCTCTCTCCAGCGGCCCGCCCTGCTCCTGGTGCTGGGCGACCGCACCGAGGCGTTCGCGGCCGCGCTCGCCGCCGCGTACCTGCAGATTCCCGTGGCCCACATTCACGGCGGCGACGTGAGCGGCAATCCCATCGATGACTTCCAGCGCGATGCCATCTCGCGCCTCGCCAGCCTCCACTTTGCCGCCACGGCCCGCAGCGCCGAGCGGCTCCGCCAGTTGGGCGTACACGGCCCGGTCCAGGTGGTCGGGGCGCCGGGTCTGGACGCCATCCGCCAGCGGTCCCTCCGCGCGCGGCCGGAAGCGGCTCGGGCTCTGGGCCTGCCGGAGGAAGGGTGGCTGGTGGTCCTCCACCACCCCAACCCGGTCGAGGCCGCTGCCGCCGCCGCCGAGATGGCGGAGGTCCTCGAGGCCGCCTCGTCCCTGGCCGCCGAGAGCCGGCTCGCGGTCGCGGTCATCTATCCCAATAACGATGCCGGCTGGGGCGGGGTGGTGGCGGAGATCCGCAAGCTCGAGGGCCGTCCCGGCGTGCGGACCTTCAAGAGCTTGCCGCGTCCCGACTACCTCGATCTGCTCGCCCATGCCCGCTTGCTGCTAGGAAACTCTTCCTCCGGGATCATCGAATCGTTATCATTAGGCCTGCCGGTGGTGAACATCGGAAGCCGGCAAGCCGGACGCGAGCGCGGCGCCAACGTCATCGACGCCGCCGCCGAGCGGGGAGCCATTCTCGCCGCCGCCAGGCGAGCTTGGGCCGACCCCGAGGTGAAAAAAGCCCTCCAGGAGCGGAAAAGCCCTTTCGGCGACGGCCAGGCCGGCGAACGGATTGCCGAGGCGATCGTTAGTTATTTAAGGACAGTCACTCGTTGACGGTCCCTGAAAAGTTCTGTCCCTAGATTTCGGAGAAAAAATGATCTACCTCATCGGCGCCGGCGGGCACGGCAAGGTGGTCGCCGACACCTTCCTCCTCAACGGCTGCCTGCTGTCCGTTCTCGATGGCAATCCGGCCCTGGAGGGGAGCTCTCTCCTGGGCGTGCGCATCGAGCGGGAAGAGCGGGTGCTCTTGAGCCTCAACCACCCGGCCGATTTTTTCGTCTCCATTGGCGATGCCGAAAGCCGCCGCAGGGTCTCTGAGCGCTGGGAGGAGCACGGCCACCGCCTGGTGCGGGCCATCCATCCCACCGCCATCGTCAGCCGCTCCGCCCTCCTCGACCTGGGGGTGTGTCTGCTCGCGGGGGTGATCGTCCAGGCCGACTGCCGCATCGGCAAGGGGGCCATCATCAACAACGGCGTCACCGTGGACCACGACACGAAGATCGGCGACTACGTCCACCTGGCGCCGGGGGTGCATCTCGCCGGCAACATCCAGGTGGGCGAGGCGAGCTGGATCGGCATCGGCAGCTCGGTGCGCGAGGGGATCGCCATCGGGCCGCGGACCATGGTGGGCGCCGGCTCGGTGGTGGTGGAAGACCTGCCGGGCGAGGTGGTGGCCTACGGCAATCCCTGCCGGGTGGTCCGAAGCCTGGCGAGGAACGCTTGACGGTTTAGTTTACCACCTCAGCCGCATCCGAACCCCGCGGGCGGCCACTTCCTTCTTGATCTGGGCGATGGTGTAGGCGCCGTAGTGCACCATGCTGGCGATCAGGGCGGCGTCGGCCGCCCCTTCGGTCAGCACCCGGTAAATGTGCTCGGGCGCGCCGGCCCCTCCCGACGCGATCACCGGGATGCCCACGGCCTTGCTGAGGCGCGAGGTGATGGTCAGCTCGTAGCCTGCCTTGGTGCCGTCGGCGTCGATGGAGTTGAGGCAGATCTCGCCGGCCCCCAGGCGCTCGGCGCGCCGGGCCCACTCGAGGGCATCGAGGCCGGTGCGCTCGCGGCCGCCCTTCACCACCACCTCGTAGCCGCTGGGGATGGCGGGCGACTCGCCGACCCGCAGGACGTCCATGCCGAGCACCATGCACTGGCTGCCGAAGGCGCGGGCGCCGTGGGCGATGATCTCCGGATTTCTCACCGCCAGCGAGTTGACGCTGACTTTTTCCGCGCCGGCGAGCAGCACCCGGCGCATGTCGTCGAGGTGGCGGACGCCGCCGCCGACTGAAAAGGGGATGAAGATGCGCCGGGCGACCTCGCGCACCATGTCGATGTCGATAGGGCGCCCCTCCGCCGAGGCGGTGATATCGTAAAAGACCAGCTCATCGGCCCCCTCGCGGTAGTAGCGCTCGGCCATCTCCACCGGGTCGCCGAGATCGATGTTCTCCTTGAACTTCACCCCCTTGGTGGTCTTGCGGTCGCGGACATCGAGGCAGACGATCAGTCGTTTCGAGAGCATGATGGGTCAAGGCCGCCAGTTGAGGAAATTTTCCAGCACCTTGAGGCCGCAGGGGCCGCTCTTTTCGGCGTGAAACTGCACGGCGGCGAGGTGCTCGTGGGCGATGGCCGCGGCGAAGCGGATGCCGCCGTAGACCGCCGTGCCCTGCACGAGGTTTTCGCTCCGCGGCCGCGGGTAGTAGCTGTGGACGAAGTAAAACTCGCTCCCGGACTCGAGCCCGGCGAAAACGGGATGGCGCTCTCCCGGAGCGAACTCCACCCGGTTCCAGCCCATGTGGGGGATCTTTCTCGAGACCGCCGGCGCGAAGCGGAAACGCACCACTTGGCCAGGGAGGAGGTCGAGGCCGGGGACGCCGCCATCCTCCTCGCTCTCGCTGAAGATCACCTGGCAGCCGATGCAGATCCCCAGGATGGGCTTGCCGGCCGCGAAAGCGCGGCGGATCTCCTCGGCAAGCCCCAGCCGGCGCAGGCTCTCCATGGAGGCTCTGGCGGCGCCGACGCCGGGAAAAATGACCTTCTCGGCGCCGCGCACCGCCGCGGGGTCGCGCGTGATGGCCGCATCGCCCCCGAGATGCTCGACGGCCCGCAGCACGCTGGTGAGGTTGCCGGCGTCGTAATCGAGGATCGCAATTCTGGCCATATATTGATTCTTCCTCCGCAACTTTTCCGCATTTAGCGGAAAAGTTGCGGATAGCTCGTTTGCGGGCAAAGCCTGCATTATGAGATCATAGCACTGGAGTTTCGGGGAAGAAAGCATTATGAAAGGGGGGGATGGTTTCCAGCGATGAAAAGGATCCTGGCCTTCCCCTGCACCCCAAGGCGCGGGAGATCTTCCGCGGCGCCGGGCTCTGGGTTCTCGACAAGCCGGCCGGGGTGCTGTCGCATCCCCATCCGGGCCGGAGGGAATACCGTGGCGCCATCCTGCAGCTCCCCTACGATTTCAAGAAAGAGGCCTTTCTTGGCCCCGGCAGGCCCGGCGAGCGGCGGGAGATCTTCCTGATCCACCGCCTCGACCAGGAGACCAGCGGACTGCTCCTCCTGGCCTTCGAGGCCGGCCTGGCGGGGCCGCTTCAGGAAATGTTCCGCCGGCGCGGCGTCGCCAAGGAGTACCAGGCCCTGGTGAGGGGCATCCCCAAAGGCTGGGAGGGGGTGTGGCGGGATGCCTTGCGAAAAAAAAGAGCCTCCGGACAGGTGCAGGTGGAAACGATCCAGCGGGGGGAGCCCAACGCCGTGACCCGGTTTCGGGTGCTCCGGCAGCTCCCCCGCGCCGGCGCGGCCTTGCTGGCGCTCTTTCCCGAGACTGGCCGCACCCATCAGCTGCGCGTCCAGAGCGCCGCCCGCGGCCATCCCATCGCCGGCGACGAGCGCTACGGCGACTTCGCCTGGAACCGCGAGCTGAGGAAGCAAATCGGACTCAAGCGCATGTTCCTGCACGCCGGCCGGATGGAGTTCCGGCATCCGCGGACGGGCGAGCGCATGAGCTTCACGGCCGAGCTGCCGGAGGCGCTCCAAGTCGGCTTGCAAAAATTACGAAATCAGAGCTTCCCGTGGAACGATGTTTGAAAACGCTGAACAGCCAATTTGGAGGATAGAACCCTTGAAAAGAATGATTCTTGAAGCCCTGGCCCTCCTGGCCCTGGCCGGTCTCCTGGGGACCGGCTTCCACCTCCTGCGCCGGGACCCCAAGCTGCGCATCCCCTTCATCGGCAAGTACGAGCGGCCGTTCGAAGTGCTGCCCCCTTCGAAAGTGACCCCGCCGAAAGCGCCGGCGCAGCCGGTTTCTTCATCAAAGGAAGTGGAGGCGGCCGCAGCGCCCGAGGCGGCCCCGCCCCAGGCTTCCGGGGCCCAGTCTTCCCAGGCCCAGCCGCCACCGGCCGGCGAGGGGCCGGGCCGCGAGATCCTGGTCGACCAGGCCTTCGAGGAGTTCCAGAACGGCACGCTTTTCATCGACGCGCGGCGCACCAAGCACTACGAGGAGGGGCATATCCCGGGGGCGCGGTCCTTGTCCATCTGGGAGGCCGACTTCGATGAGCGCTTCGACAATTTCCGCAACGATCCCGGCGTCGCTATCGAGATGCCGATCGTGGTCTACTGCATGAGCGTCAACTGCGAGGACTCGCACCGCGTCGCCGAGCGCTTGAAGGGGGCCGGCTTCCAGAACATCCTGGTCTTCCGCGGCGGCTTGCCGGAGTGGGTGGGGAAGAAGCATCCGGTCGAGACCGGCCCGGAGGGGGCGAAGAAGGGAGCTGGGGGGGAGGAAGGGGCCAAATGAACGCTAAAAAACTGCTCGCCATCCTGATCAGCCTGGGCCTCGGAGCGATTTTCATCTACGCCTCCTGGGAAAAGATCGGCGACCCGCCCGACTTCGCCCACCTGATCTACAACTACAAGCTGACGCCGGGATCTCTGATCAACCTGCTGGCGATCTACCTGCCGTGGGTGGAGCTGCTGGCGGGCCTGGCGCTGGTCGCCGGCCTCGGCCGCCGCGGCGCCGCCGCGCTGACCACGGCCCTGCTGGTGCTGTTCATCGCCGCCCTCGGCTTCAACTACCTTCGCGGCCACGCCATCGAGTGCGGCTGCTTCTCGGTGGTGCTGGGTCCGCCCAAGACGGCCGAGCAGCTCCTGGGCGAGATGCGGGTTCGGATTCTGGAAGATCTGGGGCTTCTCGCCGCCGCGGCGATCCTCCTCGCCCTCGATTGGAAGCGCCGGCCCGCGGTCACTACCCGCCCAGGCTCTTGATGAGCGGCGCCAGCACCAGGCTGACCACGCTCATGAGCTTGATGAGGATGTTGAGCGATGGGCCGGCGGTGTCCTTGAACGGGTCGCCGACGGTGTCGCCGACCACCGCCGCCTTGTGGGGGTCGGAGCCCTTGCCGCCGTAATGCCCCTCCTCGATGAACTTCTTGGCGTTGTCCCAGGCGCCGCCGGCGTTCGACATGAAGATGGCCAGGAGGACGCCGGAAGCGGTCACTCCCGCCAGCACGCCGGCGAGCATTTCCTTCTGGCGCAGCCCCAGCCCGAAAACCACCGGGACGAGCACCGCCATGACTCCCGGAACGATCATCTCCCGGATGGCGGCGCGGGTGGAGATGTCGACGCAGCGGGCGTAATCGGGGCGCGCCTTCCCCTCGCGCAGGCCGGGGATCTCCCGGAACTGCCGGCGCACCTCCTCGATCATGTCGAAGGCGGCCCGCCCGACCGCCTTGAGGGCCATGGAGGTGAACAGGAAGGGGAGCATGGCTCCGATCAGGAGGCCGGCCATGACGTCGGGCCTGGAGACATCGATATAGGGGACGCCCGCCTGCTGCTGGTAGGCGGTGAAGAGCGCCAGCGCCGTCAGCGCCGCCGAGCCGATGGCGAAGCCCTTGCCGATCGCCGCGGTGGTGTTGCCGACCGCATCGAGCTTGTCGGTGCGGCCGCGCACCTCCTTGGGGAGGTGGGCCATCTCGGCGCAGCCGCCGGCGTTGTCGGCGATGGGGCCGTAGGCGTCGACCGCAAGCTGAATGCCCGTGGTCGCGAGCATGCCCAGGCCGGCGATGGCGATGCCGTAGAGGTCGGCGAAGTGAAAGGAGACCACGATCCCGGCGGCGATCACGATGACCGGAATGGCCGTCGACAGCATGCCGACCGCCAGCCCGGCGATGATGGTGGTCGCCGCCCCGGTTTCTGAGGCGCGGGCGATGTCCTGCACCGGCTTTTTCGAGCCGTCGGTGTAGTACTGGGTGAGGAGGCCGATCAGGATGCCGGCGGCCAGTCCAGCGATGGTGGCGATGAAAAGCGACAGGGGACTTATCGTCCTGACCGCCGCCGCGGGGTCGGTTCCGGGGATGACGGCCATCGACTTGAACGGGATGCCCTCCGCCGGCACAACCCAGAAAATGATCAAGTAGGCCAGAAGCAACATCAAGATACCGGCGCCAAAGGTGCCGAGGTTGAGGGCCGTCTGCGGGTTGCCGCCCTCCCGCGTGCGGACCGCGAACGTCCCCAGGATCGAGGCGACGATGCCCGCCGCCCCGAGCAGCATGGGCAGTACCATCATGTTGGCCACTTGGGTCTGCTCGAACTGGATGGCGAGGATCATGGCGGCGACGATGGCCCCCACGTACGACTCGCAGAGGTC
>JACQVS010000058.1 GCA_016209605.1 Planctomycetota bacterium
CGTCTTTGCGGTTATTATTGGGTTGCGGGCGGAGCGCGCAGCGCGCAGCCCGCCTTAGAAGGAGAGATAACGTGCTGGGCCGTCCGCCTTCCCGATCCATCCTGCCCAGGAAGGTGCCCTATCCCGGAAAAGAAACCAAATCCCAACAAAACAGTTTTTTTAATCGAGAAGCTTGTTTAAAATATGAAAGTGAGGAGTGCAGGAGGCGGCCTAGTCTTTTAAGACTAGTCTTTTAAGACTAGTCTTTTGGCATGTAGACTAGTCTTTTGCCAAGAAGATTGGCCTCCTGGCATGAAGAGAAGGGAAGATGAAGGTACTCCAACAATTTATTCATTCGCGGCTCGCCGGCCCTCCCCGGGTGGGGAAAGAGGGGAAGGAGATGGCCATCGAGCAGGTTCACATGATCGGGATCGCCGGCTCGGGGCTGCGGGGCATGGCCGGCATCTTGGCGCAGTTGGGGATCCAGGTCTCGGGCTCCGAAATCGCCCGCAGCTCGGTCCTGGACCGCCTGCAGCATCGCGGCATCGCCTGCAGCATCGGCCATCGCCGGGAGAACGTTCCTTCGGGAACCCAGCTGGTTCTCATTTCCGCGGCCATTCAAGAGGACAATCCCGAGCTGCAGGAAGCCCTCCGGCGCGGTCTTCCGGTGCTCAAGTACTCCGAGCTTTTAGGCATGCTGATGCGCCAGCGCTCCGGCATCGCTGTGGCCGGGACCCACGGCAAGACCACCACCACGGCCATGACCGTGCAGGCGCTCCAGGATGCGGGCCTGGATCCGTCGTTCCTTATTGGCGGGGATTACCCGCGCGTCGGGGGCAGCGCGGGCTGGGGGAGCGGCGACCTCTTCGTCGCCGAGGCCTGCGAGTTCGACCGCAGCTTTCTGAAGCTTTACCCCAAGTACGCCATCATCACCAACGTCGAGGAGGACCATCTCGACTACTTCCACTCCCTGGGGGAAATTCAAGGCGCCTTCAGCGAGTTCGTCCAGCATCTCCCCAAGGATGGATACCTGGTCCTGAACGGCGATGATGCCAACTCGCAGGTCCTGGCCAACAAGACCTTCGCCGGCATCGGCTGGTTCAGCTTGAGGGGGGAGGGGGGGGATTGGTGGGCGGAAAAGATCCGCACCGAGGCCGGCGGGGTCGCCTTCCAGGCGGTCTCCCGGAGCGGCGAGCGGGTGGACCTCTCCCTCAAGATCCCCGGCATCCACAACGTCAAGAACGCCCTGGCGGTGACGGTGCTGATGAGACAGATCGGGCTGCCGATGCAAAGCCTCTTCGAAACCCTTTCCAGCTTCACCGGCGTTCGGCGCCGCTTCGAATTTCTCTGCCGCGAGCCGGCCTTCGTCATTGACGACTACGCCCATCATCCCACCGAGATCGAGATGGTCCTGAGGGCGGCCAGGGAGACCTTCTCGGGCCGGCGCCTGCGGGTGGTGTTCCAGCCCCATCAGTATTCCCGCACTTACCGTTTCCTCTACGGCTTCGCCCAGATCCTCGCCACCGCCGATGAGGCGATGGTGATGGAAGTCTACGCGGCGCGGGACTCGCTCGAGGACATGCGGCGCGTCAGCTCCGCCAACCTGGTGGAGGCGGTGAATCAGCTGAGCGGCCGGGCGATCTATCTGAAGAACCAGGCCGCGGTGCTGGATCACGTTCTGGGCACCTTCGCGCCGGGCGAAGTCTTCCTTTTCCTGGGCGCGGGCGACATCACCAACCTGGCGCATCAGGTCGCCAGTCTGGTCGTGGCGCAGCCCGTCGGGGTGCCGGTGGAGGGGGCGGTATGATCCTCCACCCGCTGGCCCGCTGCTCCCGCATGGGCGTGCTGCTGCGCGACCGGACCTCCATCGGCATCGGCGGGACGGCCGAGCGCTTCTACACTCCGGAGTCGGTGGATGAGATGCGCCAGGTGCTCAAGCACCTGCGCGCGCAAGGCCTGGAGCCGTTCATCCTCGGCGGCGGCTGCAACACGCTTTTTCCGGACCGCCCCTTTTCGAGGCCGATCCTGGCCACGGAAAAGCTGCGCGGGCTGTCGGTGCGGGAGCCGCGCCTGTACGTCGAGGCGGGGGTTCGGCTCGACACCCTCATTCGCGTTGCCATTGAAAGCGGCTTGAGCGGCCTGGAAATGTTCATTGGCATTCCGGGGACCGTCGGAGGCGCCGTGACCATGAATGCCGGCGGCGGTCCCGGCGGCGGCGACGAGTTCGGCACTCTGGTCCGCACCCTCTACTGCCTCCATCCCGAGACCAGCGAGTTGGTTTCGATGCCCGGCTCGCAAATCGAGTGGGGCTACCGTTCCGCCCGCCTGGACGGCCTGGTGGTGGCGGCGGCGGAGCTCGAACTGGCGCCTGGAGACACCCCGGCGCTGCGGCAGCTGGCCCGCGAGTTCATGCATCGCAAGGCCGCGGTCCAGCCCCTCACCAGCTCGAGCGCCGGCTGCATTTTCAAAAACCCTCCGGGCTTCACGGCCGGCAAGCTGATCGATGAGGCTGGGCTGAAGGGGGAACGGATCGGCGGCGCCGTGGTCTCGACCCGGCACGGCAACTTCATCATCAATGAGGGAGGGAAGGCCAGCTCCGGCGACATCCTGGCGCTCATCGAGCGGATTCGGGACCTGGTCTGGAGCAAATTCCGGGTACGGCTCGATCTCGAGATCGTCGTGGCCGAGGACCGCCCCGCGGTCTCTCGCGGGGGGCGGGAAGCCGCCGGCGCTGAATGGGAACGCCGGAAGGATGCCCTGACCACCCATGCCTGAGCGCATGAAAAAGCCCCGTACCCCGATGTGGCCAGCGCGGCTGTTCCTCTCCGGGCTTTTCGACCCCGATCGCTGGCGGAGCATTTTCCTGATCTTGCGGCGCCTGGCTGTGGCGGCGCTGCTCATCGCCGCCACCTGGGGCTCCCTGGAAATCAAAAGGAGGGTGGAAAACGATCGCCGCTTCCAGCTGACCCACATGAACCTGAGCATCCGGTCCTATCCCGACTGGGTGACGCCGGAAATCCAGATGGAAATCGAGTCCAGCCAGCATCTCGGCAAGGCGGCCGGGGCCGAGGAGCCTCAGGGCGAGGACCAGGCTCTTAGCATATTCAGGAAAAAAGCCCTGGCCGAGCTGCGGGGGGACCTCCTGGCCAGCGCTTGGATCCGCTCGGTGCCGCGCCTCTCCTTCCGTTATCCGAGCTGGCCGCAGGATCCGGCCGCGCCGGCGGGAGGTCTGGATGCGGACCTGGAGCTGCGGCGGCCCATCGCCGCGGTGAAGTGGGGCGAGCATTACTATCTCGTCGATGCGGAGGCGGTGCGCCTGGGGGCAGGCCTGCCGGCGGCGGCTTTCGAGCGGTCCTTCGACCGGCTGCGGGCGCCGGCGATCATCGGCCTGGAAAAGGCGATTCCAGGGCCGCCGGCGCCGCCGGAGCGCGGCGAGGTCTGGCAAACCCGGGAGGTGCTGGAGGGCCTTTCGGTCGCCTGGGAGCTCTTCAAGGCGGGGATCAACTGGCGCTTCCCGCAGGAGCCGGTTCAGAGCATCAACATCCAGAATGTCAGCGGCAAGATTTATCCTCTCGAGTGCGAGGTGGTCTTGAAAACCCCCAACTTTCTCCTCGGCTGGGGGCGGTCGCCGGTCTCCCTGGGAGCCCGCCTCCTGCCGGTCAAGCAGGTGCTGGAAAATCTGGAAAAGGTCCTGAGCCTGCCGGAGAAGTACGCCGGCGGGGGCTTGATCCGCCTCGACACCGCTCCGCTTGTGCGGGTGACCCATTTCAAAGATCCTTTTTGAGACCAGGTATTTCAACGGCAAGCCATGCGCCGTCAGCCCCTCATCACCCTGCTCACCGATTTTGGCCGGCGCGATCCCTTCGTGGGGATCATGAAAGGGGTGATCGCCGGCCTCAATCCCCGGGCGCTGGTGATCGACCTGAGCCATGAGGTCGAGCCGCAAAACGTGCGGCAGGGAGGGATCTTCTGGATGCAGGCGGTTCCTTTCTTCCCGCCAGGAACGATCCACGTCGGGGTCGTCGACCCGGGCGTTGGCAGCGGGCGGGAGATCCTCGCTGCTCGGGCGCGCGGCGCGATTTTCCTGGCCCCGGACAACGGCATGCTAGGCCTGGCGGCCCGGCGGGATGAAATCGAGGAGGCTTACCTGGTGAGGAGCCGGCGCTGGTTCCTGCCGCGGGTGAGCCAGAGCTTCCACGGGCGCGACCTCTTCGCCCCGGTGGCGGCGTGGCTGTCGAAGGGGCTTCCTTTGAATAAGCTCGGGCCGGCGGCCCGGAGTTTCCAGCTCCTCTCGCTTCCCCGGCCAGAGCGGTCGCGGCCACGGGGGGCGGCTGCCGTGCGACTGGCGGGGGAGATCATCGACATCGACCGCTTCGGCAATTGCCTGACCAATCTCGAGATCAAAGATCCGGCGCGGGTGCTGCGGATCCGGGCCGGCCGTCTGGCCGTGAAGGGGTTGAGGCAGTTTTACGGCGCCGTGCCCGAGGGGTGCCCGCTGGCGCTGGTCGGCTCCGCCGGGCTGGTGGAGATCGCCGTCGCGGGAGGCAGCGCCCAGGAAGAATGGGGCCTGAAGATCGGGCAAAAAATTGTCCTTGATTTGAGACGATAGCTTGAAGAGCGGGGAGGGGCTCGCGTATACTTAGGGAGTTACTTATCCTTTTACAACTGAATCGGTGGGAATCATGCCGGAAGATCGGTACAAATTTTTTGGTGAAGTGGCTCTCGAGCAGCGCTTCGTGACGGAAAAGCAGCTTTACGAAGCGCTGACGATCCAAGCGCACGACAAGGCGCTTGGAAAGCCCGAACGCCTCCTGGGGCAAATCCTCCTCGAGCTCAACTACATGACCGATGAGCAGGTGGCCAAGGTCCTCAACATCCTGTTCCCGGTCAAGGAAGAGGTAGAATAAGAATTCTCCAGGGGCTAAAATGAATTGAACCATGTCCCTGAGCTTTAAATGCGACAGTTGTAATGCCCCCATAAGCCGGGAAGAGATCGACAGCGGCGCTGCGCTTCAGCACGCCGGGCAGCACTACTGTCCGAGGTGCAAGGCGCCGATCGTCGCCTTTCTCAAAAAGACCGTCTCCTCGAGCCCGGGCGCCAAAGGCGGCGAGCCGGCGCTTGCGGCCGCGAAAGCGAAGCCGGTCGGCCCGAAGGCCGCCGCCGCGCCTGGCGGCACCCCGGCCGCGCCGGCTCCCAAGGCCGCCGGCTCGAATCCGGCGGCGGCGGGATCCAAAGGCGCCGGCCTCCTCCAGCCCGCGTCCAAAACGCCGCCCGGCCCTCCCGCCGCCCTGAAAGCAGCTCCCTCTTTAGATGATTTCTTGAAGGAGGAGCGGGAGGCCCAAAAGCTATCCCAAAAGAAGATCCCCGAAAAGATCCTGCCTGCAGCGCCCGCGTCGCCCCTGAAACCTCTTGGAAAGGCTGGATTCAAGGGAGCCTCCAAGACCGTCTCGCCCGGCCATTCGGGTCCTCATCTGAGGAGCAAGAACCTCAAGTTCGCCCGCCGCCCCATTCTTCATAAAGCGCCTACGACCCGCCGCGGCGGCGATGGCCTCGCCCTCGAGGAAGCATCTGCGGCCGGAGCTGGAAGAAGGCCGGCGATTCAACCGCTGCATTTGGCGGTTGGAGCCGTGGCGGTCTTGATGGTGGGCGGCATCTCGCTGGTCCTCTTCTGGCCTAAAAACGGCAGATTTATTGGAGCGCCTGCGGCGAGCGTGAATTCCCCCTCGACCGCCGCGCCGGCCGCGCCACCGGTAGCCTCCTTGCAGCCGGCGGTCCAGGCCGGCCAGCAAACCGCCCAGCCGCCCGTTCCATCCGCCCTTTCCGCCGTTGATCCGGCCTCGCCGCAGGCCATGGAGGAGAAGCTGCGGAGCTGGCTGGAGAAAGTTCCCTTCCGCATCAGCGACGACAGGGACGGCAAGATCGCCCTCGACCTCGACCGCGAGTGGTCCGCTTACAAGCGCTGGATCGACCAGAGCGGCGTGCGCCTCTCCTTCACCACCAACGAGGAGCTCGTGCGCCTGGGCGATGAGATCTCCAGGCACAAGCAGCGCCTCGCCACCAAGATCTTCAACGACACCCTGAGCCGGTCCGAGGCGCTGCAAAGCGATCTCAAATTCCTCGAGGCCCATGGACTCTGGGAGAACACGCCCGAGCTCATCGAGAAGACGATGCTGGCGCAGTGGGTGCGGGAGGAGCAAAAGGCCTCCGACTACGTCAAGAAGGTCAAGCTCTGGAGCAAGCTCCGCACCAAGGTGGAGTTGTACGCCAAGCGGAAGAACTACGACATCGCCGCCGCCATCCTCGAGGAGAACTTCAAGGACAACGAGCAGAGTTACCGGGAGGGCTTCCCGATCCTGTGGAAGGAACGCGAAAAGCTGCTCCAGCAAGTCCGCTCCGGCGAGGCCATAGCCAGTCTCGAGAAATCGCGGATTCAAGGGGAGTACCGCCGGCAAAAAGAGGCCGAGCGCCTGGCCAAGCTCGAGGAGGAACGGCGGAAGCGCTGGGATGAAGGTTTCAAAAACATCAAGTGGACGCCGCTCCTTTCGATGGGCGGCGATCTCGAGAACTGGTACAAGACCACCGAATTCGATTTCCGCAACCGCGACAAGGACCCCATTCCCTGGAAGAACCTCACCGAGGACCGCCGCCAGGTGCTGGTGGGCGACACCACCGACCGCGAGCGGCCGATCCACATCGGCCAGAACGGCAACCGGTGGCTCGACTGGGCCCTCGAGTTTGAAGTCCAGGTGACTGAAGGGAGCTTGAAGCTGCAGACCAAGACCATCGTCCGGCGCTGGGGCGATGACGGCATGGTGGGGGAGAGGGCCCCTGATGACTTCGTCTTCGACACGAAGAATTCCAGCGGCTGGACCAAGGTCCACATCCGCGCCCAGGGGAGCAAGGTCCGCTGGCTGGAGGGAGAGGAAATCAAGCAGGAGGTCGAGGTGACCCAGAAGACCGGCGGCTTTTGCTTTTACCTCGAGTCCGACAGCGCCTGCAAGATCCGCGATCCCCAGATCAAGCTGATCAACGTCTTCCGCGAAGAGGGGCAGGAGGAGGAGGGCGAGGAGGGCGAGGAGGAGGGGGAGTAAGTCCGCCAGCGCTTTCCACCTCCAGTGTCACTTTGACAGCTTGAAGCCGCGCCCGACTAAAATTCCTGCCACAGTGGCAGGATCGCCCGGCCTCCAGGGCAGATTTCCGTGGATCTTTAAGTCTTTTATTTTCAAATTGTTGTGTTACGCTTGTAAACTTCCCGTAGCGTGGCACCCGGTTTGCGCTTTTCAACGCGTGTAACAACATTTCTGGTACTGTTTCCATTAAATCGTGATATAAAGCCATAATGCGGGCTTCGCCCGCAACTGAGCTATCCGCAACTTCTCCGCATCGTGCGGAGAAGTTGCAGAGGAAGACTATATAGGATTTGCGGACTTTTCAGGATGAACTGAATCGAGGGGAGCACTGATCCATGCCCAAGCAACCGAAGCAAATCGTTTTCGATCTCGACACCCGCCAGTGTCTGATGGAAGGGGTCCAGAAGATCGCCCGCGCCGTCAAGACCACCCTGGGGCCGATTGGCCACTGTGCGTTGATTGACCGGGGCTGGGGTGAGCCGCTGGTGACGAAAGACGGGGCCTCCGTCGCCGAGCAGGTCGAGCTGACCAATCCTTATGAAAACATGGCCGCCCGCCTGGTTCGGGAAGCCGCCGAGAAGACCAGCGATGAGGCCGGCGACGGCTCGACCACCACCGCGGTTTTGGCCGAGTCGATCTTCAGGAGCGGCATGCGCCAGATCACCGCCGGCGTGAATCCCATGGTCCTCTGCCGCGGCGTGCGGGCCGCGAGCGATCAGGCCGTCCAGAGACTCACGGACCTCTCGGTCAAGATCAAGGACAACTCCCAGCTCCTGGCGGTGGCGACGGTCGCCGCCAACAACGACCGGGAGATCGGCAAGACCTTGACCGATGCCCTGGAAAAGGTCGGCCGCGATGGCGTGATCACCATTGAAGAAGGGAAGGGGATCGAGACCACGGTGGAAGTGGTCGAGGGCATGGAGTTCGACCGCGGCTTCCTCTCGCCGTACTTCGTCACCGATCCCGACAAGATGGTTTGCGAGCTCAAGGATCCCTACATTCTCATCATGGAGGAGAAGATCAGCACCCTTCCCAAGATCCTGCCGGTCCTCGAGCGGGTTTATGCGCAGAAGAAATCGCTCTTCATCATCGCCGAGGATGTGGAAGGCGAGGTGCTCTCGACGCTGGTGGTCAACAAGCTGAAGGGCGTGCTCTCCTGCGCAGCGGTCAAGGCGCCCGGCTACGGCGACCGCCGCAAGGCCCTCCTCGGCGACCTCGCCATCCTCACCGGCGGCACCGCGATCATGAAGGACCTCGGCCTCCTGCCGGAGAAGATCCGCCTCGAGATGCTGGGCCGGGCCAAGAAGGTGATCATCACCTCGGAGAAGACCACCATCTTGGAAGGGGGGGGGAAGGAAAAGGACATCGAGGCCCGCGAGGCGGAGATCCGCAAGGAGCTGGAGGGCACTACCTCCGACTACGACCGCGAGAAATTACAGGAGCGCCTCGCCAAACTGGTGGGCGGGGTGGCCGTGATCAAGGTCGGCGCCGCTACCGAATCGGAGATGAAGGAGCGGAAAGGCCGCTTCGAGAGCGCCTTGAGCGCCACCCGCGCCGCCATCGAGGAGGGGGTCCTCCCCGGCGGCGGCGTGGCGCTCTTTCGAGTCGCGGAGGCGATGGTGGAGATCAAGACCAGCCTGGAGGAGGAGAGGATCGGCTTCAAGATCCTCCGCAAGGCCCTCGAATCTCCGATCCGCCAGCTCATCGCCAACGCCAGCCTCGAGCCGGGCGATGTGCTGCGCGAGATCCGCAAGAAAAAAGGAAGCTTCGGCTACGACCTGGTGAAGGCTGAGTACGGCGACCTCCTCGAGGCCGGCATCCTCGACTCCACCAAGGTGACGCGCATCGCCTTGCAAAACGCCGTCAGCGTGGCGACTCTTCTCCTCACCACCGATGCCCTTGTAGCCAACGTGCCCAAGGAGGAAGAGGAGGTAGACCCTCATCACCACCACCACGATGAAGGCGGCATGGAAGATTTCTGATTTGGAACTCCAGGAACAAGGGATTGAGAAATTATGTCATCCAGAACTGAAACCACCAAGAAGAATGAAAAAATCGTTGATTTGAAAATCCGCCCCCTCTCCGACCGGGTGATCATCCGGCCAGAAGAGCCGGTGGAGAGGTCGGCCGGCGGCATTTACCTCCCTGACACCGCAAAGGAGAAGCCGGCGCGGGGCAAGGTGATCGCCGTCGGCGCCGGCCGGCTGGTCGAAAAAACCGGCGAGCGCCTTCCCCTGGCGATCAAGGTGGGGGATCAAGTCCTTTACGGCAAGTACTCGGGCTCGGAAGTCAAGGTGAATGGCATCGAGTACACCATTGTCAAGGAGCAGGAAATCCTCGGAGTCTTGGAATAAAGGAAAGCGGAGGGAACAGCCATGGCAAAGCAACTCCTTTACGATATGGACGCGCGGCAGAAGCTGACCTCGGGCATGGGCCGGCTGGCCAAGGCGGTGAGCGCCACCCTCGGCCCCACCGGCAAGAACGTCATTCTCGAGAAAAAATTCTCCAAGCCGGTGAGCACCAAGGATGGCGTCACCGTATCGCGGGAAATCGAGCTTCCCGACCCCTTCGAGAACATGGGGGCGAAGATCATCAACGAGGTGGCCACCCGTACCAACGACAAGGTGGGGGATGGGACTACCACCGCCGTCGTCCTCGCCGAAGCGATGATGCGGGAGGGGCGCAAGTACGTCACCGCCGACATCAACCCGTTCGTGATCCAGCGCGGCATCCAGAAAGCCGTCTACAAGGCGGTGGAGGCGCTGCGCGCCCAGGCGGAAAAGGTGAAAAACTACGAGGAGGTGCGCCAGGTCGGGGAGATCGCTTCCAACTTCGATCCCTCGATTGGCAAGCTCCTGGCCGACGCGTTCGAGAAGGTCGGCAAGGATGGCGTCATCACCCTCGAGGAGAGCAAGGGGGTCGACACCTATCTCGATGTGGTCAAGGGATTGCAGTTCGACAAGGGCTACATCTCGCCGTACTTCATCACCAAGCCCCAGACCCTCTCGGTGGAGTATGAAAACCCCTACATTTTTCTGCACGAGAAGAAGCTCTCCAACCTGCGGGAATTCATCCCGGTGCTGGAGAAAATCGCCGTTTCCGGGAAGCCCCTCGTCATCATCGCGGAAGATGTCGAGGGCGAGCTGCTGGCCGCCCTGGTCATCAACAAGCTCCAGGGGGTCTTGAAGGTGGTGGCGGTCAAGGCGCCCGGATTCGGCGACCGCCGCAAGGCCCTGCTCGAGGACATGGCGGTCTTGACCGGAGGAAAGCTGGTGTCGGAGGATCTGGGGATCTCCCTCGAGCATGTCGACCTCTCCTATTTCGGGGGGGCCAAGAAGGTGACCGTGGAGAAGGAGAAGACCACCATCATCGAGGGGGCCGGGAGTCGGAAGGCGATCGATGACCGCATTGACCAGATCAACGCCCAGATGGCGCAAACCACCTCGACCTATGACAAGGAAAAGCTCACCGAACGTAAGGCGAAACTCGCCGGAGGCGTCGGCATCCTCTACGTCGGAGGGCGCACCGAAATGGAAATGAAGGAGCGCAAGGACCGCGCCAACGACGCCCTGCACGCAACCCGTGCCGCCGTCGAGGAAGGCATCGTTGCAGGAGGCGGCACCGCCTTGATCCGCGCCCTTGAGGCGCTGAGCGACCTCAAGGCGAAGGGGGAAGAAAGCTATGGCGTGGAAGTGGTCCGGAAGGCCATGGAAGCTCCTCTTTTCCAGATCGCCGAAAATTGCGGCCTCGACGGCCGCGAGGTGGTCTGTGAAGTCAAGAACCGCAAGGGACGCGAGGGCTTCAACGCCATGACCAAGGAATATGAAAACCTGTTCAAGGCCGGCATCATCGATCCCGTCAAAGTGACCGTGACGGCTCTGCAAAACGCCGCCAGCATCGCCGGGATCAATTTAACGTCGGATGTGTTGATCACCGAGATCAAGAAGAAAGCCAAGGCTGAAAGCGGCGCGGTGTCTTGATGCCAGCGATCCTGGAAAGGCCGGCGATTTTCGCCGCCTTGTTAGCTGAACGGGAGCTTGCCGTCGGAAATGTCCCAGCGTGATTACTATGAAACACTCGGAGTCGCCAAAGGAGCTTCCGACAGTGACATCAAAAAAGCTTATCGAAAGCTGGCCCTCAAGCACCACCCCGACAAGAATCCCGGCGATCCTGAAGCTGAGAAGCAGTTCAAGGCCGTTTCGGAGGCCTACGAGGTGCTCGCTGATCCGGAGCGGAGGAAGCTCTACGACCAGTACGGCCACGACGGGCTGAAGGCCCGGGGCTACACCGGCCCGAGCTTCCACTCCGTCGACGACATTTTCGAGCAGTTCAGCGACATCTTCGAAGGATCGATCTTCGAAAGCTTTTTCGGAGGGGGGCGCCGCGGCCGGACGCGGCGCGGCCGGGCGGGCCGGCCCGGCGCGGACCTGCGGGTGGACCTGGAGCTCGCCTATGAGGAGGTGGCGAGCGGCGCCAAGAAGCGCATCGAGCTCAAGCGCCAGGCCGCCTGCGAGAACTGCTCGGGAAGCGGCGCCAGGCCGGGGACGACGGTCGAGGCCTGCCCGACTTGCGGAGGTCACGGCCGGGTGCAGCAAACCCAGGGTTTTTTCAGCATTCAGAGGACTTGCCCGCGCTGCGGGGGCGAAGGAGTTTATTGCCCCTCGCCGTGCGGCGCCTGCCGGGGCGAAGGGACGGTGGCTGCCAAGCGCGAAGTCATCATCGATGTGCCCGCCGGCATTCACGATGGCGTCCAGCTCCGCCTGGCCGGAGAAGGCAATGCGGGAGTCCGCGGCGGCCCGGCGGGGGACCTCTACTGCTATATCCACGTCAAACCGCACGAGTTCTTCGAGCGGCACAATGATGACATCATCTGCGAGGTGCCAATCTCGTTCGCCGAGGCGGCCCTGGGCTGCCACATCGAAGTTCCGACCTTGAGGGGGAAGGCCAAGGTCACCGTTCCCCCGGGAACGCAAAGCGGCGAGTTCTTGCGGCTGAAAAGCCAGGGCTTCCCCAACATCGACGGCTATGGAGTCGGCAACCAGCTCATCAAAATTGTCGTCGAGACGCCGCAGAAGCTGACTCCCAGAATGCGCGAGCTCTTCGAGCAGCTCGAAGAGCTGGATGAGGAGGAGCACAGTTCACGGCGCAAGAAGTTTTTCCAGAGGTTAAAAGACTATTTCAGTTTGTAAGAATCCAAGAAACGCCGAGTTATGAGCGAGGAAAAGGAAAATCCCACTAACACTAAAGAGCCAGCTCCCGGGAGTCCCGAGGCCTCTTCGGAAAACCCTCCGGCGCCCGACCTGAAAACGGAGCTGGGGGCTGCAGAGGCGGCCGCTTTGACACCGTCCGGGGGGCCGGCGTTGACCCCCGAAGAGCGTGAGGCGCTGGTCAAGAAGGCAGAGGAGCGGGACTTGTTCTTCGAGGAACTCCTCAGGGCCAAGGCCGATTTCGAAAACTACCGCAAGCGCCAGAGCCGCGAGCGCGCTTCCTGGGAGAGCCAATCGATCCGCCGCCTGATGCTGGACCTCCTTCCCATCCTGGACAACTTCGAGCGCGCCTTGGCGGAAAATCAAGGGGGCTCCGGGGATTCCTTGAAGGCCGGGATCCGCTTGATTTACCAGATGCATCAGCATCTCATGGAGAGGTACCATGTGCGGGAGATGGAGGCCTTGAACCGGCCGTTCGATCCGGAGCGCCATGAGGCGGTGCAGCAAGTCGAAATTGAAGAGGCCGAAAAAGATGGGCTGGTGGTCAAGGTCCTGCAAAAAGGCTACACCTGCGAAACAGCCATCCTCCGGCCTGCCAAGGTCCAGGTGGGGAAGCTGGCGTCGAAGGCGGCTCCGAAATAATTCTGGATACAATTGGATCCGAGAGGAATCGTTCTTGACCGAACTGGAATTCAAGTGCCCCGTCTGCAAGAAGCCCAGCCCGGTCGGGTCTCCGACCTTCCCGTTTTGCAGCGAGCCGTGCAAGTGGGTGGACCTGGGGCGCTGGCTGGAAGGCGCGTACCGGATCGCCGGAGAGGATAAGGCCGGCGGCAGCGAGGAGGGCGCTGGAAGCGCCGGCCCTGAGGACGAGGAGGAAGCCGTTGACTGAAAAAGCAAACGGGGAATTGAAGGGGACGGGGCGGGAAGAGGCGGTTCCGGCTCGATTCGCTCCGTTTCTGGAAGATCTGCTCGTGGCCGCGCGCGCCGGCTGGACGCCGAAGTACCTGCTGATCGCATGGCTGAGCCTTCTCCCCTTCTTCGTGCTGGAGGCGCTCTGGCAGAATTACTGGACCGGAGAGTGGTTGCGGGCCGGCGGCGCGGGGAGCTGGCTGCTCTTCTTGGGGCTGGCCCTGCTGGGGGGCGGCTGGTTTCTGGCCGGGGCGGGAATGGTCGCGGCCGCGGCGGGATGGGAGTACGGCCGGGAGTGCCGGTGGTCGGTGGCGGAGGCTTTCGGCCAGGTGCGGCGGCGGTTTGTCACCTTGTTAGGCTCGGCCTTTTCAATCCCCCTGGTGCTGGGCATTCTGATCCTCCCCCTGTTCGTCGGCTGTCTGCTGTTAGGGCGCCTGCCCTGGGGAGCGGGAAGGATTCTCTCGGTGTTCCTGTTAGCCACCTTGGGGATCCCCCTCGGCCTCATGGCCGCCGGCTTCCTGGTACTGGGGATTCCCGCGCTTCTCGTGATGATTCCCGCCGCCACCCTGGACTGCCGGGAAAGCTTCGAGGCGGTCAGCCGGTCGATGAGCTTTTTCCGGGCCCGGCCCCTCAAGTTCCTGGCGGCAGCGGGGATCGCCGCGGCGAGTTCTTGCGCCGCAGCCGCCGCCACTTTCCTCTTCCTCGCCGGCTTTCTGGGCTTTCTAGCCCTGGCGTACACCCTGGGAACGGAGCTGGGCTCGCTGGCCGATTTCAACCAGCGGTTGGGAGGCCTTTTGGCGGCTCTGGATCCCTGCTGGCCGCTTCCGCTCGGCGGCGCCGCTGCCGCCCGGGCCGAATCAGGGATGGGCTGGGCGGCGGTCCTCCTGTGGGGGAGCCTGGGGCGTCTCATCACCGCCAGCTGGACGGCTTCTTTCCTTGCCGCCATGACCCGCTTGTACCTTTACCTGCGCTGGGAGCTGGACCAGGAGCCCCCCTCGTGCCTGGTGCGCGATGAGGAGCGGTTCAGCTGGGAATAACTATAATGCGGGCTTCGCCCGCAACCGAGCTAAAAAGCCGGCTCGGTTGAATTTTCTCAACCGAGCCGGCTCCTACTTCACTTTGCGTTGGTTCAACCGATCAACCGGATTCTCTCACCTTACCAGGCCTTTCATCAGGCCGTCTTCACCGTCAATATCCTTTTCCAGCACGAAGCTGACGGCCGTATCGGTGTACACGACGTTCATCCCCTTGTCGTGGCCGCTGAGCTGATCCGTGGTCTTGATGTACTTGTCCGAGGAGATCGCCCTACCGGAGTCGGTGGGGGAGAGCTTCATCTTTGACCAGGTGTAGGCGCAGGTGTTCGCTTCGAGGATGAACTTGCCATCGCTGTCTTTTTCAGCTTTTCCCTCTCTCCATTCAGGACATTGGAACATCTGCGGCTTCATGTCTCCTCCAAAAAACTCCACCATGACGTTCAGCGAGTCATGGGCTTGAGGATTGCTCCTGCCATGGGGGAAAAAGCGCGTTCCCGAGCTGTCAGCGTAGATCATGGCCAGCTTGGCGATTTCCTTGAGGTTATTCTGGCATTGAACTTTATAGGCCTCGACGCGGCCGCGGAGCAGGGTTGGAATCAAGAACCCGGCGATGATAGAGATGATTGCGATGACCACCAGAAGCTCGACCAAGGTGAAGCCCATCTTCTCTGCTGCGCTGCGGAAAAGCGCTGTGGAAGTTGGATCGTCCCCTCGGGGGGATCGAGGGGGGGGAACATCGTCCCCTCGGGGGGATCGAGGGGGGGGAAC
>JACQVS010000054.1 GCA_016209605.1 Planctomycetota bacterium
GCAACCCAATAATAACCGCAAAGACGCAAAGGACGCAAAGTTAAGACGCAAAGCGAATTGGAGAGCGGTCCTGGGACGCCAAGACATCTCCGCAGCCTGCGAAGAAGTTTTGATGATAGAGCCTAATCTGTAACGGTCACGGACAGCACCTCTTCAACCGTGGTCTTCCCGCGCATGGCATTGAGCAGGCCGCAGCGGCGCAGGTTCATCATATTCTGTTGCATGGCAATCCTCCGGATATCGAGCGCCGAGCCCCTTTCGATGATCACCCGCCGCAGCGGCTCGTTGAGAGGCATGGTCTCCAGCAGGGCGAAGCGCCCCTTGTAGCCGTTGGCGCAGCGCTGGCAGCCGACCGCTTCCATGATCTTCAAATTTTTCAAATCCTCCTCCAGGAAGCCCAGGCTGAGCAGGTGATCCTTCGACGGATTGGCCGAGATGGGCTTGCGACACTCGACGCACAGCTTGCGGCCCAGCCGCTGGGCCGCGACGCAGTTGACCGAGGAGGCGACCAGGAAAGGATCGACTCCCATGTCGACCATGCGGGTTATGGTGGACGGCGCATCGTTGGTGTGCAAGGTTGAAAAGACCAGGTGTCCGGTGAGCGCCGCCTTGACGGCGATCTCCACCGTCTCCTGATCGCGGATCTCGCCGATGAGGATGGTGTCGGGGTCCTGGCGCAGGATCGAGCGCAGGGCGGCGGCGAAGGTCAATCCCCGCTTGACGCTCACCTGCACCTGGTTCACGCCCTCGAGCTGGTACTCCACCGGATCCTCGACGGTGACGATGTTATCCTCCGCCGACAGCACCTCCCGGATGGCCGAGTAGAGCGTCGTCGACTTTCCGCTGCCGGTGGGCCCGGTCACCAGCATCATGCCGTAGGCCTGATGGATGGCCGCGCGGATGTCTTTCAACGCCTTTTCTTCGAATCCGAGCTGGTCCAGGCTGAGGGTCAGGTTCCCCGAGTCGAGGACGCGGAGCACCACCTTCTCGCCGTGGATGCACGGCAGCGTCGAGACGCGGAAGTCGATCTGGCGGCCATCGATCTTCAACTGAAACTTGCCGTCCTGCGGCTTCCGCCGCTCCGCGATGTCGAGGCCGCACATGATCTTGATGCGGCTGACCAGCGAGTTGTGCATTTTCTTGGGCGGAGCGATGGTCTCCCGGCAGATTCCATCGATGCGGAAGCGGATGCGGGTCTGCTTCTCCTGCGGCTCGATGTGGATGTCGCTCGCCTTCTGCCGGATGGCTTCGAAGATGGTCAGGTTGGTGAGCTTGACCACCGGCGCGTCCTCGTTGTTGGCGATATCCGCCGACTTGAGGTTCTCGACCTCCTCCTTGTTCTCCTTGATCTCGAGATCCGGATCGCTCATGTTCTCGAGCAGGTCCTGAACCATGGTCGAGCCTTTGTTGTAGAGCTCCGGAATGGCTTTCTTGATGCTGATCTCGGTCGACAGCACCGGCCGGATGTCGCAGCCGGTGACGATCTGGATGTCGTCGAGTTTCAAGATGTCAAAGGGATTGGATACCGCCAGCGTCAGGATGTTGCCGATCTTGGTGACCGGGATCACCTGGTAATAGTTGGCCAGGTTTTCCGGCAGGAGCTGCACGGCGGACTCGTCCGGGGTCACCTTGAAGACATCGATGGGCGGAATGTTGGTCTCGGCCGCCAGGGTCGTCAGGATTTCATCTTCCTTGAGGCTTTTATCCTCCACCAGCACGGTGGTGAGGGACCGCCCTTCCTTCTCCGATTTTTCGGCGGCGGATTCTAGCTTCGATTTATCCATCCTCCCCCGCTTGAGGAGGATGCTGGCAAGTCGTTTGTCGAACTTTACGGCCGACATGGATCTCGGTTCACCTCAGCTCATGTTCTCGGGATTACGCCTGGCGCTGGAAAATTCTCTTCAAGTCCTCGGTATCGGTGGTCCGGCTCAGGGCCTCGTCGTAAGTGATCAGGTGCTGGCGGTAGAGCTCGAACAGCGCCTGGTTCATGGTTTTCATGCCGTACTTGCCGCCGGTTTGAATGATCGAGCTGATCTGGTGCGTCTTGTTCTCCCGGATCAAGGTGCGGACCGCCTGCGATGCGATCATGATCTCGGCCGCCAGGACGCGGCCGCGGCCGTCCGCCTTGGGAACCAGCTGCTGGCAGAAGACCGCCTGCAGGGTGAAGGACAGCTGGGTGCGGATCTGCTCCTGCTGGTGCGACGGGAAGACGTCGATTATGCGGTTGATGGACTGCACCACATCGTTGGAGTGCAGGGTGGCGAAGGTGAGATGGCCGGTTTCGGCGATGGTCAGAGCCGCGGCGATGGTTTCCATATCGCGCATCTCGCCCACCATGATGACGTCCGGATCCTGGCGGAGGACGGTGCGCAAGGCGGCGGCGAACGCCTTGGTGTCGGTTCCGACCTCGCGCTGGTTGACCAGGCAGCACTTGTTGCGATGGACAAACTCGATGGGGTCTTCAATGGTGATGATGTGGTTGTTTCGGGTGCGGTTGATGAAATCGATCATGGCCGCCAGGGTCGTCGATTTGCCGCTGCCCGTCGAGCCCGTGATCAGGAGCAGCCCCTTTGGCCGCATGCACAGCTCCTCGCAGATATCCTGCGGCAGGCCCAGGTCCTGCATGTTCTTGATTTCGAAGGGGATGACGCGCAGGACGGCGCCGACCGTGCCGCGTTGATAGAAGACATTGGTGCGGAAGCGGCCCAGGCCGGCGATTCCAAAGGACATGTCCAGCTCGGATTCCTTCTCGAAGCGGAGGATCTGCTCGTTGTCGAGGATGCTGTAAATGAGACGTTGCGTCGTCTCCGCATCGAGCACCTCCTGCTCCATGCTCACCAGGCTGCCATTGATGCGGATCATCGGCGGGGCGCCGGCGGAGATGTGCAAGTCCGACCCGTTACGTTCGACGAGTTGCTGAACCAGTTCTTCAATGGTTACCATAAAACCTTTCCCTGGTTGAGTTTCTCAAGATCGATAAAAAATTTTTCCACCGTTCACGAACCCAAAAAGCGTGAAGGATGGCAAAAGGTGTCAATAGAGAGTAGCATCCCCGTCGAAATTTGTCGTCGGGGCCGATTATGGGTACGCGGTGGAAAGGGCTGCCCCAGAAATGGACAAAAAAAACGCCGCAGCGACGAATTTCGCGAACGCGATTCGTCGCAGCGGCGTTTTTTTTTCTCAAACGTCGCGCTCGGCGATCAAGATCTCGACGCGGCGGTTCTTGCTGCGGGCGGTGGAGCTGGAATTGGTCACTTTCGGCTTGAAATAGCTGTGGCCAGCGGGATAAATCCGCTGCGGCGCCACTTTCCCCTCTTCCACCAGGTAGCGCACCACCGCGCAGGCCCGCGCCGTCGACAGCTCCCAGTTGGAGGGATAAAGGTGCCGGACCTTGCGGACCGGCAGGTCATCGGTGTGGCCATCGACGCGGATCATCTGGCCGCGGTACTTGGTGTTGATGAGCCTGGCGACCTTGTCGAGGATCGATCTTCCCTGGCTTGAAAGGGAAGCCTGGCCAAGCGGGAAGAAAACCTGGTCCGGCAGGCTTACCCACGTGCCTTGAGCGGTGGTGCGAGTTTCCAGGCCCATGTCCTTGAACTCGCTGTTGTCTTCCGCCCTGGCCATCTTGATCCGCGGCGGCGGATTGGCGCTTGATGGCGCGATCTCGCTGTCGCTTTGATCCTTGATCTGGGCCGCCTCCTTGTCCTTTTGACCCAGCTCCCGCTGCGATGCCGCCAGCTCCTGCTCCAGGCGGTTGTTTTCGGAGACCAGACGGTCATTGGCTTCTTTCAGCCGCCGGTTGGTATTCCGTAACTCGGTGAGGGAACAGCTGGACAACCCTGCCGCCAGAACGCCCAAACTGGCCAGAAAAGCAAGCTTTCTCATCACGACTCCTCTCTTCGATAAAACTGGCAAGTTACTCCTCAACTCGCAAAACATTGGTTACTTACACTACACAAGAGCTTTCAATTCTGCAATGGAAAAACTCTCGTGATCCTCCAGTAATGTCCGGTTTATCGGCTGTTCGGCGACTCGGCTTTAACGGAAAATTCTTTTTATCGAAACCAGCTCATGTACCAGTCCAGCACGGCCTTCAACGGCCCCGGAAACAGGATGATCAACAGGCAGCCCAGGGACAGGAACGGGCCAAACCACAAGTAGCGGGTGCGGTATCGCCAGAGCCTCCAGATCCCCACCAGGGAGCCTAACAGGCAGGCAATGGCGAAGCCGCCCAGCACTCCTTTCCAGCCGGCGAACCCCCCCAGCAGGCCCATGAGCTTGACATCTCCAAAGCCCATGGCTTCCTTGCGGAAGATAAGCTTGCCGAAGATCCCGACCCCCAGGATGAGTCCCGCCCCCGCCCCCATGCCGATGATCGTGGCGAGATAGTTTTCACAGGAGGGTGAATGCACCCAGGCCGGGTCGAACGCTAACATCGCGCTAACTCCGCTTGCGGCGGCGAAGAGGGGTCCCGCCAGGAGGCCATCCCGGATGCGGTTGGGAAGCTGGGGGTGGACTTTGCGGCGGTACAGGCGGTAGCCCTGGAGGCCGAGGGCGCCGCCCAGGATGGCCGCTGCGGCCGCCAGGCCATAAGCCTGCCACTCCGGCCAGTCCGGCCTCGGTTTGAGCCCCCACCCGCTGAGCGCTTCTTCGAGGGCCGCGGCGAGGCGATGGACGGAAGGATCGCCGGGCTGGGTGTGCAGTCCGGGCACCAGAAAGGCGATCACCGGCAGGGCCATCATCCCCGGCAGGGTGATTTCATCGGGGATGACGCGCAGATCGATGTCGATCGCCGAAGCCACGATGAGGGATGCCGTCAAGGCGCTCAGGACGAGGAACTCCCGCCAGCGCATGGCCTCGGCGGGCAGGTACTGGTGCGCCAGGATGGCGATGAGCAGGGCGGTCAGAGCTTCGATGAGCGGGTAGCGCGCGGAAATCGGCAGCCGGCAGCTCCGGCAGCGGGCTCCGAGGAGGATCCAGCTGAGGATGGGAATGTTGTCAAACCAATCAAGGGCGGCGCCGCAGGAAGGGCAATGGGAGCGCCGCGGCGAGGAGATCGACAGCCCCGGACGCGGCAGCCTCCAGATGCAGACGTTGAGGAAGCTGCCGATGCAGGCGCCGAAAAGCGCGGCAAAACCGATGGTGATCCAATCCCCCGGCTTCATGGCTGGCTCTCAGCGGTTTTCGGGATGGCCCGCAGCCAGCGGATGATCTCCTCCACCTGCGCCTCCGGAGGGCGGCCATCGTCAGTTCTCAGCTCGAGATCGGCGGACTGGCGATAGATCCGCTCGCGCCGGCTCAAGACTTTCTCGACCTCCCGCACGGGGGAGGCCTCCGTCAGCCCGGGGCGCGTGGTGAAGGTCTTGGGATCCTTCTCGAGCCGCTCCCGGATCGTCCGCGGGCTTGCCTGCAGCCACACCACCTTCCCGGCCCCCCGCATGAGGGCGACGTTCTCCGGCTTCAGGATGATCCCGCCCCCGGTCGCCACCACCAGCTTGTCGCCGGAAGCGATTCTCTGAACGACCTTCTCGAGGCTTTCGCTCTCGCGTTCGCGGAAGAAGGATTCGCCGCGCTGGGCGAAGCACTGGGCGATGGTGATTCCCAGCGCCTCCTCGATCAGCGCGTCCGTGTCCGCGAAGCGCCAGCTCAGCCGCTCCGCCAGGAGCAGCCCGACGGTCGATTTCCCCGTGGCCCGGTAGCCGATGAGGAAAAGGGAGGGCGGGGAGTTCTGAGATCCTGTGGACATACGAAATAAAAAACCCTCCTCGGCGGGAGGAGGGCTTGAAAACGAAATTTCAGAGATCGTCTTTGAACACTCGATTCCTCGGCTCAACCGGCCTTGCCCAAGGTGACCTTGATCTCCTGCTCCTTGTCGCCGCGCCGGACGACCAGGGTGATGGTGTCGCCGGCGCCGGTCCCCTGTAGGGCGCGGGCCATGTCATCGAAGTTCTTGACCGGCATGCCGTTCACTTTCAAGATCACATCGTTCTTCAGCAAGCTGGCCTTCTCGGCCGGACCGCCGGCGGCGATCTCGCTCACGATCACCGTCCCATCCTCGGCCTCCTGGGCGCTGATGCCGAGGTAGCCTTTTTCCTTGGCCTTGGGCGCTTCTGGCTGCTTGGGCGCTTCAGCGGCCTTCGGCTTTTCTTCCGGCGCGGCGGCTGCTTTTTCGCCCTTCGCGCCCAGCACGAAGTCGCCAATGACCACCTTCTGGCCGCCGCGCTCGAGGACCAGCTCGACCTTGTCGCCGGCGAACTTCCCCTCCAGGCCTTTCTTGAGGTCGTCAATGGTTTTCACCGCCGCCTTGTTGATCTCTTTGATGAGGTCCTTCTCCTTGATGCCGAAGGAAGCTGCGGCGCTGTTCGGCTGGATGGAGAGGACCTCGACCTTGCCATCCCCCTCGCCGACGCTGAGGCCGAGGTAGGCGGGCTTTTTCTCGGCGGCCGGCGCGGCCGGCTTGGGCTCCTTGGGAGGCTCGGCAGGCGGTTTGGGGGGGGCTTTCGCCTCCACCAGCTTGGCCTGGCCCTTGTCGCGGCCGGCGATCACCTTGACGGTGACGGCCTCGCCCTTGCGGAGGATCTCCAGCGAGGCCTGATCTCCGGCAAAAACCTTGTCGAAAGCCTCTCGCAGTTCCGCCAGATTGGCGACGCCCTTTCCGTTCACCGCCTTGATCACATCCCCTTCCTTGAGCTGGGCGACGTCGCCGGTGAGTTCCTTTTCGACCATCTGGATCAGCAGGCCGCTGTCGGCCTCCTCCACCAGGATCCCCCACACCGCCTTTTCCTTCTTGGCCGGCGCCGCGGGCTCCACGGGTTTGGCGGGCTGGGGCGGCTGGACCGGCGGGGTGATCTTGGCGACGAACTTCTCGCGATGCTCCAGGGTCACCTTCTTCGCCATCTTCTCCGCGCCGCGGAGGAGGACGAGCTCGATTTCCTTCCCCGGCTCGTGGGCGCGGATGGCCTGGCTGAGGTTCTCCGAGCCGACCTCCTTGCCTGCCACCTGGAGGATGATATCGCCTTCCTTGAGGCCGGCTTTCTCCGCCGGACCGCCGGGCAGGATCGTGGAAACCAGCGCCCCCTGTCCCGGCTTCAAGTTGAGCTTGGCTTGCAAGTCGGCGGAGGGCTCGAGGTGGGCGATGCCGATGAAGGCCGGCGTCAGGGCCGGCGGCTGGGCGGGAGCTGGTTCCGGCTTCTTGACCTCTTTGGCGATCTCTTTCGCGAGCGCGTCAAGGCGTTTCTTCAGCTCGGCGATCTCGCTGTCTTTATCCTTGAGGGCCTTCTCCAGCTCAGCGATGCGGGCGTTGGATTTCTTGGCGTTTTCTTCGACGATCTTGGCGATCTTCTCGCCGATCAACTTGCCCACCTCCTGCAGCTCCTTGTGGATCTGCACGCGCACGTCTTCTTGAGCGGCGAGCTGGGCCGAAAAAACCAGGGCGGAGGCGGCCAGGATCATGGAAAGCAGCGGCTTCATAGTGGTTCTCCTTTTTGCTTCAGGCGCGGTTGTGGCGGATCTGATCTCGAAGAGAGATCTCTCGATTACCGGACCAGAGATTACCGGAATTCTATTATTGCCGAAGGCCGGCTTTTCTCAAGGCCGGACCACAATTTTCTACAAAGTTGATTTATATAATGTAAAGTAAATTTAGATGCAACGGAAAACTGGACTTAAACGGTCAGCCCATCGCTACCAATCTCCATTTGACAACGTTGCCAGGGGAGTTAAACTCTCCATCCTCTTCGTATGGATATTTGGTCGTTAACCGGTCCAATCGTGGCGCGCCAAAATCACAGACTTCTGCGCCGATTGGCCGGTTAACGTGCAATTGACCGGGCGAATGCGTACCAATCTCCGCGCGAAGCTTGCGTAGCGC
>JACQVS010000060.1 GCA_016209605.1 Planctomycetota bacterium
AGTGCGGCCTCACCGACCGAGCCGCGGCGGCGCTCATCCGGGACCTCAAGCAGCGCGGCCTGCTCGAGAGCACGCTGGTCGTCTGGGGAGGAGAGTTCGGCCGCACGCCGATGATCGAGTCCAACGCCGCCCTGGGCCGCATCCGCGGCCGGGACCATCATCCCCAGGCCTTCACCGTGTGGCTGGCCGGAGGAGGCATCAAGGGCGGCCAGACCAACGGAGAAACCGATGAGCTGGGCTTCAACATCGTCAAGGATAGGGTCCACGTCCACGACCTGCAGGCCACCCTCCTCCACCTCCTGGGCCTCGACCACACCCGCTTGACCTACAGGTTCCAGGGGAGGGAATTCCGCCTGACCGATGTCGCCGGGGAGGTGGTGGGGAGGCTGGTTTCATGAAACCAGGCCTTGACCGCCGGAGTGAGTTTCCAAAAACTCAATCCCGTTTCCGCGCCACCAGGGGATATTTCTTGGGATCCTCGATCGAACCGATCTCCAAGTCGACATCCAGATCAGGCCAGTAAAGATGATCTCCATGAAGAAGCTGGACGTTGCAGACTTCACCCACCTTGGCATCCTGAAACCAGGGGAAGTCCTCATGGGGAAGGAAATATTCCTTGTCCTTGATCAGGACCCAGATTCCATGTTTTGAGATGTTTTGGACCTCAACCGGTGATTTGTCCTGGGATTCGGTTGTTTTCATAATCCCGGATGATAAGGGATGAGCAGATGATCTGTCGATCTTTTTAGAGCTTAGGCGTGCCCGCCGAAATCACACCGCCGCCTTCTTCGCCCAGCGCTCGATCATCTGCTTCAGCTCTTCGAGGTTCACCGGCTTCGAGAGGTAGTCGTTCATGCCAGCTTCCAGACAGCGCTCGCGGTCGCCTTGCATGGCGTTGGCGGTCATGGCGATCACCGGGATGCCGTTCCAGGGCCGGTTGCGGCGGCGGATCTCCGCCGTCGCCTGGTAGCCGTCCAGCTCCGGCATGTGGCAGTCCATGAAGACCAGATCGTAAGGGCGGCTCTCGAGCCTCTCCAGCGCCTCTTTGCCGTCAGCGGCGATATCGACGTGGCAGCCGAGCTTTTTGAGGTATCGGGCGGCGACCTTCTGGTTGACGGCGTTGTCCTCGGCGAGCAGCACGCGGAGGCGCGGGGGCTGTCCTCCGCTCGAAGACCGATCGGCCGGCCGCGCCGCTCCCGCCTCCACGGCGGGACCCGCCTCTGGACCTGCCCGGTCACCGGCCTTTTGACCGCGCGGCTCCGCCCCGGCGGCAAATACCGCCGCGGCGCCGCAAATTGCCTCCAGCGCCCGGAGGAGCTGGCCGGGGCGGACCGGCTTGACCAAGAAGGCCGAGAAGCCGGACGCCCGGATGCGCTTCGACTCGCAGCTCCGGCCCACCGACGAGAGCATCACCAGCTTCAGGTCCTGGAGCGCCGGATCGGCTACGATCTCCTGGCCAAGGGCTTCTCCATCCATTCCCGGCATTTGATAATCGATGATCGCCAGCCGGAACGGCTCGCCGCGCCGCTGCTCCTCCCGCAGCGCCTCCAGGGCCGCCGGACCGCTTGCCGCCGTCCGGCAGACCATTCCCTTGGTCGCAAGCTGCTCCTCCAGGACCCGGCAGTTGATCGGATGGTCGTCGACGATCAACACCTTGAGGCCTCGGAGGCTGGCGCGCGCCACCGACGTGGTCTTCCCCTGGAGATCGATCGGCAAGGTCAGGGTGAACCAGAAGGTCGAACCGGCCCCCGGCTGGCTCTTCACGCCGATCGCGCCGCCCATCATCTCGACCAGCCTCTTCGAGATCGACAGCCCCAGCCCCGTGCCGCCGAACTTGCGCGTCGTGGAAGCATCCAGCTGGGAAAATTTCTGGAAGAGCAGCCCCACCTTGTCCTCGGGGATGCCGATGCCGGTGTCTTCCACGCTGAAGCGCAGCACCGCCTCCTCCCGCCCCCCCTCAGGGGGGGACGGGTGGGGTGAAGGCTTGGTCCGCTTCTCCACCAGCTCGAGGTTGACGAAGACGTGCCCTTCCTGGGTGAACTTCAAGGCGTTGCCGACCAGGTTGGTCAGGATCTGGCGGATGCGGCCAGGGTCGCCGATCAAACAGCGGGGCAAGCCGGGGGGGCAGCGCGTGATGAACTCGATCTTCTTCTTCTCCGCCTTGTTGGCCAGGAGCTCCGCCACCTCCTCGACCAGCTCCTGCACGTTGAAGGGAATGGATTCCAGGATCAGTTTTTCGGCCTCGATCTTCGAGAAGTCCAGAATGTCGTTGATGACCGCGAGCAGCGCATCGGCCGACTGTTGCATGGTCTGCACGTAATCGCGCTGCTCCGGCGTGAGGCCGGTTTCGATGAGCAGACCCACCATGCCGACGACGCCGTTCATCGGGGTGCGGATTTCATGGCTCATGTTGGCCAGGAACTCGCTCTTGGCCCGATTGGCCGCCTCCGCCGTTTCCTTGGCCTTGCGGAAGCGCTCCTCGCTTTCCCGCAGCGACGACGTCATTTTCCTGGCGATGGCCAGGGCGCGGGACTTGGTGTTGGTGAGCGACCAGACCATGGCAGCCAGCAGCAGGCTGATGGCGATGCCCCCCTTGAGGATCATGCCGGACATGACGTAGTTGCCCGCTTCATGGAAAGCGGGGAGGGTCCGCGACACCAGCAACCACTTCCGGTTGAAGAGTTCGATGGGCAAAGCGTCCGTGCAAGGGGAATCGTTCAGGCGCTGAAACGCTTCTTGGCTCCGCGGGCTTCCGTAGAGCAGCCGGGCGCTCGCGGGATCGAGTCCATCGAAAATCTTGAATTCGATGGAGCTGCAGGAGCGCATTTCTACCAGCAGCTGATCGACGTCGAAGAAGGCCGCCACCCAGCCCTCGATCGCCGCCCGGCGCTCCTCGATGCTTCCCTGCGGCAGGCCGTTCTTGTAAACCGGCAGGTAGAGGATGACGTTGTTGAACAGCTTGTCTTTCTCTGGAATGAATCCCGGAACGCCGGCAAGCACTGGCTCGCCGGAGTCGCGGGCCATGGCCATGAAGTTGGAGTTGTCCAGGCATTCCCGCAGCTCCAGGCCGACCAGGTGCCCGTGCTCCTTCTCCGGTTGGATGAAAACGATCACCTGGTAATCCGGTTTCACCTCCGCCGGCTTGATGGCGAAGGCCGGGCTGTTGTCGGCGCGGGTCGCCGCCAGGAACGACTCCAGCTTGTCGCCCGGAACGTAGGCGATGAACGCCATGGCATCGAGGCCGAGGAAGTTCTTCTCGAGGGACAAGCTCTGCATGTAGGCGCGCCACCCATGACGTTCGACGGACTTGCTGGCGGCGTAAAGTCCTTGAGCGCCGCGCAGGGCGGTCTTGTACCGCTCGACTTGCTCGACGATGGCGGTCTTGATCTCCCCCACCTCATGCCGGAAGCGGAAGAGGTCCATGTTCCGGACCTCTTCCACGCTGACCTTCCAGGTAACTACGGTGAGGAGGAGCGCGGCGGCCAGGACAAAGAAAGCCAACCAGTTCCGGGCAAACCATCTGCTGGGAGCGAAATGATTATCGATATCCATCCCTGTATATAGTGTGGAGAAGGCACCCAACCGGAGATATCGACCGGAGCCCGGGATGAGCTTGTGTCTTTTTGACGCCAGGCCGATAGTCGGCGCTCTAATATTCCACCGTCAACTCGACCTCGGCTTGCGGCGGCGCGAAGCGGATGCCGGTAAGGCGCTTTTCCGGATCGTGCCGCCACCCGGCCCCCTGGCGGTTTTCCGGCGCCTCCGGCAGCGCCTTCCCGTTCACGGCCACGGAACGCGGCCGGGGGGAGCGGGCGATGAGAACCTCCCCCAGCTCTCCCGGCAGGAACGTCAGCCGGACTTGCAAGCGGCGGGAGTCCCCCTCGCAGCCCAGCAGCTTCCCCCAGCCGTGCGCCAGCAAGGCCTCTTTCCCGGAACCGGCCCGGCGGCTCCAATGGCGCAGCTCCTGGGGGATGTGGCCGCCCGCGCGCAGCGCCTGCACCACGAGATGCGGGCAGATCAAGGCCCCTCCGGCCCAGTTCCCCTCCAGGTTCCAGACGTCGGGGTAAAGGCCGGTCCAGGGATCCCGGTCGAAGGTCTGCTGCAGGCCCGAGCGCAGCACTCCTTCCGCGGCGGCCCGGAGGATGGCGTCATCCTTGTGCTCCAGCAGCTCCAGGACCTTCCAGGACCACTCCAGGCCGCACCACTGCACCAGCACCCCGAACCAGCTGATGACGTAAAACGTCGTCCCCAGGACCGGAATGGTGCCGTAGGGATTCACCTGGCGATGCGGGTCGTCGAAAAGCTCGGCCGAGGGATAAGGGCGGCTCTTGGAGGCGTCGTTCCGGTCCCTGGAGGTGCGGACGGTCGGCGGCTCCTTCGCCCCCGGCGTCCTCCACGAGAAGAGGAACGGCAGCCCGGCGTCGGCCCAGTAAAAGGCGTCGTCCAGGTAGGACGGATCGCCGGTCACCAGATAACCGATGCGATAGGCCTCGACCGCCAGGGCGGCGGCGCGGATGTCGGGGATTTGCTGGTGCACCTCCCAGACCTGGGCGCCGCGCGGCACGCGGAACTGCCGCATCGCCGCCAGCGCCTTTTCCAGCGCTTCTTGATTCTCGCCCGTGAGCAGGGCGTGCTGGCAAAGGGGCATGAGCGCCTGCACGCAAGTCCCCAGGCTGGAGGAGCCGCTTTCCCCGAGGCTGTCGAAGCGGCCGCCGGAGTGGCGCCGGGTGGCTTCCTTGACGCCCGGAGTGTCCTGGTAGGGATAGGTCCCATCGACGCGCATGGCCTGAACGGCGGCCCGGGCGCCTCCCCCTCCCTGAACCGCCCGGTCCCAGAGGGTCCCGATGGTTTCCAGGAGGGGGCGCCGGGGATCGAGGCCGGTCGCCTCCACCCAGCGGCGCTCGCCGGTGATTTTCGAGTGGAGGAGCAGCTCCGCCGCCAGGTCGGGCCGAAAGTGGGAGCTTTTGTCGAGGAACCAGTGATGGCGCCAGCCTTTCTCCTCGGGCCAGTAGATCGTCTGCCCGTAGCAGCGCGCCATGAGGTCGTAGGTCGCCTTGTCGTCGTGGGGGGCCGGCGGCGCGGCCGGGATGCCGAAATGTTCATACCAGCGCCGGGCCGTTTCGAGGACCGGCCGGCGGCAGGCGGCGAGAAGGACCGTGGTCAAGCGCACCCCCTTCTCATCCAGTTCATAGGGCTGCCAGGCCAGGCTCTCGTTCTCCCGAACGAAGTCCGGAATCGAGGGGGCGGAAATTTGCAAGACGTGCTCGCCTTGCCCATCGAGAAAATTCGGGGAGAGGAACGTGGCGGCCGGCAAGGAGCGCCCCGGCGCCCAATCCTCCACGGGATTCCAGAGGAGCGCGCTGGTCACCCCTTCGGCCTCGATGGCCATGACCGGCAGGCAAATCTTGAACGGGTGCGGCGTCCACCGGTCGGCGAACTTCGGCCCCACCGCCCGGTCGCTGGAGGAGCGCCAGCCGGGCTCGAGAAACTCGAGGCCGCCGAAGAGGGCGTGGCGCGCCAGCGGATCGTTTCCGGGCATCCGCCGCCGCAGGGCCGGACCGGCGAACTTGAGGAGCCGCGCCCCCCGCGGCCCGCTCAGCAACGAGCGGGCGGCAAGCATCTCCCCCGCGCGGGCCCCCTTCTCCGCCTTGAAGAGGATCCGGGAGGACCATCCCCCCGCCGTAACCGACGCCTCGAGAGCCAGCGCCTCGCCGCCCCGCTCCGCCAGCCGGAATTCGTGGCAGCTCTGCCGAACCATCCCCGCTTCCTCGACCACCCACTCGCCCAAGGGCAAAAGGAGCCCCGCCTCCTTCCAGCCGCCGCCCTCCCGCGCCCACAGCCGCGCCGCCGGGTAGCGCTCCCTTTCCTCGGCCGCTGGGAGCAGCTCCAGGGCCGACTCCCCGGTTTCAAGATGCAGCCTGGCCGGCCGCTCCTCGAGGCCCGCCGCGACCAGCGCTTCCAGCTCGTGGGTGCATTTTTCCTCCTGGAAAAGACGGGCGCGCACCGAGTGCACCCCCGGCTTCTCCAGCTTGACGGCGAAGGCGGCCTCGAGCTGCTCCGCGCTCAGGTCAAGTGGCAACCGCTCCCGTTTTCCAACCGGGCGCTCCACCTCGACGGCCGCCCGGCCTTTCAGCCGCGCGCCCCCGAGATGCCGGACCCTGAGCTTGCAGAGGATCGACTCCCCCACTTTTCCCGCGGAGCGCTCCGGCGCCAGGCGCGCCTCCAGCCGGCCACGCAGCCGGACGATGGCGACCTCATCGATGGCGAATTCCATGTCCGCGGCTCCGTTGAAGGGATCGAGCCGGAAGCCGGTGAGCATCGGAGCGCCGCGGCCGCCCGGATCGAGCAGGAACTCGGTCTCGGCCAGCCGGCCCCCGGGGACCGGAGCGGACCGCACCTTGTCCTCGCCCATCTGCGGGCTCGAGTCGGTGGTGAAGTAGCACTGGCCGCTCCCTCCCCGCGGCGCCTGCCAGCGCACCCGGATGGCCAGGCCATCCATGGCGAAGCGCACCGGGGGGGCGAAGAGGTAGGCATCGGGATCGGTGAGGCGGCCGATCAATTGGCCGCCAGCGACGCGGAGGCCTTCGATTCCGTTACCCGCCCGCCAGCCGCTCCCCTCGGCCTCGGAGTCGAAGGTCCAGCGCTCGAGGACCTCGTCGGCCCGCGCCGGCGGGAGCCCCTGGCCCGCCACGAAAACTGTTGACAAGAAAATGATCGAGGACCTTAATAGGCTTCGTCGCGTCATATTGCTTTCCTGATTCAAATCGGGTTTGTTCTATACCATCTTTACAACGCCGAGGAAACGCCATGAAAAATAATGCCACTGCTTGCATTGGCGCTGTGACCCTGGTCTCAGCCGGGCTTGCCGCCGCGCTTCTTTCCGCCGGCCCCTCCGGCGGGTCAGAGGAGGATGCCAAAGTGGTCACGCTGTCCGTTCCCCCTTCGGAAGGTCAAAACGATTTTTACGTCTCGAACCGCCGGCCGCTCCTCCCCAACCCGCTCATCAAGCTGCCGGCCGGCGCCGTCGAGGCGCGCGGCTGGCTGCGCCAGCAGCTCTTGCTCATGGCGGAGGGGATGTTTGGCCATCTTCCAGAATTAAGCCGCTGGTGCAAGCCGGAAAACAGCGCCTGGCTCCATCCCCGCGGCGAGGGAGTGAACGGGTGGGAGGAGCTGCCTTACTGGCTGAAAGGCTTCGGCGACCTCGGTTATATCCTCAAGGACAAGCGCATCATCGATGAGGCGAGGCGCTGGATCGAAGGCGCCCTCGGCAGCCAGCAGCCCGATGGCTGGTTCGGCCCCCTGGAAAACAAGAAGAACCACGACCTCTGGCCGAACATGGTCCTGCTCGACGCCCTCAAATCCTACTACGAGGCCGCCGGCGACCCGCGGGTCATCCCCTTCATGGCGCGCTATTTCAAGTGGCAGCTCGAGCTGCCTCGCGAGCACCTCCTGCCGGGCAGCTGGCAAAAGATACGGGGGGCCGACAACCTGGCGAGCATATACTGGCTGTACAACCGCACCGGCGAGCCGTGGCTCCTCGACCTCGCCAAGGTCGTCCACGAGCGCACCGCCGACTGGACGAACGGCATCGCCAGCTGGCACGGCGTCAACATCTGCCAGAGCTTCCGCGGGCCGGCCCAGTACTACCAGCAGTCGCTCGACCGCCGCCACCTCGAGGCCACCGAGCGCAACTACCGCACGGTGATGGACCTCTACGGCCAGGTTCCCGGCGGCATGTTCGGGGCCGACGAGAACTGCCGCCAGGGCTACACCGGGCCGCGCCAGGGGGCCGAGGCCTGCTCGATGGTCGAGTTCATGCTTTCCGACGAGATCCTCCTGGGCATCACCGGCGATCCGCTCTACGCCGACCGCTGCGAGGAGGTCGCCTTCAACTCCCTGCCGGCGGCGCTGGCGCCGGACTTGAAGGGCCTCCACTACCTCACCGCCCCCAACCTGGTGCAGCTCGACCAGGAGAACAAGGCCCCCGGCTTCGAGAACGGCGGCTGCATGGTCGCCTACTCGCCGGGGGAGCGCTACCGCTGCTGCCAGCACAACGTCTCCCACGGCTGGCCGTACTTCACCGAGCACCTGTGGATGGCGACTCGCGGCAACGGCCTGGCGGCTGCCCTCTACGCCCCCTGCGCGGTGGAGGCCAAGGTCGGCGGTGGGGCCACCGCCCGCATCGCGGAGTCCACCAGATATCCCTTCGGGGACAGGGTGGACTTCTCCATCCAGCTCGACCGGCCGGCGCGCTTCCCCTTGCTGCTGCGGATCCCCGGCTGGTGCCGGGAGGCCCGGGCTTTCGTCAACGACAGCCCGGCCGCCGAGAGGCCGCGCCCCTCGAGCTACCTGGTTCTCGAGCGGACCTGGAAGGACGGCGACCGGGTCCGGCTGCAGCTCCCCATGGAAATCCGGGTGCGCGCCTGGGCCAGGCAGAAGAACGCCGTGTCGGTCGACCGCGGGCCGCTCACCTACTCGCTGCGCATCGGCGAGCGCTGGTCGAAGTTCGGCGGCACCGACCGCTGGCCGGAGCTGGAAGTCTACCCCACCGTTCCCTGGAACTACGCGCTGGTGATCGACGCCAAGGACCCGCCCCGGTCGTTCAAGGTGGTTGAGTCCAGCGGGGACATGCCACCGCAGCCCTTCGCCCTCGAGGCCGCCCCCGTCAAGCTGCAGGCCCGCGGCCGCCGCATCCCGGCCTGGGAGATGGAGGGCGGCCTGGTAGGGCACCTGCAGGGGAGCCCCGTGCGCACCGGCGAGCCGGAGGAGGAGATCGCCTTGATCCCCATGGGCTGCGCGCGGCTGCGGATCGCCGTCTTCCCGGTCTACGGCGAGGGGCCGGACGCCCGGGAGTGGGTGAAGCCGGCGCCTCCCCCCCTCACCGCGTCGCACCTCCACGACGACATCACCGCGCTCAACGACGGCCTCCTGCCGAAGAGCTCGAACGATCAGGGCATCCCGAGGTTCACCTGGTGGGACCACCGCGGCAGCATCGAGTGGGTGGCGTGGAAGTTCGAGAAGCCGCGGAAGATCTCCCGTTCCGAGGTTTACTGGTTCGATGACACCGGGACAGGCCACTGCCGCGTCCCCAGGTCCTGGAAGCTGCTCTGGAAGGACGGCGAGGCCTGGCGGGAGGTGAGCCAGGCCACTGGCTACGGCGTCGCCCCCGACCGCTTCAACGCCGTGGCCTTCGAGCCCATCACCACGGCGGAGGTCCGGCTGGAGGCGGAGCTGCAGAAGGACTTCTCCGGAGGCATCCTGGAGTGGCGCGTCGAATAAAGCCTTGGCCGCGGCGGCACATTTTGGTATCATTGAAAAATTGGCTTGGGTTTCATGCCCAAATGAGGAAAGCATCGAATCGTGGTCATCAACTTGAGGGTCCTATGAAATCGCTTAAAACCGTTGCGTTGCTGTTTCTGGCGCTGATTTTCCAAGGCCGCGCTCCCGCGCAGGAGGTCTACGTCGACCTGGGGAGCGCCTGGAAGTTCTTCCGGGGGAAAACCGCCCCCTCGGCCCCCGATGCCACCGCCTGGCGGACGGTTGGATTCGACGACGCGAGCTGGGAGAGCGGCCCGACCGGCATCGGCTACAGCGACCAGGACGATGCCACGGTGCTCACGGACATGATGGGGCAGTACCGCACGGTCTATGCCCGGAAAACCTTCAACGTCGCCAATCCTGCAACCATCACCAGCCTGCTCCTCACCATCAACTACGATGACGGCTTCATCTGCTATATCAACGGCACCGAGGTCGCCCGGGCGGCCATGGGCAATCCCGGCGTTGAGTTCACCTTCGATCAAGATGCGCCCGCCTCCCACGAGGGCGTCAACGTCGAGTACATCGACATCACGGCCAGCGCGGCGGTCCTGACCGCCGGCCAGAACCTCATGGCCGTGGAGGTTCACAACAACACCCTTGGCAGCTCCGACCTCTCCTTCAATCCCCGGCTCTCCGCCAACGACGTCCGGGTGAGCTGCCCCACAGGCATCGCCTGCGCCAAGAGCCCCGCCGACCTGACGGTGACCCTTACCTGGACCAACAACGGCGTTTATGACGCGGTCTCCGTCACCCGGAACGGCCTTCACATCAACGGTTCTCCGTTTCCGGGAGATAATACCATCAACTCGGCGGTCGACGACGAGCCCGGCAATTTCAACAGCACCTATCAGGTGACGGCGAAGATCGGCGCGGTGAGCTGCGATCCGCTGAGCTGCACCGTCAACCCCATCTTCACACTGATCCAGAATAACGAAACCTGGAAGTTCTTCCGGCCGATCAACAACACGGCGCCGTCCGATCCGCTGACGGAGTGGCGCAAAAACGGTTTTGTTGATGACACGTGGGAATCAGGCCCTACCGGCATCGGCTACGGCGATGGCGACGATGCCACCGACCTGAGCACGCTCACCCCGCCCATGCAGAATAACTACTGGGCGGTCTACTGCCGCAAGGCCTTCACCCTCGGAAGCACCGGCATCATCCACAGCCTGTCGCTGGGGGTGAACTACGATGATGGCTTCATCGCCTTCTTGAACGGAGCGGAAGTGGCCCGCTCGACCAACATGGGGGCGGCGGGCACAGAGTTCACGCCGGACCAGCCGGCCACGGTGCAGCACGACGCCACCGGGGTGGTGAACTTCGACCTGACGCCGTTCATCCCGAATCTGGTCTCGGGGACCAACGTTCTCGGAGTGGAGGTGCATAACAACACCATCGGCAGCACCGACCTCTCGTTCATTCCGACGCTCACCGCCAACGGCTGCCTCACGGGGCTCGACTGCACTTACGAGCCCCTGACGGGGCACGTCGCCTTGACCTGGAATCCCGTCTCCGCCGACTCCATCGCCATCACCCGCAACGGGACGCCGCTCGCGGGCTCGCCGTTCGCCGGCGACGCCACCAGCGCGGTTGACGCCAATCCGCTCAACGTCGACAACCGCTACGAGGTGGTCTCAACCGTGGGAGGCTTCCAGTGCGCGGCCTCCGTTTGCACCATCACCTGCGGCGCCAGCGATCCGGACGCCTTGACCTGCCAGCTCAGCCTGGTGGGCGGCTCGACCCAGGCGCAGCTGAGCTGGTCGACGCCTCCCGGCACGACGGCCATCGACGTCCGGCGCGAAGGGGCCTTGCAAACCACCCTCCCCGCCTCTGCGACCAGCTACACCGATCCCAACGTCGAGTCCGTGGAGCCGGAGAACGACACCGACTTCACCGTCACCTTCCACCTCGGGCCGACCACCACCTGCACCATCGCCTGCGGCCCCGACATCTCGCTTTGCCCCGAGAATTTCATCTGCACCGTGGTGAAGGAAGGCGGCAAGCAGCGCGCCAAGCTCACGTGGGACAACCTGGTGAAGGAGTGGACCGGCTTCACCATCCAGAGGGACGGCGCCGACCTGGCGACCGGCCTCTCGCCGGCGACCACCAGCTACACCGACACCTCGATCGAGCTCGTGCCCGGAACGCCTCACACCTACACGCTGGTCCCCGTCGCGCCGGCGGGCGAGGAGGTGGGAACCGCTTGCAACCGGAGCTGCACCACCAGCGCCATCATCGAGGAGCTGGCCAATTACAAGGACCCCGCCGGCGGCTGGGACTACCGCCTCGATTTTGAAAATCCGAACGACGACAAGTACAACGCCGCCGCCGACCTGCCCGGCAACCTGGACGGCAACTGGATCCGGCCGGGGGGCTTCGACTTCTGGGATGGGTCGGCCCCGGATGTTTTCGGCCCGGCTCCCGGCGGCCCGGCTCCCGGCGGCGCCGTTCAGGAGACCGTGGCCGGCGGCGGCCCCTGCGGCGTTAACACCGGCGTGCTGCACCTCCTCGACCCCGGCGACCCCTCCAACCCCGGCGGGACCTACGCCGCGCAGTTCCCCCTCAAGTACAACGAGCCCAACAACCGCCGCCTCTTCCTCGGCTACAGCACCGGCGTGGCCGACCGCAACCTGTTGCGCGACGGCGTCACCTTCGCCGCCCGCTGGCGGGCCCATCCCAACCCGCCCGCCTACATGAACCCGCAGGCCACCGGCGACGGCAGCCCCATCGACGGCGGGCTCGGCCAGGTGGGGATCTACTTCGTCAATGACGGCAGCCTGACCGAGGCCGGCGCCACGGCGGCGCTCAGCTTCTCGCTCGAGTCCGGGGACCTCATGGACTTGAGCTCCAACACCAATAACCAGCTCCAGGGGGCCCACATCAACACCTTCCGAAACCTCTGGGTGACCGTGGAGGACCCCGAGAAGGACAACACCTACAACATCAACCTTTACATCAACGGACAAACCGCGCCGTTCACCTTCTTCGGCACCGCTCAAAACGTCACTTTGACGTCGGGGAACCTGATCCCCGGAATCCCCGCCGGCAACTACCTGGGGCTGGGCGTCCCATCGATCGGCAACGACGCCGACATCCAGATCGACAGCATCGCCTACAAGAATGGCGTACACGCGCCCGCGGCGGAGTTCTGCGGCGGCGGACCGAGCTTTCGCCGCGGCGATCTCGACAACAGCGGCGCGGTCGACATTTCAGACCCCATCAACGAGCTGCACTCGCTCTTCCTGGGCGACTTCGAAATAACCTGCCAGGATGCGGCCGACTTCGACGACAGCGGCGAGGTCGACATCACCGACGCCATCAACAGCCTGCTCTGGCAGTTCGGCGGGGGGGCGATCTCCCCGGCGCCAGGACCTTTCAACTGCGGTTTGGATTTCACGCCAGACACGACCGCTCCGGACATCGGTTGCACTTCTTACACCGCGGCCTGTCCGTAAATAACTAGCGCAGCTTTGCCGCAAACCGACGAGCCTTTTTATCCAAAAGCTTTCCAGGACGGCTAAAAAGCTTTGTGATTCCTGGGAGCTGCGCAGGCTGGCGGCTGGCGCCAGCCGCCAGCCAGTAAGCAGAATGTACTGGGGCGATGGAAAAACTTGCTTCAAGTGTTAAGATGTTGCAACAGCAAGGCAGCTAGTTACCGCGGCCGATTTCGGCGATCTCACCACACCCGCAAGATGCGCAGCTTGAGGTGCCTCCCCTCAGGAAAAGTAATCGCGGTCGGAAAGTCCGGCGCCGGCCCGCCCTCCTCGAGGAGGGCCAGGCCGCGGCGGCTGGCGGCGGCGCTCTCCCGCAACTGGGCCTCGAGCTCCGGCCCGCCCATTTGATGGCTGTTCACGCTCAGCCACAGAATGCCCCCCGGCGGCAGCAGGGCGAGGGAGGACTCGATCAGCTCTCCCAGGTGGTTCTTCAAGGACCAGGAGGCCGCCCGCGCCGCCGAGTAGGTGGGAGGATCGAGGATGACCAGCCCGTACTGCCGCCCTTCCATAGCGGCCTGGCGCAGGAAGCGCAGCACATCGGAAGCCTCGAAGCGGTGCCGGTCCGGATCGAGGCCGGCAAGGCGGAAGTTCTCCTCTGCCCACTTGAGCACCCCCGAGGAGAGATCGACGCTGGTCACCTCCAGCGACCCGGCCGCCGCCGCGGCCACCGAGAGCGTTCCGGTGTAGGCGAAGGTGTTGAGGACCTTGACGCCGCGGGCGAAGCGGCCGATGCGGGCGCGGTGCTCGCGCATGTCGCCGAAGAGGCCGACGTTGAGGCCGGCGAGGGGATGGACCTCGAAGCTGAAATCGCCTTCCTTGACGAGCAGCTTCTCCGGCGGCTCTTCCCCGTGCTCCACCCACTGCACCGGCTTCCCTGGCCGCGCCGAGTCCTTGCCTCGGAGCTTTTGCAGGACGCCGCGCGGCCAGGGCTCGCCGCCCGGGGTCTGGAGTCCCAGCTCCCGGGCTGACTCCACCACCGCGGCGATCAGCCGCCGGCCCCACTCCCGCAGGCCCTTGGCCAGGACGTACTGGACCGCGTAAGGGCCCAAAACCTCGACCAGGAATCCCGGCAGGCCATCCCCCTCGCCGTTGAGGAGGCGAAAGGCGGCCTCGAGGCGCCGGTCGGGCGGGATGAGCCCCAGGCGCTCGCGCAGCCGGAAGGCGGCCCGCGCCCGCTGGATGAGCAGGCGGTCATCGGGGGCTTCATCGGGATCCCAGGAAAAGACGTGAAACGCCTCGTTCTCCGGATCGACCACCCCGCAGGCGAGGAACTCCCCTCGGCTGTTCACCAGCTTGAGCGCCCGGCCGGGATTGGAGAGCAGGCTCGAACTCCCCAGATCCGCAAGCTTGATCACCGGGCACCCCTGCATCACCTTGGCAATCTGAGCTGGCGGGACGGTGAGGGCGCTGGGGGGCATAATTCAACGGGAGAAGATGGTCCGGCCACCTCTTCCCCTCCGCGGCAATGGAGCTTATCGCGAACGGCTTACCAGGACTGCTTGATCCGGCCGCGGAATGACTTCCTGCCGTGATTGGCCCTCTTGTTGCGCATTTTCAGTTTGCGAATTCTTTTCCTCTTCGCCATGGCAATTCTCCTATCAATCCCGATGTTCAAAAAGTAAAAAACATATCGGTTCGCCCTTGCGCCAGCCGAGGTTTCATTCGGTCACGACGACATAGGTCCCGCTGCGCTGGTCCTTGTGAAGCTTGATGAGCTTGTGCTTTTGGGCGTCCTCAAGCAGCTTCGAGAAGGAGCTGTAGCCGTAGTAGCTCTCATTGAACTGCGGGTGCTTGCGCTTGATGGTCTGCTTGACCATCGAGCCCCAGATCTCTTCATGGTCCTGGCGCACCAGGCCATCGATCGCATTGAGCAGCCGCTCGAACGCCTCCGCCTGCTTCTTGGGGAAGTTGCGAAAGACGGCCTTCTTCTCGGTCAAGTTCTGGTCCTGGCGGACGATGTCCTCGTAGAAGATGAACTCGTCGCAGTTGTCGATCAAGAGCTCGCTGGAGGAGTTCTTGACCCCGACGCCAATGACGTACTTGTCGTTTTCCTTGAGCTTCGAAACCAGCGGCGAAAAGTCGCTGTCGCCGCTCGCCACGGCGAAGAGTCTGATATGCTCCTTGGAGTAGGCGAGGTCCATGGCATCGACGACCATGCGGATGTCGGCGCTGTTCTTGCCGCTGATGGCCTTGCGGGGGATGTCGATCAGCTCGATCGCCGCCTCGTGGAACGGCCGCTTGTAGTGCGCGTAGGACTCCCAGTCGGCGTAGGCCTTCTTGACGACGATCTTCCCCTTCTCCACCAGCCGCTCGAGCAGCTTGTTGATCTCGAAGGTCTTGTAGTTGGCCTCGCGTATTCCCAGGGCGATGTTTTCGAAGTCCATGAAGAGAGCGATCTTCACTTCACTGCGGTCTTGGAGTGGTTCCAAATTCAATTCTTTCATTCTGCATTCCTTTGTTAAACAAATTGCCCTCCAGTAAACCTCAGGACCCGAACAAGGCAATAAAAAACTGTCACTTTTCGCTGGTGGTGGCCTCCAGCTCCGGAGCGGGCGGCTCCTCGGCCAGGAACCTGTCGATGAGGCCATGCCCCAGGTATATGATCGGCGTGACGACGATGGCGACGAGGAGCTTGAAGGAGTAATTGCCAGTGGCGGTGCGAAGGAACTGCTCGAGGCTCCAGCCCGCGGGCAGCGCCACGCCGATGTACACCACGATGAGGCTGTCCACCAGCTGGCTGATGGCCGTGCTGCCGGTCGCCCGCAGCCAGAGCATCCTCTTCCCGGTCCGCCGTTTGAAAGCGAGGAAGATGATCACATCGATGAACTGGCTGACCACAAAAGCGGTGAGGGAGCCGACGATGATCCACTGTGACTGCCCGAAGACCGCGCCGAACTGCTCCGCGTTCACCCGCGAGTACGGCGAAGCCGGCACCTGGATGGCGGGATAAAGCATGAGGAAGCAGTAGGCGATCATGCCCACCGCCAGGAAGGTCAGCTTGCGCACCCCGCGCTTGCCGTAGTACTCGTTGATCAGATCGGTGGTGATGAAAACCACCGGCCAGTTGAGAACGCCGATCGACAGGGTCAAGCTCAGGCCCCAAAGGGAGACGTCGAAAAGCTTCCCCCCGGTGATTTCCGCCAGGATGGCGTTGGTCAGGAAGAAGCCTCCCAGGATGAAGTAAATCAGCTCGCGGGTCGTGGTCGGCATATGCGGTTAAAAATCAGCCCCATCCCGTTATAATAGGCCAGTCCGGTATAATGGTTCCAGGTTTATTGGGCGCACTTGATTTCCAAGGCGTAGAGGATACAACTAAATGGCGAATTTTCCACTTTTTTGAAAGGAGCCGGCTGCCATCTCCACTTTCGCCCTGCTCAAGAAACAGCACTTTTTCCAGATCGCCCGGCGGTTCGCCTGGTTCGCGGTGAGCCTCTTTGTCTTCATCCTGGCCCTCGAGTTCATCAAGAACAGCGCCGGCAACTTGAAGGGCCTGCTCGATAGCCGCGCCACAACCGGCCTCCTTCCCACCTTCGGGCTGGGCTGGCTGCTCTCCTGCATCGTGCTCAGCGGTTCCCCCGTGGCCGGCATTTCCCTGGGCCTCCTGGGAGCCCAGCTGATCTCCCCCCAGGAAAGCTTCGCCATGATCATCGGCTCGCGCTTCGGCGCCTCCTTCGTCGTCCTCACCATCGGCTTCGCCTACGATTTGCGGACCCGGCGGGACAAGGGCGGGGTGTACGTCGGCGCCCTCGCCTTCCTCACCACCGCCTCGATCTACTTGCCCGCCTTCGGGCTAGGGTACCTCCTCCTCAAGAGCGGGCTCTTCGACGGCCTGCACTATTCCGGCTCGGGAAAGCTCTTATCCGTCATGGATGTGGCCTTCAAGCCGATCGTCCACAACGCCGCCTCGGTCTTGTCGCCCTGGCTGCAGGCCCTGGGCGGCATGGCGCTGCTGGTCTCCTCCTTCAAGCTCTTCGACAAGGTGCTGCCGGAGGTCGATCCCACCGGCGGCAAGCTGAGCAAGCTGGCGACCACCATTTACCGGCCGCCGATCACCTTCCTCCTCGGCATGATCGTCACCTCGATCACCCTCTCGGTGTCGGTGTCGCTCTCCCTGCTCGTTCCCCTCACCGTCAAGGGAGCGGTGCGCCGCGAGAATCTCGTCCCCTACATCCTGGGGGCCAACATCACCACCTTCATCGACACCTTGTTCGCCAGTTTCATCGTCGGGCACGCGGCCGCCTCGCCGGTGGTCCTCTGCTCCGTCACCGCCGTGACGCTGCTAACGCTGCCGGTGGTCTTCATGGTCTACCGCCCTTATGAGAGGCTGATCGACGGGCTCGCCGACAGCCTCACCATCAACCGCTACCGCCTGGCGGCTTTCGTCGCGGCGATTTTTGCCGTGCCGCTGTCGTTGATTTTCATTTCGAAATATCTTTAGCAAGGAAGAGTATGAAGCTTCTCGTTTACGTGGATCCCAGCCAGCGCGGCCAGTGGGCCCTGACGCTGGCCCGCGATCTGGCCCGCACCCCCGGCGACACCTTGGTGCTCCTCGCCATCGAGGAGAACCTGAAGAAGCAGCCGGACCTCCTCGAGCAGGCTGAAAAACAGTTCAACGCTCCCGGGCTCAAGGTCGTGAAGAAGGTCCGGCCCGCGCCGGCGCGCAATGCCATCCTCGATGAATCTCAGGAATGCTACCCCAACATCACCATCTTCCCTCCGGCCGGGCGCCGCGGCCTGGCTCGCCTCATCAAGGGCTCGCGGGTGAAGACCGTCGTCCACAACGCCCCCTCGACGGTGATCGTGGCGCGCCAGCCGGTTTCCGAGCATATCCGCCGCATCCTCGTCGCCGTGAGCGGCGGCCCGCACAGCGAAACCACGCTGCTGAGCTCCCAGGAGATCGCCTCGATCCTGCAGGCGGACCTCACCGTCATCCATGTCAGCTCCAACGTCATCCTGCCTTTCCGGGAGGAGGAGCAGGTCCGGGAGGAGCTCGGCGTCGACCAGCAGGACTTGAGCCTCATCCAGCGGCTGGTCGGCAAGCTCGGCCTCAAGGCCAGGGTCCTCGACCGCCAGGGCATGGTCACCCACGAAATCCCCGCCGAGTGCCAGCGCGGCGGCTACGACCTCCTGATCCTGGGGCAGCATCTGGCCGAGACCGAGGCAGGCCAGGAGCTGGCTGAGAACCTGGCGGAAATCCTGGTGATGGAGACCCCCATTCCGGTCCTGGTGGTGCGCCCGCGGCGCTGGGCGGCGCAGATCCGGGGGCGTTAAATTCTTCCTCCGGAACTTCTCCGCCAGATGCGGAGAAGTTCCGGATAGCTCGGTTGCGGGCGAAGCCCGCATTATGGCGAAACGACCACGACCTTGGCCTCCCAGGGCCCCAATGAGATCGTTCGCTTTCCCTCCGGCGTCTCCACGGTGAACTCGCCGAGCGCCTCCGGGGTGGGGTTGGCTAGAAACAGCACTTGCTCCGCTCCCCTGGCGCCGGCGGCGCGGCCCGCGCGGACCCTCGCCTTGCCGGCCGCGCCGGCGGAGAGGGGGATCGGGGCGTCTTCGAAGGCCGCCGCTTTCCGGGCCGCCTTGGCCAGCTCATCCAGGACCGGCTTGAGGGCGCTCCAGGCGATCGGCTCTTCTTTCTCAGCCTTCCCATTCTCCCGCGTCCACAAGACGCCGCTGGCCCCGTCGATCAAGGCCAGGAAAAAGAGCAGGCGCACGGTCTCCGGAGCGGCCGAGAGGGGGATGCGGGCGATCACGGGATGGTTCGGGGGATTGCCATCGCCGCACCCGCGCGCCGCGCGGATGGCCCGCTCAAACATCTCCAGCGCCTTGGGATCGCGCTCCTCCCCCGCCGGGGCCCACACCACCAGCGCATCGGCCGCGTCGGCGAAGCGCCGGAGCACCGAGGGATCGGCCGCCGCGCTCGTTCCGATCGCCGCCAGGCGGCCATCCTCCTCTGCCAGGCGCCGGGCCAAGCCGCGGGCCTTGCCGGGGACCACGCCCGCGAGCGGCCAGTCGGCCTCGCCGGCCAGGAGCCAGGCGGCCACGCCGCCGTCTTGCCGGTGCTCGCGGGCCCGATCGAGAGCGAGAGCCACGCTGCCCGAGTGCAGCGCGCCGCCGAGATCGACCGCCGCTTGAAAGCCCAGGCCGCGGCAGCGCTCGTGGAAGAGGCGCCCGGCATCGTCCAGCGGCACGTCCTCCTCTTGATAGAGGAGGGGAAAGTCCCGCCGGCCGCGGTCCTCGAAGCCCTTCCCGGTCCAGCGCAGCCGGGCGATCGAGGTTTCCACGGGCTCCTTGCCGGCGCCCGGGACCGGATCGAGCGGGAAGGGGCTGACGGCTTGCCCCGCGAGGGGATGGAGGGCCACCTCATCGATGAACGCATCCCCCCGCCCTAGCACCTCGATGCGGACCCGGGCGATGCGGGGGTCGGGATTCCCCGGCGGCACCACGAATTCCCAGGTCAGCTCGCGCCACTCGGCCGGCAGTTCCACGGGCTTCTCGCTCGGCCTTCGCAAAGTGACCCAGCCCTCGGGGCGGAGCTGGTCCATCAGGGCCTCGCAGCGCAGCTTGACGCCCCGCATCACCGCTCGAAGGAGGTACGGCCCGGGAGGGAGGGAGAGGTCGGGGGTGCGGATGCCGGCGACGCCCTCTTCGAAACCGAAGAGGCCCAGGCTGGGCCCGTCTTGAAAGGCCTGGTCGCCCTGGGCGATGCCGAAATGCCAGCGGCCGCCGGGATAGCTCTCCAGGCGCCACAGTGTGAAGCCGGCGTTGAAGTCGCCGTCCGGGATGATATTCCCCGCCTGGGAAAGGGGAGGAAAGCTCTCGAGCTTCTCCTCCGCCGGCCCTTCCTGGGCGAGGCGCAAGTTGTCGAAATAGATTTCCACCTTGCGGGTCAATTCGAGGGCGCTGTAGAGCTGATAGCTGGAGACGCGAGCCAGGTCGAAGCCGGCCTCCCCGCGCGCCGCCCGCAAGTCGAACTCCAGGGTCGATGCTCCCAGCGGGACCATCGCCTCCTTGAAAATGAAAATCTTCCCCTTTTCCGGTCCCGCGAGCGCCAGGCGGACCGGGAGGGGGGCGCTGGGGTTGAAAGCGTCGACCAGCAGCTTGGCGTGCCTGGAGAAGTCCCGAGGATGGAGCAAGTCGGGGCGGCAGAAGAGGCCTTCCCTCGAGTCGGGCACAAACCAGACCTGATAGCTGTAGAGGCCCTCGGTGGCGTGGACCGGCTGCGCCGTCCCGCCGCCGATTGGAGCCGCCTGGCCGGGGCCGTACTCGAAGGACTCGAGGAGGACCGCCGGTCTTGATAAATCGACATTTTTGAAAGGCGAGAAATCGCCCGCCGGGCCCGTTTTATCCGCGGAAGCTTCCGGGGGAGGCGAACCCGGCTCCGGAGCCGGCTTGAGGAGGAACCGGGCAATCCCGGCAACGATCGTGCCCGAGATGATGAGGAGGACGGCCGCCGTCACCCGCCGCTTGAGGTAATTGGTGCTCATAGTTTTATGCCGGTTCGACAGGCAAGTTAAAAAATTTTAAACTTCTTCAGCGCCGGCCGCAACCGGTATTAAATTCTTCCACCGCCACTTCTCCACCTCCTGCGGAGAAGTGGCGGATAGCTCGGTTGCGGGCGAAGCCCGCATTATAGTAAGATCACGGGGAATCGCATGGGGATGCGGAAATCAATTTATCGGCCCACAACCTTTTCCACGATATTTTTTCTGACCGCGCTCCTCCGCCCGAGCCCGGCGGCGCGAGGCGAGGAGATCCCCTTCGGCGACTATCAGGCCTTCAGCAAGGCGCTGGCCCAGGCGGAGTCGCAGGGCGGTCTCCTGGTCGCGGTGCTGGTCTCCTCGGAGAATCCTGCTGCCAGCCCCACGGCGCAGGAACTCTTGAGCGATTTGAAAAATCCCTCGGTCGTGGAGCTGCTCAAGCCCTTTCCCAAGCTGGCGGTCGCCTGCGACCGCTATCCCGCCGTCGCCAGGCGGTATGGCGTCGAGCGCTTTCCGGCTCTCCTCTTCCTGGCGCCCGGCGGCAAGGCCGCCGGAGCCGTTCACGGCCGGTCGTCGGCGGATCAGCTCTTCGAGCGCGCCGCCGGGATCCTGGCCGTGGCCGAGGAGGCGGGCCTCATCCAGCCGCGGCCGCCTTCCGGCTCGACGGAGGCTGCGCCGCCGCCCTCGACGCAGCTGCCGCAGCTCTTCACCCAGGCCAAGCTCGCCTGGGAGCAGGGAGACCGGCTGCGGGCGGCCGGGCTCTTCGAAGAGCTGCTCGAGAAATCGGCGGGCCTTGAGGACAGCGCCGAGCGTCCGGAGGTCCTGGCGGTCGCCCACTTTTACCTGGGAGAGCACTGCCGGAAGGGCGGCGCCGCCGCCAAGGCGGAAAAGCACTATCGGATCGCCCTCGAGGAGCTGGACTCTTCCGGGGAGATGCCGATCGAGAAGGCCGTCCGGAGCGAGGTCGATCGGGCTGCCCGCTCCGGCCTGGAGCGGTACGGTCTGAAAGCCGTCCTGGGCCTCGCCTACACCTTGAGGGCGCAGGGGAAGGTCAAGGAGGCGGTCGAACACCTCGAGCGGGCCTGCCGGAGCCAGCCCCGGGCCTTGAACGACCAGGTGGCGTTCTTCCTCGGCTGCCTGCACCGCGAGCTAGGGGAGGTCAAGGAAGCCCGGCGGTACTTCGAGGTGTGCCGCGAGCGCTGGCCCAGGTCGTCTTACGGCCTCCGCGCCGCGCGTCACCTGGAGACGACCGTGCCGCCGGAGCCGGCGGAGCTGCCGGAGCCGGACTTGCCGGAGTAAACGCTCGCCGCCGCCTCCACGCCGGCCCCGATCGAGCGGATAGCCCCCACGTCCCAGAGGATGCCTTCCAGCGCGCTCAGGAAGAAGATGACGTTCTCCCGCCGCGACGATTCTCCCATGAGACCGATCCTCCAGATCTTGCCGGCAAAGGCCGCCAGCCCGCCACCGATCTCGAGGTTGTACTCCTGGAGCAGCCGCTGGCGCACCGCGGCGTCGGCGATGCCGCCGGGAATCCAGACGGCGTTGAGCATGGGCAGGCGTCGCCCCTCCTGGGCGAACATGCGGAAGCCGAGGGCCTCGAGGCCGCTCACCAGGGCGCGGCTGTTGAGGCGGTGGCGCTCGAAGCGCTTCTCCAGACCCTCCTCGAGCACCAGGGCGAGGGCCTCGTGGAGGGCGTAGTTCATGGAGATGGGGGCGGTGTGGTGGTAAGCGCGCTCACTTTCGGTCCAGTAGCTGTCGATCAGGTTCAGATCGAGGTACCAGCTCGGCGGCTTGCGCTTCCGCGCGCGCAGCTTCTCGACCGCTCGGTCGCTGAAGGTGATGGGGGCAAGCCCCGGCTGGCCGCACAAGCACATCTGCTTGCCGCTGTAGCACACATCGAACAACCAATCATCGAACTTGAACTCCGCGCCGCCGAGGGAGGTGACGGCGTCGGCCACCAGCAGCTTCTCCCGCTCGCGGCACAGCTTGCCGATCTCGGCGAGAGGCTGGTGGGCGCCGGTGGAGGTCTCGGCGTGGACCAGGGCCACCACCTTGATGCTCGGGTCGCGGTCGAGGGCCGCCTTGACTTCCTCCAGGGAGAAGACCTCGCCCCACGGCCGCTCGAGCCGCGCCAGCCTCCCCCCCACCCGCTCGACGATGTCGGCCAGGCGCGTTCCGAAAACTCCGTTCACGCCGATGAGCGCGGTGTCGCCGGGCTCGATGACGTTGGCGAGGGCTGCCTCCATGCCGGCGCTGCCGGTCCCCGACAGGCACAGGGTGAGCCGGTTCCTGGTCTGGAAGACGGAGCGGAGCATGGCCTGCAGGCGGTCCATGATGGCCAGGAACGCCGGATCGAGATGGCCGACGATGGGAGCCGAAAGCGCGCGGTAGACGCGCGGGTGGACGCAGCTGGGGCCGGGCCCCATGAGGATCCGTTGCGGGGGGGAGAAGATTTCTGAGTTCATTTTTAGTCCATTTTCAGGTATTTCTCATTGGCTGGTGACCTGAATTTGTAAAGGTTATAAAATCATATCGGTTTTACAAGACAATTCATGAGACCGCTCGCGCCGTTCTTCCCCCTGGCCTCGCTCCTCGCCGTCCTCCTCGCCGGCGCCGGCGCCGTTTACGTGAAGGGCAGGAATCCTTCGAGGCCGGAGCGGCCCTATCGCGTGGTCAAAACCGGAGGCGGCTTCCCCCGCAGCTTCATCGCCGCGGACGGAGCCAGAGTCGTCCTCGCCGCGCCGCCCCGGCGCGTCGTGGCCCTCTCCCTCCAGGCCGAGGAGATCCTGGTCGAGCTGGCGGGAATCGAGATTCTCGCCGCCGCGACCGACAAGGCGCGCGATCCCTTCATCTCCCACATCGCCGCGGCGGCCGCGCGCCTCCCCGCGACCGTGAGCGGCAACTCCGCCGAGCGCATCGCCCGCCTCCGTCCGGAACTGGTGCTCGTCACCTCCTTCACCGACCGGCGGGGCTGCGACTTTCTCGAGCGCTGCCGGGTCCCGGTGGTCATCCTGCCAACCCCGGAGGGCCTGGGGGCCATCGACGACACCATCCGGCTGATCGGAGACCTCCTCGGCAAGGAGGAGGCGGCGGCCGCGCTTCTCGAGAGCCTCGAGCGGCGGCTTGCGGCGGTCCAGGGGCGGCTTCCATCCGGTATCTCCCCGGAAATTCTTTACTACTCCGACCTGGGGGCCCCGTGGGTGGCTGGCGCGGGCACCATCCTCGATGAGATCATCCGCCTCGCGGGCTGCGCCAACCTGGCGGCGCGGCGGGGGATCATCGGCTCGCGAACCGTTCAGAAGGAGATCCTCGTCCGCTGGAATCCCCAGCACCTCCTCATCGAGGGGGAGGAGGAGGACCGCGAGCGCCTCCTGGACGGACTGCGCCGGGATCCGGTTCTGCGAAGCGTCGCGGCGGTGAGAGCCGGCAAACTGGCGGTGCTGCCGACCCGCACCATCACCTCGGTCTCCCACCACGTCATCGAGGCGGTGGAGAAGCTCGCCGCTCAAGCGCGGCGCTGGAGCGAGGGAAGATGAGCGGCCGCCGCTGGACCAGCCTCCATCTCCTGCTCCTCCTCCTGGCCATGGCGCTGGGGCTGTGTCTCGGCGGCGATCAGGTCAGCTCGCCGATCGAGATCTGGAGCGCGCTGGCAGGCGGCGGCTCGCCGGATGGCGAGCAACCGGTGGAGCGCGACATCCTCTTCTACATCCGCATCCCGCGCGTTTTTGCCGGGGCGCTGGTCGGCGCCTCGCTGGCCCTCGCCGGCGTGCTCATGCAGGGGCTCTTCCGCAATCCCCTGGCCTCGCCGGGAGTTCTGGGAGCGACGGCGGGCGGCGCCTTCGGAGCGGTGCTGGCGGTGGCGCTGCGCCTGGAGACCCTAGCGGGGCTCGCCGTGCCGGGGGCGGCGGTGGCCGGGACCTGGTTCGCGCTGTTCGTCGTTTACGCCCTCGCCGCCGGCCGCAGCCGCCTCTCCGTCCTGCATCTCATCCTCTGCGGCGTGGCGGTGAACACGCTCTTTTCTGCGGGAACGAGCCTCATCCTGACCCTCTCGACCGACCGCTATGAAATCTCCAGCAAGATCATCCACTGGCTCACCGGCGCCTTGACCAACCGCGGCTGGGAGCACGTCCTGCTCATTCTCCCCTTCTTCGGCCTCACCTTGCCGCTGTCGCTCTTCCTGGCGCGCGACTTGAACCTCCTCCTCACCGGCGAGGAGAGCGCCTGGTCCCTGGGGGCCAACCTCGACCGGCTGAAGCGGCGGGTGCTGCTGCTCTCCGCCCTCCTCACCGGCGGCGCCGTCGCCGTCGCCGGCATGGTCGGCTTCGTCGGCCTGGTGGCGCCGCACATCTTGAGACTGATTCAAGGCCCTGACCACCGCAAGCTGCTCGCCTCGGCGCCCCTCTTCGGCGGCACCTTCCTGATCCTCTGCGACCTGGTTTCGCAGCGGCTCATCCCGCCGGAAGAGGTGCAGCTCGGCATCATCACCTCGCTCATCGGCGGGCCGTTTTTCCTTTTCCTGCTGGCGCGCGAGCGGAGGCCGCAATGATCAGCGGGAGCGCCGCGGCGGGCGCCGGCGGGCTGGAACCGATCCTCCGCCTGGAAAACATCTCGGTGGCCCTCGGCGGCTGTCCGATCCTGGCCGGCATCGACGCGGACTTTCACAGCGCTCGGGTGAACGCCGTGATCGGCCCCAACGGCTCCGGGAAGAGCACCCTCTTGCGCGCCATCCTCGGAGCCGTGCCCCGCGCCTCCGGCCGCGTCCTTCTCGGCGGGCGCGAGGCGGAGCGGTTCGACCGGCGCGAGCTGGCGAGGGCCATCGCCCTTGTTCCCCAGGACACCCACCTGGACTTCTCCTTTCGCGTCGAGGAGGTGGTGCTCATGGGCCGCTACCCCCACCTCCGCCCCCTGGAGCGGGAGCGCCCGCGCGACCTTCAGGCCGTCGAGGAGGCGCTGAGGAGGCTCGACCTCCTGCCGCTCCGGCGGCGCGACGTCACCACCCTCTCCGGCGGCGAGCGCCAGCGAGCCTTCATCGCACGCGCCCTGGCGACCGAGGCGCGCCTGCTGCTTCTCGACGAGCCGATCTCCCACCTCGATATCGGCCATCGGCTCGACATCTTCAAGCTGCTCTCGGAGCTGGCTCGGGGCGGCTACACCATCGTCGTGGTGCTCCACGACCTGGACTTCGCCTTCCGGCACGCCGACCGCATCCTGGTCCTCGACCGCGGCCGGAAGGCCAGCGAAGGAGAGCCGCAAGAGATCCTCGAAAGCGGCATCCTCGAGCAAGTCTTCGGGGTGAGGCTGGCCAAGCTGCCATCCGAAAACGGCCCCCACTTCACCTGGAAGCGCGTGGAAAAATAGCCGCGGCGATGGATTCCACTCAAAATTTCACGGGTAATCCCAGCTCCCGCGCCGCCTGCACCTGAACATGCGCGTCCTCGCGCTAGGTTCTTACTTAAACCGGACTGTTCCGTCCCTCAATCACTAAAAAGTCGATCATTAGCAGGTTTTCAGGCATATTGCCTTGGACTTGGTAAAATTGCATGGCAAAATTACCGCCATGTATGCAAGATCTCTATCCCTCCCGGATTATTCGTTCTTCCTTTTCGGACCACGGGGTACCGGGAAGACGACCTTGCTTCGTGAGAAGTTGCCGGGAGCGTTCTGGAAAAACTTGCTCCTGGATGATGATTACCTTCCGCTTCTGGGCGATCGAGCGGGGGACTGGAAGTCGATTTCATCTGGGCTCGAGGGGAAACGAGCGTGGCCGTGGAAGTCAAGGCGGCGGAGAAGTGGCAAAAGAACCACGGGCGAGCCTTGAAGGAGCTGGCTTCCGCCGGCGGCGTGCGCCGGTGCTTTGGAGTCTACCGGGGAAAGCAAACGCTCAAGGACGGGGATGTCCTGGTCCTTCCCTGCCTCCAGTTTCTCGAGAAGCTTCATGCCGGCGAGGTGCTGGGCTGATCGGGGCTTTTCGCAAATCGGAGCGCCTTGCAGGGAGGTGAATTCCGGTGCCGTCCGGCGATGATTTCCAGCGCCAGGGAGCGCAGCCAGAGAAAAAAAGGGGCTGGCTGGAGGGCTAGATAATCAACCAGCCGCTTCCGAGCCTCGTCCATGGCTCCTTCGACGACGGCGGCCGCCCCCGGCCGATCCTTGAGCCGGGGGTCGAGGCGCAGCGACACCACCCGCTCGAGTCGCCCCCGGTGGCGGGCGAGCAGCTCCGCCGCCGCCGCGGCCTCGCCCGCCGCGGCCCGCTCGAGCATTTTCAGGGTGGTTCTGGAGTCGGCGGCGGACACCTCTACTGGCACTGGGGGACCACCGGGCAGTCGGCGATCGGCACGCAGGCGATGCCCAGGAGGTGCGGCGGGCCGCCGAGAAACTTCCACGAGAGGATGCCGATGGCATCCGATTGATCGATGCCGGAATCGCCGTTGAAATCGAGCAAGCTCTGGTTTCCCGGGTCGGACGTCTTGCCGTTGCCGCAGGGGAGAACCTCCGGCGGGCCGCCGAGGAAGACGTGGAGAAGCAGGGGCTTTCCCTATGAAAAAATTTAATATCCCAAAGGCTCTGATTGAATTTTATAAGTTCTAGGCCTAAACTAAACTCAAGATTTGGTTTTAAATCTTCCAACTTTTTGGTAGGTAATTCTCATGTCGGACCTGAAAAAAGTCGCCACTGAAGCATTGGCGTTATCCCCAGATCTGAGAGCACAGCTTGCAGAAATTCTGATCCAGAGTCTCGAGGAACCAGAAGAAACCGAGGTAAAGAGCAAGTGGCTCGAGGAAATTTATCGTCGTGACCAAGAAATACGATCAGGAAAGGTTGTCTGCAAACCAGCTGACCAGGTTCTCCGAGAAGCGCGTGAACATCTTCGATGCAAAAAGTAGATATTCACCCTGACGCGAAACTGGAGATCGAGGAAACTGCCTCATACTACCAAGAACACGCCGATGGTTTAGGAATGGAATTTCTCGATGAGCTGAAAGAGGGTTTTAACCAAATCCTAAAATTTCCGTGGGCTTACGGGATTCTCGAAGGCGAATTCAGGCGATATCTTTTAAAACGATTCCCTTATGGTATTGTTTACCGTATAGGAGAGGAATCGATTTTTATCATTTCGGTAGGGCACCTACACCGCAAACCCGGTTATTGGAAGAACCGGAAATTGAGCTGATCCGTCGTGTTTACAAATCGATTTGCTTCGACCTGATCTTCTTTAAGCCCGGCGGGATCAAAATCCCTCCCCCACTTCCCCCTTCATGCCGGCCATGATCTCCTTGAGACGCTTGAGGGCGCGCAGGTAGCGCGAGCGCACCGAGGAGGGCTTCATTCCCAGGAGCTGGCCCGTCTCGGCGCTGGTGAGGCGCTCGAAGTGGCGGAGGGCGAGCACCTCGCGATCGACGGCATCCATGCGGTTCAGGGCCTGCTCGAGGCGGAGGATCTTTTCCTCGAGCGCGGCCGCCTTGCTGGGGGAGGGGCCGGCGGCGGCGATCTGCATGGCAATGGCGGCGGAGCTGGCCTCGGGCATGGCGTCCTGGTAAAGGGAGATCTCGCGGCGGGCGTCGCGCGCCTGGGCGCCGAGGTGGCGGCGGTGCAGGTCCTGGAGCCTCTGTCCGGTGAGGAAGCGCAGCCAGATGAACAGCGGCACCCGGGAGCTCTCGAGGTAGTTCTCCAGCCGCCGGGAGGCCTCGATAAACGCGTCTTGCACCACATCGGAAGGGTCGAGCCGGCTCTGCAGGCGCTTGTCAAGGCGCAGCCGCACCACCCGCTTGAGCCGCTCGCGATGCAGCATGAAGAGGTCGCAAGGAGCTTCTGCCGCTCCTTCTGATCCTTGCAGTCCAGAAGCAAACGGGTTTGGCCGAAGTCTTCTTTCATGGAGTTCTCACCGTTAAATGGGGACAAAAAAACCCGCTAGGACTCAAATCATAGCGGGTATCTAGTTTGGTCGGGGTGACTGGATTTGAACCAGCGACCTCATGGTCCCAAACCATGCGCACTAGCCAAGCTGTGCAACACCCCGGATATCAGGGTAAAAGTTTTAAATACTTTACGGTAAGATCTTAAAAAGCGCAAGGATTCAGAGCATCCTCGGTCGCATCCAAGCCGGGATTGGGGAAGGGCGGGGCCGGCTCCTGGCCGCCCAGGAAGAGGTAGCTCAAGATGGCGATGGCGCCGCTGATGTCCAGCTGACCGGCATCGACGGGATCGGCCGCATCCTCGCAGCGCAGCTCGTAGGTGCCGAGGAAGAGATACTGCAGCAGGTCGATGGCGTCGGTGATGCTCGGCTGGCCATCGCCGTCGACATCGCCTCGGATGAAAGAGCGCGGCAGCGGAAAGAGGACCCTCAGGATGGAGACGGTCCCGGAGGTCAGCCCCGGAATCCGCTCGATGCCGTCGACGATGTAAACGCACGAGAGCTTGTTGGGGCCGAGGCCGTTCTTCAGCTCGACCAGGGTGGTCTTCCCCTGCGGCGCCTCGGTGGAAATGTTGAAGACCAGGTTGACGATGCGGCGGTCATCCGCCGGGAGAAGGCGCCGGTTTTCGAAAGGCGGTTCAGGGGCATCCACCAGCATGCCGATGTTGAAGTAGGGATCGGCGGGATCGTCCGATCGGACCGTTTCAAAGAACTCCGGCCGGCCGCTGCCGGTGTACGTGGTGTTGTAAGTCACGTCGACGAGCGTCAAGATCCTGGGATCATAGCGCCCCGTGATCTGGAATCCCTGAATTGCCTCCTTGAAGGTGCCGATCACCGGCACCCACACCTTCTGCTGGCCGGGGAAGACGGCGATGGGAGGAATCCTCATGGTGTTGATCCGATCCTGGACGAAGATATAGTCCTCGCGTAACTGCTCTGAGCTGCCGCCGGGGCCGGAAACTTCCAGCTTCACCGAGTACTTGCCGGTCTGGCCATACAGATGCGCCGGATTTTTCTCGTTGGAGGTCTGCCCATCGCCAAAGTTCCACTTCCAGATCCGGATGTCGCCGCTTGACTGGTCGGTGAACTGGACCCGGACCGGCACTTCTCCTCCCTCGGGATCCGCCTTGAACTGGGCCACCGGCTTGGAGGAGTTGTTGGAGTAATAAACCTCGCCCTCGCGCAGGAAGCTCAGATGGAACGTTCCCTGCAAATCGACGCGTAAGCTGGGATGGGTCTCAATTTCTGGAGTATGGGTGACCTGGACCGGCGGCAAAAATTGCTGCGGGCTGCCGGCGATATAATAGAGGTCGCCACCATTTTCGTAAGCGATCGACAGGAACTGCTCCTTCAGCTGGAAGTCGGGATTGATGACCCCGCCCTCCACGACCTTTTTGGGGGCATCGAAGACCACGCCTGACTTGACCGCCATGAAAATGATGCCGCCGCTCTCGTAAACGACGAAGACGACGCCGCTCGAGGCAACCCCGATGCCCGATGAAAAAGCCTCGGCGCCGGGATTCTGGAACACCGGGATCTCCCCTGTGAAGCCGCCGGACTTGTTGTTCACGTAGTAAAGGGTCTTGACGCGCTTGTAGACGACGTGAACCGTGTTGTTGGTCTCTTCCAGGGCGAGATCCGGGTAATCTCCCGCCCCCACCGGAACGATTTTTCCCTGGGTGTGGTTATAATAAACGACCCGCTGCTCGAAGCCCTCGCTCTGAGCCCACACCAGGTGCGGAGCGCCCAGCTTGTCGATGAAGAGCTGCGGCGCCGAGTCATCCACTTGGTTGCTGGAAAGGTTGGCGGGCTGGCGGAACCGACCCCCAGCGTTGCTGGTGAGGAGGATCTCCCGCCCTTCAGCACCGGCCTCGTCATCTTCCTGGGTGAAGGCGATGTAAGTGACCCCGACCGCATTGGTCTCCACCACCGGATCCCCCTGCCCCAGGACCCCGTCCAGGGGCGACTCCGTGAAATCCACCGTGGTCCCCAGCACGTGGACGACGATGCGGGACTGGATGACCATCGCCACATAGGCGTTTTGCCCCAAGTCGACGCCCAGAGAAGCCTGGGCTGCCAGGCCCGAGCCGTCGCTCATCTGCCTCGGCTCGGAGAAGGCCTCCTGGGCGGCCGCAAACCGGCTGGAAACGGCCACCAGGACCGCCCACAAGCCTCCGCGGCGGATTTTCAAATGCAATTCTTCAAACATCTTGGGAAGCCGAACGGCTGGCTTCATGACTTCTCCTCGTCGCCCTTCCAAAGGCCAAATCCATGAAAGCTATTTCAAGCTCCATGGGGGTGAAACGGATCGGTTTCGTTCGTTTAATTTTAGGCTTCTCTGAGCCCCCAACCTGGGGCTCTATTTTACGGCCAAATCTGGAGAAGTAAAAAAAATTCTTCCGGGCGGGAGAGGCTCAGTGAGGGGGGATTTGAGGCGCGAAAAAGCCGGGGCGGCGACAGCATCTCAATTGGTCAAGATCTCAATCGGTCAAGAAATCCTCGTCGTCCTTGAAAAAGTTCCACGGCTCCCCGCCGGTGCGGATGGCCCGCGGCGTATCAACCATGTCACAGATCCAGGCGGTGAGCAGGAAGGCCGCTCCAACGGTTCCCATTCCGCCGGCGGCGACATAGAGGCCGATCGGCAGGAAGTTGTCCTGGGACTTGTCCAGGAAGTACGCTCCCGTGCCCACCCCTCCTCCGATGGCGGCGAAGAGGTAGCCCCACTCCCCCATCTCGAAGAGGCGCTTGGCGGTCTTGGTGTCGCCAGCGTAGTAATGCCCGACGCCCGGGACGATGATTCCCGGAAAGAAAGCGAGCAGCACGCCGAGCACCACCGATTTTTGCGGCGCCGGCTCGGCCTCCTCCTCTTGGCGGTCGCGCCGGCGGCGCTGATCGAGCGCCGGACGGGGCGGCGCCGACACCGATCTCTGGGCCGCCCACACCAGCTGCCTGTCGATGGTTTCAAAATGCTGGAAGGATAGGAAGGAAGAGCAGCCGCAAAACGGCATCCCCAGGCCGGCCAGGAAGAGGGCTCTCAAGACGGCAGGCGCCGGAGGGGGGGGGCGGCCGGAAGCTGGAGAAGGCGCCGACAGAATCATTAACAAATTATGAAGGCGGGTTGGAAGAATCTTCCAGCCCGCCTTCCTCCATTTTCCCCCGCGACCCCGGCCTTCGGATCGGCCGACGGCTCACGCGCTATCATCCATCCCCTCCTACCGTCCCATGGGGAAGAACGAGGGGGAAGCTGCGGGACCGAGCAGCGGGGGGCACAAAGCAGATCTTACCTGCCGGTCCGCCTCTTGGTTTTCCTCGAGACCGTCTTCTTCGTGGATTTCTTCTTCTTCGCGGTTTTCCTGGCAACCTTGGCCATGTCCGTTCTCCTTTAAAAAAGGCCTAATGAAACCAAAAAAGGAAACCAAAAACGATACGTTCGTTGGGAAATTCTAGAAAGGAGCTGGTGAGCCGGATGCTCCCATTCTCTTGTTGGTTCTGGGCAGGGCTTGCTATTTTTCAATCCTATGATTTCCGAGTGATTCCAGAGTGAATCCAGCCGCAGTGAATCCAGCCAGCCTTCAGCTCTCAATTATCGGTTGCGATAATAAACTTCTTTGATCAATTTGCAATCATTTTTAATGGTTTTGCAATTTTTAGCCGCTTCTCGCGGCTACAAATTGCAAACCCTCGCGCTGGAGGAGATCCCACTTCATTCTGCTAGAAACTGGATCGACTCCACGGCGCGCTCCATGGCGGTGAGGTCTTCGTTCGAGGTGTTCTCGTTGCTGAAAGTGGTGATCAGCCAGAAGCGGCTTTTTCCAGGGACCAGGCACTGCCGGACCGAGACGGTCAGGTGCTGGGACTCTTTCGCGGCGCTTCCGGCCTTTTCCCCTTCGGCACTGGAAACCTTCATACCCACTTCGCCCTGGCCAATGAACTGCAACACCCTTCGCCCCTGGATCAGCTTCTCTTCCTCCTTGACGATCGAGAAATCCGCCAGCACTTCCTTGGGATCTTCATACAGGGCTTTCCTGGCATCTTCCAGATTCCACTCGTTCACCGCGGCGGACACGATCACCAGGCTGGGCGCGAACGCATCTTCCTGCCGCGTTCCAGCCCACCGGACGCCTTCCTCGCCGCCGTTTTCACGGAACCAGCCGGCAGGAGGTTCCAGAGAGACCGCTAGCTCTGCGACTTCCTGGCGGGCGCCGGTTCCCTTGTTCTCGGGCGGGATGACCCCCACTTCGACGGAAGGAGGCGTCGACGGCGGACCTTCAGTTCCAGCCACGGTCCCGGGCCAAGTCTCCTTGGGAGCGGCGGAGCTGCCAGCAGCCTCCGGGCTGGTGCCAGCCCCGGAGAACGGAGCGACGGGAACGGAGGTCTCGCCCCTCGCGGCATTTTTGCCCCCCTCCGGCATCAGGTTCTTCACCACGGCTTCAAAGTTCGGCGGCAGGTCTTCCTCGGGATTGGATGATTGGATGAGGGCGGGCTCCGGTTCTGCCTCGACCGGATGGCTTGCTTTGGCCTTCTTCTTGGCAATGGCGGCCTCCTCTTCCGGATCGAGAACCACCGTCTCCAAAAAGCGGCGGTAAATGAAGACCTTGCCGTTTTGCCAACCCATGACGATCATGGTCTCATCCTGGTCGACAATCGGCCCCTGGATGATATAACCGTTCTTCATGAAAACGCTGCCAGCCTCAACCCAGAGCGCCGGAGCGAAGCTCAAGAGGAATCCCAAAAAAATCGTTGCTCTTCTCATTCTGACTCCTTTTCCATCTTACCCGGAAGCCCGAGGCGCAATGCCAGCAACACTTTCTTCCTGACAGCGATCCGCGTGGCCGACAGCTCCGCCTGAGCGACTTCCCCGCCGGCAGGTCTCACCGAAGAGGGGTTGGCCTCATTCCCCGAGCCTGCCGGGGCTGCGGGCCCGCCGGCACCGCCCGCTTCCGCCGGCGGCGTTCCAGGGACAGCGGCGACTTCCGTGCCGCCCGGCTTCGTGCCGATGACCGGCGCCGGATGGGGCTTGTGGCCCCGCTTGATGCCGGTCGTGGCCGAGGCGGTGCCGCCTTCGCCGAAATTGGCGTTGAACCACTCGCTGATCTCGGGGAAGAAGAAGAGGCCCAGGCCAATGGAAGCGGCCAGGCCGCTGGCCACAAGAAGCACGCGGGTCTTCGACTTCTGAGGTGCGGATTCGGCCGCGGCGATATCTTCGGATCCTTCGAGGAGCGGGCCAGCGGCGTCGCCGACTTGATCCTTGACGCCTTCTTTCGAAGCCGAGTCGGAGGCTGTTCCGGCATTCAGGATGTCCTCATCCAGGGAAGTGGCCAGCTCGGCGATTTCATCCATGACGCCGATATTTTCGGTGTCGCTTCCGCTCGCTTCCGCCTCCGGCCGGCCAGTGGAGCCGCCAGCCTCTGAAGTTCCCTCGGCGCCGGCAATCTCTTCCGTCCCGGCCAGCGGATTGACGCTCTTCAGGCCGATGTTCTCGATGCTCTCCGCCGTGGTGCTCCCCACCGGTTTTCCGCTGGCAGCGGTATCCGTGTTGATATCGGCTTCTTCGACCTCTTGAGTCTCCACGAAGGGGATCGCCTCCCCCTTCCCTGAACCTTCCTTGCCGCCCTCGCCTTCATCGGGAAGAAGCACCAGAACCTCCTCCGTTTCGGTAGGCGGCCCATCCTTCAAAACGGGGCTAATATGCTCATCGATGGATTGGGTGACCATCTCGGTGCCGGCGTTGAAGTCGGCGGCCGGCTGGATCGGAGCCTCCGCCGCCTGAGGCGCCGCCATATCTTTTGACATCAGTTTGGTATCCTCGATCCCTTCGGTGCGCATGATGATGGTGGGGTCGACGATCCCTGGATCTTCTGACGGCTGATTTTTCTTCAACCGCTTGGATTCGTTTTCGGGTTTTTTCGCCATGAATTCTTTCTCCAATGAGAAATCTCCCAGGAAGCGAAACCCCGTAAGGAGTCATCCGGTTCCAGCTTCGCCTCGTTGGCAGTTTTGGTTGCTGATTTGGTTTCTGAATGGTTTCTGTCGCTGAACGGCAACAGAAACTGATGAATCTATCGGCTTTTCCCGTCTAGAAAGTCCAACCCTGGAAGCTCTCCACGTCCGGTCCTGCTCCAGAGCGGTTTTCTGGGCCCTGGTCCGGTGCTGATAATGACTAGAATATCTCAGAAGAATACCCCGCCCATGCCGGGCGTCAAACGGGGCTCGGCCGGAGGCCCTGATGGGCCGGCAAGCCCCTGAAATACCGGGGTTTAATGGTCTTTTCGGTGATTGCCCGGCAGGACTTTTGCTTATTCTGAGCCCCCCTCTCCGCCGCCAGGAAAAAAAGAGGAAACGGCCGGCGATTCAATACGTCCTTTTACTAGATCGCCCGGACCGTCCAGGAATGTTAAGATGGCTTTCAAAATGCCCCAGAACGCCCGCTCCAACCCAGCCTCCGACTCCGCCAGGGAAGATGCCCGCCTGATTGCGGCGTTTATTTCGGGTCCGGAAGAGGAGCGGGCCTTTCAGGATCTACACCGCAAGTACTGGAAGGTGGTCGTGGGCTGGATCCTGGCCAAAGTCATCAACCTGTCGGATGCGGAGGAACTCGCTCAAGACACTTTCGTCCGGGCCTTCCGCTCGCTGAAGAGCCTGGAGTCTCCGAGAAGCTTCCTGGCGTGGATCCTCCGGATCGCGGCCAACTTGACCACCGATTTTCTCCGCCGCAAGAAGAAAGACTCCCTGTCACTGGACTCCTTGATGGAAAAAGGGCTGCTCCCCTTCGTCGCCGAGAGCTCCGGAGAAGGGGAACGGGAAGTGGAGGAGCGGGAGCAGGTCCATGCCGTCCTAGAGGCGGTCGCCCGCCTTCCGGAAAAATACCGCCTGGTCATCACCTTGCGGTATCAAATGGGGCTTTCCGCCAAGCAGATCGCGGTTCAGCTCCACGAGCCCGAAGGCACCATACGCAACCGGATTTTCCGGGCCCTGGCGAAGGTACGCCGGAGCCTCGATCCCAGCCGGGCGGGAGGCTCGCCTGGCCGGGCGGGAGACTGTCCTGGCCGAGAGAGAGACTGGCGGAAGGGCCCGGACTCCCGGGAGCCCTCGCCGGAAAAAGCGCGAAAATTGGAGCAAAAGGAGCGGGTCCCGGTTAAACTGGCCGATGCAGGCGGTCCGGAGGTTGGGCGGAGGGGTCTTTTGAAATCGCGCCGAGAAGGTCCTCCCCCGGACATGACAGCAATGATCAAGGGCCCCGAATCGGAGCATCCATGACCGACAACGCCATCAAAAAGAGCTGCCAGGAGTGGGAGGAAATGGCCATGAGCTGCCTGGCCGGCTCCCTGGAAGAGGCCAGTCGCTCGGAAGTGCGGGATCACCTGCGCCAATGCGAACGCTGCTGGAAGGAGTACGGAGAGCTCTTTGGACTGGACCGTTCCCTGCAGCATGCCTTCCAGGCCTTCGACTCCTGCTTGCAGCCGCCCGGCCCGGAGCGGAGCCGCGGCATCTGGGAAGCGGTGAACCAGCCTCCGGAGGCGGCGCTGCTGTTCAAAAAGACCCGCCGGCTGGCGAACACCCTCCTCTGGATTGCTGTTCTGGCGCTCTCCTTGAGCGGCTTGCTGGCCCTGGCATGGAAAGTTTACTGGTACTTGATGGTGCGGAAAGGCCCGGGTTAGCGGGTTAGCCTCGGGGCGGATCACAGCCGGCGGATTTCCTCTTTGATCTCGGTGCTCTCGATCACCCCTTTGCGAACCAGGATCCGCAAGAGGGCCTCGAGGACGATCGCCGTTTCGTTGAGGGTCGAAATCTTGGCCGCCTCTTTGGAATCTGCGGCCTCCTTGCCCTCCCTGGCTGCCGGGGAGCGCGGAGAGCCTGGCGCGGCCGCGGACGGAGCGACGGCCTCGGCGGCCGCCACGCTATGTTCCCCCCCCTCGATCCCCCCGAGGGGACGATGTTCCCGCCCCTCGGTCCCACGGAGAGGACGATCTTCGAAGTTGGCGGTCTTTTCGTTCACATCGCCGCGGCCCTCGGCCCGCTCCTTCGCGCCCGCCGCCTCCCGCTTCTTCGGCTTGTCGCCTTTCAAATGGGCGGCGTAGTTTTCGATGAACTTGTCCATGATGGTCTGATTCACAAAACCCAGGCGGACGATCAAGTCTTCCAGGCGGCCGCCGATCGCCCGTTGAAAATCGGAGGCGGTGTTCAGCTGGGCTTCCGTGATGAGGCGGTCTTTGACCATCTGCAGTCCGAGCTTCTCATCTTCAATGGAAATCTGGAGCGTTTGATTCTTGTTCAAGGATCCCTCCTCATCTATTCCTCCGACACCTGGTCCTCCAGAACCCCATCCGTCACCACGGTATCCAGGAAGGTGGGGGTCTTCAGATAAGCGTCGCACTGGCTGCACTTGTACCGCTTTTCGGGTGAGTAGGAGAGCACCGTGAAATGGCAGTCGCAAGAAGGGCAGATCAGGATGCGGCCGTTCTGCTCCGCCAGAATGTCGAACACCTCGTTCACCTTGAGATGCTTCAAGGCGACGAGCACTTCGCCCAGGCGGATTTGAAAATTTTTCAGCTTCAACCGCTGTTGCTCCAAAAGCGCCGACTCGAGCTGTTCTAGAGTGATCATTCCTTTCTTAAGGGCGATCTGGCCGAAAACCTTATCGGTCTTGATGAGCTCCTTGGCATCCCGGAGCAGCTTGCGGAGCTTGTTTTTGCGGATTTCGAGGATCTGAGAGAGATGTTTACCTTTCAGGTACCCCTTCGACCGCAGGATTTCTCCAATGGGGGCGCGGCGCGCCGGATCCATGGATTTCTGAACGGCCAGGCATTCCTGCAGCTGCTCGGGCGTCAGATAGCCGTTGAGCACCGCGATCCGCCCAAAGAGATGTTCATCGAAATGGGACATTGCCGTTTCCTGTAATCAAACCTTGCAGACCAGAATGAAAAAGCCAGAATAAAAAAGGTAGTGCATCCAAAAATACGATGCCTGGGCCGCGGGAGCGAGCCGATGCCGGCCCGTCCAGAATTTGGACAGGACCTCTCCAACCTTGGTTCCGAGAACATTCAAGGAAGCCGGCGGCAAGTGCCAAACTGAGTTCTATAAGTTATTTTTCGTTTGAGGGACTCTCGTGTTTCGATACCGGAAGATCTAGTGACTAAAATCAATGATCAAAGGCAACCTCTCCAGCTTTAGCCTGGGAGAAATCTTTCAATCGCTGGCGGTCAACAACCACACCGGCACGCTGAAAATCGTCGAGAAGAATGCCGAGGAGAAGTACATTTACTTCTCTCGGGGGGAAATATCCCTGTTTTCGATCCGGACCCACCCTTCCTTGAGAATCGGCGAGATCCTCATCCGGCAGGGAAAGATCAGCAAGGCCGACCTCCAGAAAGCGCTGGAGCAGCAGAAGGAGTCGGCGGAGCTCCTCGGCAAGATCCTGATGAAGAACTGCGGGCTGAAGCAGGAGGACATCCAGCAGGCCCTCGAGACCAAGATCTGCGAGGAGATTTACGACCTCTTCCTGCTCACCGATGCCGAGTTCGAGTTTTACGTCAATCATTTCCCCGAAGAAATTTTCGACTCCTTCCAGCGCAACCTGCGCATCACCATCAACACCTACAGCGTCCTCATGGAAGGAGTGCGGCGGGCGGATGAATGGCGGGTCATTCAAAAGAAGCTCCAGACCTTCAACGAAATTTTCACCTTGGCGGTTGCGCCCGCCGAGATCGAACCGCAGAATCCCATGGAAGAGGCGCTCCTCAAGATGCTCGACGGCAAGACCAACGTCCGGCGGCTCTTCGAGAAATTCCCCGGCAGCCGGTTCGACTGCTGCAAGCTGATCTTCGAGTTCCTGGAAGCGGGGCGCATCCGGCCCTTGACCCTGGAGGAGTGCCGGGCCGGCGGCTCGCAAGCCACTTCGAAGAAGGATTTCGAGAGGTCCATCGACTTCTTGCAATTCGGCGTCGAGCTGTCCCCCAACCGGCCCGAACCGCTGTGCCTGCTGGGCCAATCCCTCATCGAAATCGGCCGCGACCAGCCGGGCCGCGAGTGCCTGCTGAAGGCGGCGCAGCTCTACTTCCAGAGCGGTCAGTTCCAGGAAGTCATCCAGTACGGCGGCCCGCTGGTCATCCACTTCCCTCAAAACGAATCCCTGCTGGAAATGGTCTTCCAGGCGGCCCTCAACTGCGGCAAGCTGAGCCTGCTGGAAGCGTGCGGAGACAAGCTGGCGGATTTGCTTGTCGCCAAAGGAGCCCTGGTCCATGCCGCCGAAGTGCTCTCCAAGGTGGCGGGGCACTTCCCCAAAGACCTCAACCGCAAGATCCGCATTGCCACCCTCCTCAAGGAGGCCGGCGATCTTTCCGGAGCCATCGCCCGGTACGAGGAAGCCGCCGCTTCGATCACCGGCCATTCCCGGATCAGCGAAAAGATCAGGATCTTGCGCCTCATTTTCGAAATCGCGCCGGACCGTCAGGACATCAAGCAAGAGGTCAGCAACCTGCTCAGCCTCCAGCAGAAGCTCGAGCACCGCAAGAAGCGCCGCATCACCATTGCCGGAGCCGGCATCATCCTGCTGCTCGTATCCATGGTGGTTCCAATTCTCTATGAAATCAAGGCCCGGGAGCTCGTCAGCCATGCTTGGAGGCTCGAGCAGATGAGCCTCAACTCGGGGGACTTCAAGGCGGCAAAGGTTGCTTACGAAAAAGTCCTGGACTCCTACGGTCTCAGCCTGCAAGTCCAGGAAAGCCGTGTGGCGCTGGAACGGATCTCCACTTTCGAGCACTTGAAGGAAGAAAAGGTGCTGATGGAAAAGAAGCGGCAGGAGTCTCTTCAGGAGGAAAAGCTCCGCCTGGCGCGCGACTCCTTCACCGCCATGGTCGACGAGGCCAAAGGGCTCGAGGAGCGCGGTGAGTATCAGGAGGCCTTCAACATTTACAAGAAACTGAGCGAGGAGTTCCAGGACATCCCCAAGGTCCAATCTCTCCTCTTCCCTCTGGTCATCACCACCAATCCGAGGGGCTGCTTCGTCCAGCTCAACGGAGCCAATCTCGGCGCCGCGCCGCTGGTAATTCACAAGAGAAAGGGCGAGACCCTCAGCATCCAGTTTTCCCGGACCGGCTGCGAAAGCACCCAGCGAACTGCCGTCGTCGGCGAGAGCTGGCGTCTCCACGTCGACATGAACCTCCGGCCACTGTCGGAGTTCAAGCTTTCCGGGCCGGTTCACCAGGCCGCCGACCTGCAGGAAGGGGACCTTTACCTGGCCTCCCGCGATGGCACTTTCTACGCCGCCTCCCTGGAAACCCAAGCTCTCAAATGGCAACGGCAGATCGGCAAATTCGGCGATGTTCCATCCAATCCTCTTTACACGCCGGCGGAAATCATTCTGGGAAACGTCTCGGGTGAAGTCGCCGCCATCAGCCGGAAGACGGGGAAGTCCCGCTGGCGCATCAATACCGGCGCGGCCGTGGCTGCAATGCCGGCAATCTCGCCGGATGGGAAATGGGCTGCCGTGGGTGATCTGGAAGGCAAAGTTTCGCTCATCAACCATGTCGAGGGGAAATTCTCCTCCTCCTTCACCGCCGAAAACGAAATCCTTTATGCCCCGGCCTTCTGGGAAAACCTCCTCCTGGCCGCGAGCGAGGACAATCACCTTTATTTCCTCTCGGTCCCCGAGTTGAAGCTCGTCCATGCCGAAACTTTCACTCACGAGATCGATTGCGACTTGATGGTCCGCGAGAATTCCCTGTTCTACTCCACCCGAAACGGCGTCCTGCACCGCTACCATCTGGCGCGGCGCCGGCTCGAGTGGTCCTGCAGCCTGGGGGACCGCCTTTCCACCCAGTTGATCCTGCACGGCAATTCCATCCTTCTGGGGACTCGCGCCGGCAAGGTCCTTTCCTTGCAGCTCCAGGGCGGCAGCTCGGACTGGAGCCTGGCCGCGTCCAGCTCGGCGCTGGGAGAATTCACCATGGTCGATGACCAGCTCGTGCTCGGCACCGTGGGCGGAGAAATCCTGGCGGTGAGCTTGACCAGGCATAGCGTCGATTGGAAGTTCCGCTCCGATGAAGCGGTCATCAAGGCGCCGCTGGTATGGAAGAACCATCTGTACGCCATCACGGTCAGCGGCAAGATTTTTGTACTGGAGATATTCAAGTGACGCGGAAGAACCGGAGTGGATTAGCCACCCTGATCGGCAGCTTGATCGCCGCCTGGCTGGTTCCAGTCCTGTCCCAGGAGCGGAGCCAGGAAGTCGATCCACCCTCGAGGCGAATCCCTCCCGAGGAGCTTGAGGCCCTCCGCCTCCAGGAAGGGGAGCGCGTGGTCATCACCGGGAAATACCTCGGCCTGGTGGATCAGGAGATCCACCTCTTCGGCGCTCCTTACCGGCTGATCCTGGCCGATACTTCCCTGGCCCGCCAGCTGCTTCATTTCAAGACCGAGAGGGACAATCTCTCCCTCTCCGGATTCCTCCGTCCCGGAGAGGCCCCTGCAGCGGGCGGGGAGCCGGCGGTCTTCGAAGTCGAGAACATTGAAACGGCGCCAGGCGATGTCGAACTCTACGGCGAGAGGTTGAAGCTCCGCTTGAGCCAGCCGGACTCCAGCGACGAGCTGATCCAACTGGCGGCCTGGATCGCTCAGATCCAGCGACGCTTTCCCGACCGAAGCCTGCTGCCCCTTTCCCGGCAGGCGGCTGCCGAGGGATACAAGGGGGCCGCCGCCGAGCTGAAGCCGGACGATGGCGACGGCCACTTCGCCCTGCTCCAAGAGCTCTTCAAGAAAGTCGCCGATCCGGAGTGCTTCGGAGAGTTGCTCAGGCAGCTCGCCGCCCGCTTTTCAGCCCACCCCGGCATCCAGCAAAAACTCAAGGAGCTGGGCTACCGTCAGATTGGCCAAAGCTGGCTCAACTATTCTGAGTTCAAGAAAGGGGAAGGATTCGTGTGGCACCTGAACCGCTGGGTGAAGAAGCTGGACAAGGAAATGTTCGAGGTCGTGGAAGCCTTGCCCGAGGAAGGCCTGACCAACGCCATCCTGCGCTCACGCACCGACAAGGAGTACGCCAACCTCTCCCGCCAGGGGGAGATCACCCGCGGCATGACTCCCAAAGAAGTGGCGGAAGCCATCGGATTTCCGGATCGGGTGCGCCGGCAGAACGTCAAGGACCTTGAAGTGACGCAGTGGGACTACGGCGATCGGCGGATCTATTTCTTGAAGGGGGAGTTGCTGATCAGCTGGAGCGACGACAAGGAGGATAGCGAGCTGCCGCTCGCCGACGCGGTGAGAAAAGCCGCGACGGGAGCGCCGGAGCCGAGGAAGAAAAAGAAAAATTAGGGACAGCGACCGAATTTTTAAGACAAAATTCGGTCGCTGTCCCTAATTTTTCCCGCCCGAAACGGGGCTGTCCAGCTCGGGAACCGGCTGGGGTTTAGGTGCCGGCGCCGGGCTTTTGGCGTCTGGGGGCACCGTCCCCTTGGGGGGACCGAGGGGGGAAGGCACCGTCCCCTCGGGGGGACCGAGGGGGGAAGGTACCGTCCCCTCGGGGGGACCGAGGGGGGAAGGTAGAGGCATCGTAACTGAGCCAGTTTCAGGGGTGACCAGAATCTCGGTATCGCCGCTACCGTCGAGGAAGAGCACTTTCCCTTCCCGCACCGCGAGACGCGTCACCGGCTGGCCATCCACTTCCGTGACCTCGAGCTCGAAGCGCGTCCCCACCACCTTCACCCGGGCGTGGGGGGTGGAGATCTCAAAAGTGCGGTTTTCCCCCTGAGGCACGACGTGGGCGGCCAGCTTCCCCCGGCGCAGCTCGCCGCTGAAAGAACCGCGCGGCCGCAGGTCGGGCGACACCAGGAAGTCGAGGGGACCCGCGGCGAAAACCAGGCGGGTGCCATCGAGGAGCTCCATGCACAGCTCCTGGCCCCCATTCGAGCGTGTGAAGCGGGACCCCGCCTCGATGGCCTTGTAGCCATGGTCGATTTCGCGATCTGGCCGGTGGATAACCACGCCGGCGCTCGAGCCATCCTTGAAGACTCCCAGGCCCTGCTCCTCGGCCGGCAGGCTGGCGATCGGGCCGGGAAGCGGCCCATTTTCTAGGACGGTCCGCGAATTCTGGGCCGCGAACGGCCTCCAGACGAGGCCCAGCAGGACGGCGACGACGAGCGCGGCGGCACACGAGGAGGCGGTCCAGAGAACGGCATGGCGGCGGAAGGGGCCAGGGGGATGGAACGTGAAGATGTCGGTCGAGGGATCCAGCAAGGTTCGCTTCTCCAGCTCGACCTCGAGCCGCTTCTGGAATTTCTTGGCAAAGCCGTCGCCAAAGGGGGTGTTGAGGAAAGCCGAGCGGTAGAGCGCCGCCTCCCGGGCCCGGGCCTCATGGAGCTTTTGACAGGGCGAGCAGGACTTGAGGTGGAGGCTGATTTCAGCAACCTTTTTCGCCGTCAGCTCCCGATCCAGGTACGGCCAGAGGTTTTCTTCCACAAATCGGCACTGATCGTTTTTCATGGCTTCTCATCCCATCGCATCAGCATTTTAGGAGGTGATCCAGTTTCTTTCGTAACGTCGCCCGGGCTCTAAACAGCCGGGACTCGATGGCGTTCACCGAGTCGCCGGTGATCTCGGCAATTTCCTTGTAGGACAGCCCTTCCATGTGCTTCAAGGCGATCACCAGGCGGTCCGCCTCCGGCAGGCCGCGGATCGCCTCGAGAATCTTGTTGCGGAACTCTTCCTTGAGCACCAGGTCCTCCGCCGAGTTCAAGCCCAGCGACTCCGATTCTGCCGAGCCGAAAGTCGAATCGGGGGGAATCGACCAGAAGCTCTTCCGCTGGCGGACGTAATCGATGGTTTTCGATTTGACGATCCCCGCCAGCCATACTTTGAACTTGCCGGGGTCCCTGAGAGACCGCAAGCTCGAGTACGCTTTCAAGAAGGCCTCCTGGACGAGGTCCTCGGCCATTTGAAAATCGCCGCAGATCGCGTAACTCAGCGCTCCGGCCAGCCGGTTGTACTTTTTGACCAGCCCGTTAAAGGCTTGAATATCTCCTGACAGCACGCGCTGAACCAGTTGACGATCCTCTTTGTCCATTGGGGCTCCGTCAGGAAGGCCGATCCCAACACTCCGGTTCGGCCTTCGCAACAGCTCTTTCAACTTCGAGCCTGGCCTGATAAATCCAGGCTAGCCCGTCATTCAAGACGAATTTTAACAGGCTTTTCTTGCATTTAAAATAGCGCCGAATTGAGCCCGAAAAAGATCCTGGCGGGCTGCCCAGCTCATTTCACTAGCCCTCTCAGAATTTGCAAATAATTCTGGTACCTCAACTTGGAAACCGCCCCCTCCTCCAGCGCCGGTTTCAGGGCGCAGCCGGGCTCGGCTTGGTGGAGGCAGTCCTGGAAACGGCACTGGCTGATAAACGGCCGGAACTCCGGGTAGCAGCGCCCCAAGTCGGCGGGCTGCATGTCCCCCAGGCCGAACTCCCGGAATCCCGGGGTGTCGGCCACCCATCCTCCCCCTTTCAGCCTCAGGAAGCGGGCCATGGAGGTGGTGTGGCGGCCCTTGCCGGTCCAGGCATTGACCTCGCCGATTTTCAAACGAAGCTCCGGCTGCAGGGCATTGAGCAGGGTGCTCTTGCCGACCCCGGAGTGGCCCGAGAAGACGCTTTTCTTCTCCTTCAACCGCTGCCGCAGCTCGTCAATCCCCTGCTGGTAAAGGGCGCTGGTGTAAAGCACCGGAACGTTGAGCCCCCGGTAAACGGCGGCTTCAGCATCGAGGCCGCTCCGCTCCGGCGAGCCTTCCGCAGCCAGGTCGATCTTGTTGATGACGATCAAGGGATCGAAGCCTTGCCGCTCCGCCACCGCCAGCAGGCGGTCGGCGAGCGCCCACCGGGGCGCCGGGCTGACGGCGAGCACCACCACCAGCAAATCGAGGTTGGCTACGATCGTCTGGTGCTGGCGCTCATCTTCCTCCGAAACGCGCAGCAGCTGGTTTTTCCGGGGCAGCACCTCCTCGAGCACCCCCCCGCCGCCGGCCACCGGCCGGAGGCAGACCCGGTCCCCGGCCACCGGCTTTTCGTTGCCCCGCAAGCGGCCGCGGATCGAGCAGTCCAATTCCCCCTCCGGCGTCGCCACCTGGTAGCACCCCCTCGAGCGGCTGAGCACCACGCCCTCGAGGACCGGGCAGGCGGCGGTCAGCGCCCGAACTTTCTTGCCTGTCACCCGCCGTTTCGGCTTGCCGCGGCACGGCCTCCGCCCCGCTTCCTCGTCAAAAGCCCGTTTGGCATGATCGTCCTCGAAAGCCGGATCACCGTAGGGAGGCCTGAGCCGCTTCGAGGTCATACCTTGACGTCCCACTTCAAGCCGGCAAGCCGGTTGTAGCCGGAAAGCACGGGATCGACTTCCTCGGCAAAGAACTCCTTCACCTGCTCCGGCGCCCGCCCGTAGTACTGGGCCGGATCGAGGACCGCATCGAGCTGCTCTCGCACCGCGGCGAAGGCTGGGTCATCCTGGAGACGTTCAACGAGGCCCTTGCCCGCGATCCCGGAGCGCCGCGCCTCCTGGACCTCCATGGAGTGCACCCGCAGGCGCTCGTGCAGATTCTGGCGGTCGCCGCCGCGGCGGACGGCGAGAAGCAGCAGGTTTTCAACGGCCATGAACGGCAGCTCCTCCCGGACCCGGCGGCGGATCACCTCCGGATAGACCACCAGGCCGCGCATGACGTGGTTGGCCAGGACAAGAATGGCATCGACCGCGAGGAAGGTCTGGGGGATGCTGAGGCGGCGGTTGGCGGAGTCATCCAGCGTCCGCTCGAACCACTGGGTGGCGCCGATCCAGGCGGCGTTTTGTGATTCGCAGATCCCCCACTTGGCGAGGGAGCTGATGCGCTCGAGCTTCATGGGATTGCGCTTGTAAGGCATGGCCGACGAGCCCACCTGCGCCTTGCCAAAGGGCTCCTCGAGCTCCCCCAGCCCTTGCAGCAGCCGGAGGTCGTTCGAGAACTTGTGCGCCGACACCGCCACCCCGGCCACGGCCTGAAGCGCCTGCGCATCGAGCTTGCGCGTGTAGGTCTGGCCGGTGATGCGGAAGCTGTCCTTGAAGCCCATGCGCTCGGCGACGCGGCGGTCGAGATCCTTGACCTTCCCCCCCTCGCCGTTGAAAAGCTTCATGAAGCTGGCTTGCGTGCCCGTGGCCCCCTTGGCCCCTCGGAAGCGCAGCTCGGACCTCACCCGGCTGATCTCCTGGAAATCGATGAGAAAATCCTGCGCCCACATGGCGGCCCGCTTGCCGACGGTGGTCAACTGCGCGGGCTGAAAGTGCGTGTAGGCGAGCGCCGGCCGGTCGGCGTGCTCCAGGGCGAAGTTCTTCAAGGCCAAGAGCAGGGCGGCGAGCTTCTCCGCCAGGATCGCCAGGCCATCGCGCATCAAGATCAAATCGGCGTTGTCAGTGACGTAGCAGCTGGTCGCCCCCAGGTGGATGATGCCCCGCGCTCGGGGGCACTGCTCACCGTAAGCGTGGATGTGCGCCATGACATCGTGCCGCAGCTCCTCCTCGAGGGCCGCCACCCGGGCGTACGGGATGTCATCTTGATGGCGGCGCAGCTCCTCGATCTGCTCCCGGCTGATCTCCAGGCCGAGCTCCGCTTCCACCTCCGCCAGAGCCACCCACAGCCGGCGCCAGGTCTGGTAGCGCCGGTCCGAGGAAAAGTTCTGGAGCATGGCGGCGCTGGCATAGCGCTCGCAGAGGGGGTTCTGATAAATCGAAGTGTCGGTCATGGTTCACCCTATAATGCGGGCTTCGCCCGCAACCGAGCTATCCGCAAATTCTCCGCATCTTGCGGAGAATTTGCGGAGGAAGAATTTAATATCCTGGGCATTTCAGCACCATCAGATTCCCCCGGACCTTCAAAGTCAAGCGATCGAATTGCCGATAAAAAAGACATGTTTCCGAGCCACCGATTCGCCCGCGGCGCCTGGCTTTCAGGCGCCCTGGCCGCGGCGGCCGGCGCTTTCCTTCACGCCGCGGTCGCCGACGTCATTTACCTGAAAAATGGCAACCAGATCCAAGGCGAGATCCAGGTCCGGGGGGACCAGACGGTCACCGTCCGCTTTCCCGGCGGCACCTTGACCATCCCGGCGCGCGACATCCTCAAGATCGAGAGCGAAAGCCGCCTCAATTACCTGCTTTCCGAGGCCGAGAAGCACATCAACCGGGAGGATTATGCCGGGGCCATCCTCCTTTTTCAATCCGCCCTGAAGGAGGGGGAGGGCTGCCAGCGGGCCCGGGACGGGCTCCTCAAGGCCCATGAGAGCCTGGGGCGGCAACTCGAGGAGGCGCGCCGCCTCGAGGAGGCCCGGCAGGCCTATCAGGCGGTTCTCGAAATCCATCCCCGGCATGCCGCCGCCCGGGCGGCCCTGGCGAAGATCGAGCGCGAGCTCGAGCAGGCGGCCGCGGATGAAAAGCTGGGAGCGGAAGAAATCGACCGCGGCGACGTCTTGAAAGGCTTCAATCGCCTCTGCCGGCTCTACCAGCAGTTTCCGGAGCGCCAGAGCCGCCTCGCCCCCTTGCTCGGCAAGGCCTCCCTGGCCCTGGGCCACGCCGAGTTCCGGCGGGGGAGCTGGCGGACGGCCGAAACACGCTACCTGGAGGCCATCGAGTACCAGCCCGACCTGGTGCCCCAGATGGCCGCGCCTTACGCCGCCTTGAAGATCCGCGAGCTCGAGCCGCTCATCGTCTCCAGCAAGTTCCTGGAGCTGCTGAAAGGGTCCGAGGAGGCTCTTGAAATCGTCCCCGCCAGCGACATCCTCAACTACTTCCGCGGCCTGGCCCTCGAGGGGACCGGCCGGCTGGAAGACGCCGCCGCCGTCTACCGCCGGCTGAGCGGTGAGAGCGACTCCGGTAAAAAAAAGAGTGGGATTGACCTCCTGCGCCGCGCCGCCGAGGCCCGGATCCTGGCCAGCCTCGAGAAGGGGACGGAAAATACCGATCCGGCCAAGGCTGCCGCCTCTAATAGCGCCGCCGCCGCGGTGCTGCCGGGCGACTTCCGCGAAACCGCCAGCGAGCACTTCGTGGTCTACCACCGCAACTTCCCGCTGGGGGAGGAAGTGGCCGCTGTCGCCGAGGACATCTACCTGCGGCTGTTTGAAGAGCTGGGCGTGAAGACCCACTGGCACAAGCCCTGCCGGATCTACCTCTACCCGACCCAGGAGGAATTCATCGCCGCCACCGGGCGCCACAACTGGACGGGAGGTTCCCACCAGATCCTCAAACGGCTGGGAACTCTTTCCGACCACCGCATCGACTCTTTTCAAACCCAGCCCCGCTTGACCGCCTGCATCATCCCTCACGAGGTGGCCCATGCCATGCTGGCCCATCGCCTGCGCTACCAGGGGGAGATCCCGCTCTGGCTCAACGAGGGCTACGCCATCCACGCGGAGCCGGCCTTCGTCCATCGCCACTACCGGAGCGCGACGGTGCAAGCGCACAAGATCGACAAGCTCCCCAGGCTGGCCGAGTTCATCCGGCTCAACGACTATCCGGGCGATGACGAGGTGAAGTTGTTTTACGCTCAGAGCTACTGCCTCGCCCATTTCCTCATCGAGGAAAAGGGGATGGAGGTTTTCCTGAATTTCGCCGAGGAGCTGTCCCTGGACCCCGGCTCCCTGGAAGGTCTGCTCAAGCGCCACTACGGGATCGAGACGGTCAAGGCCCTGGAAACGCTCTGGCTCGGCGAGCTGCTGCGCTGACCACCCCCCATATCACTCCCCGCGCCCAAAAAACCAAAGTTTATGCCAGCAGATCCTTGACGGAAGCGGATTTATTTCTTATAGTTGTCAATTGAGCAGATTTTGGGTCTTGATTTAATGGAAGGCCGATTGCTAAATTGTACCCTGAGATCGGCCTGCGTTGATATCCAGAATTTATCATTGATTTCTGAATGGAGTTGTAATTTTCCCTCTGGGTCATCGGGAGTGACTCGGCGCGGGAACAAGGTCGTTGATTCTTTCGTTTCGGTCTTTTTAGGAGGAAAAATGAGACAGTCCGTACTCTCGCTGGCGGTGGTGGTGGGTATTGTTCTTTTGGGTCGAACCAGCTTCGGGCAGATCAAGTTCAACCTGGGCTTCAAGCTTGAGAATCTGGATGGCAACCCCTTGGCTTGCGACGGCAAGATCACGGGTTCCCCAGGCTCGAAAGTGAAGTTCAATGTGTTCGGGACGCTGACCCAGTCGGACTTCGAAGCGGGCAAGGGGGCCTCGGGATTTTCCATTGGCTACCGGGCCGAAAACGTCCATCTTCTCGGCGTGCCTGGAGCCAGCGTCAGCAATACTTGCTCGGACGCCGCCACTGCTTGCCCTCTCCTGGGCGGCGCCCCTTGCCCCGACGGCGAAACTAGCGCCACTTGCGCCAACGGCGATCAAACCACCGCGGCGAGCGGCGCCTCCTGCGGCAGCGGCGAGGTGGTCATCCCCATCACCGAGTTCTTCTGCTCGGCCTCGACGGTCGATCCTGCCAAGTCTCCTGAAAGCGGCCCTCTGGCCGGCAGCCCCCAGGGTGAAGGCTATGTCGATGGCCTCGCCTTCCTGATCGGCAAGTCGATCGCGGGGAACAGCACCTCCACCGTCGGCAAGGTCCAGGCGGAAGTGACCATCCCCGACAGCGGCAGCGCGGAGGCGCGGCTCTTCTGGGCCGACGGCCTGCAAGGCTCCGGCCAGCCGGTCAAGAACGGCATCACCTCCGGCGGCAAGACCATCGATGTGGCCACCGGCCGCTTGACCTTGGGGGAGTGCCGCCTCACCCTCGAGGTCCTCCGGGCGATCCAGCGCCCCGGCGATGCCGACCAGAACGGCGAGCTGGAGCTGACCGATGTGCAGAGGCTGCTGGCCCATCTCTTCCACAGCGATCCGCCGGATCTTCCCTGCGAGAACAAAACCATTTACAGCCCCGGCAACAAGAAGCTTTTTGACGCCAACGGCGATGGCGAAATTGACATCTCGGACCCCATCCACAACCTCTATCACATCTTCCTCGGCGGGCCGGCGCACGTCCTCGGCACCGCGTGCGTCGAGATCCCCGGCTGCCCGCCCAACCCCCTCTGCCTGTGAGCGCTGCCTGAGCGCGGGCAAGTCCCCGATTGAAAAAGCGGGCCCCGGGCCAAAATTTTTCCAAAATTCTGGCCGGGGCCCGCTTTTTCAGTTCCAGATTTTGAAATTGTCCGTAAAATTGGATTGGTTGGTGCGATACGTGAGCGCCCGATCTGTCAAGCTGCCAACTTGGAATATCAATATCATGAATGAGGAACTGCCGAGTTAAAAGGAGGAAAAAATGAAACGGTCTGTGATTTGGTTTGCCGCGCTTGCCATCATTTTATTTGGGATTGGATCGGCCCGGGCTCAGACCCACTTCACCATGGGCTTCACGCTCCCGGAAGGGACGGCCTGTGGCGGGGAAATTTCTGGCGCCCCGGGGGAAAAGAGGCAAATCGATGTCATCGGCACCATCACCCAATCCGACTTCGTCGCCGGCAAAGGGGCCGCGGGCTGGTCGGTCGGCTTCCGCGGCGAGAACCTGGAATTCGTGAAAGACACGGCCGCCAGCGGCGCCTCCTGCGGCACCGGCGAAGTCATCATCCCCGTTCCCGAGTTCTTCTGCTCCATCGGCCTGATCGACCCGACCAAGGATCCGGAGAGCGGCCCCCTCCACGGCAAGGGCCCCCAAGGTCAAGGCGTGGTCGACGGCCTGGCCCTGGTCATCGGCAAATCGTTCCAGGGGAACGGCACCTTCAACATCATCAAGGTGAAAGCCGAACTCACCTTCCCCAATGAGGGCTCCACGCCTGTCAAGCTGCAGTGGATCGACGGCCTTCAGGGGCTTGGCCAACCGGTCAAGAACGGCATCACCTCCGGCGGCAAGACCGTCGATGTCAATTCCGATCCGGCTTTGGGCAAGCTCACCCTGGGCGAGTGCACGCTGACCCTCAAGGTCGCTGAGGCCAAGCAAAAGCCGGGCGACATGTCTCAAGATGGCAAGCTGGACCTCGATGACGCCGTCCAGCTGCTCGAGTACATGTTCAGGGGAGAGCACACGCTGCCCTGCGCGGGCGACATTTACAGCGCCGCCAACCGAGCCCTTCTGGATGCGAACGGCGACGGCGAAGTGGATGTTTCGGATGTCGCGTACAACCTCAGAACCCAGTTCCTGGCCGGGCCGCCGCACGTCGGTGGCGTGGCTTGTAAGGCCATTGCCGGCTGTCCGGGGATTCCGACCTGCCAATAAAGTTTCTATTTGCGGGTAATTTCGTAAAATTTAGGTTGATGGCAACTGTTGGAAGTTACCTCGACCGCTTCGAAAAGTCCTTGATCCAGCTCGCCGGCCCGCGGATCTCGCAGCCCTTCCTGATTGCCGCTTCCGGCGGGCCCGATTCGACGGCGCTCCTCCGCCTCTTCCAGCTCTGGCGGGACCGCCAGCCGCCGCCCCGTGGAATCCCCAGATTGCTCGCCGGTCACGTCCATCACGGCCTCCGCGGCGGCGAGGCCGAGGCCGATGCCGAGTTTGTCCGAGAGCTGGCGGAACGCCATGGCATGGAGTTCCTGCTCGAAAAAGCCGCGGTGCGGCGCCTGGCGGAGAAGGAGAAGAGGTCCCTGGAATGGGCCGGCCGCGAGGCGCGCTACCGCGCTCTCGAGCGCTGGGCGAGGCAGCATGGGGCGGGCGGCGTGGCGACCGGCCACAACCGCGATGACCAGGCGGAGACCATCCTCTTCCGCCTGGTCCGGGGGACGGGCCTGAAAGGCCTGGCCGGCATCCTGCCCCGCCGCTTCCTGGGCCCGCCTGCAGATCCCTCTACCCCGCTCCTCATCCGCCCTCTCCTGGACTGGAGCCGCGAGGAGATCCTCGCCTTCCTGGAGCAGCTCGGCCAGCCCTGCCGCGAGGACCGCAGCAATCAAGACCTCTCCATCCCCCGCAATGCGCTTCGCCGCCAGATCCTCCCCCTTCTTGAAGCGGCGGTCCACGGCGGCGCCCGGAAGTCCCTCTGCCGGCTCTCCAGGACCGCCCACCGGAGCTGGCGGCTCCTCGAGGAGCTCTGCCATGAGAAGTGGGCCGGCCTGCGCCGCCCGGGAGCGGATGGGCCGGAAAGCCTGGCCCTCTCGTCGACCGGCTTCAAGCTCCTGTCCAGCAGCCTCAAAAGGCAGCTCCTGCGCCTGGGTCTGGAAGAGCTGGCCCGAAAAATCGGCCGGCCCGCGCCGGCCCTGTCTTTGGATCAGACCCTGGAAGCGCTCCGCCGCGCCGCAGGGATTCGCACCGGATGGGATCGAGTCCCCCTCGGCGGCGGGTGGGCGGTGGAGATCGGGGATGAAATCCTGAGCTTCACCCACACCGGCCGGGAGGCAGGCTGCCGGCGAGAGCGACCTGCCGCGGGGGCCGAGGCTCCAGCTCTCCCCCTCCTGGTCCCAGGAACCGTGGAATGGCAGAGCTGGCGGATCTCCATCGAGCTTTCCGGCCAGGCGCCGGCCATTCCGACCGGCAGCCGCTGGATTGAAGTGGTGGATGCGGATCGGCTCTCACCGCCGCTCGAGGTGCGGGGGCGGCGGGCCGGCGACCGGTTTCATCCTCTGGGAGCTTCCGGTTCCCAAAAGCTCAAGGAGTTCTTCCGCGCCGCGGGCCTTGCTCTTCAAGCTCGGGGCCGGATCCCCCTGGTCTTTTCAGGAGCGGAGCTGGCGTGGGTCGTGGGCTTCCGGATCGGCCACCGCTTCCGGGTGACGGAGAAGACGGCGCGCTGGGCGGTGCTGAAGGCGGAGCCGCCAGCGGGGTGGTCGCAACGGTGAGATTGGGATGCAAGGGCTTCCCTTCCAAAGAAAGAAAATTGAACCGCCTAGACGCGGAGGACGCCTAGATTTAGAAAGAAATCCAGAGTTTGAATTAGAAAGAATTAATTTTTCACATCCTTAATATTTTTTAATTCTTCTTATCTTCTTCTTGGCGCTCTTGGCGTCTTGGCGGTTAATCCATCTTCTTATTGATTTTTTTTAGTTTTACCCGCCGCAGGCGGACGAATGACTCTGTAGATCATCACAGGCGTTCCCCGATGGCCTGGATGAATCCCGAGGCGTGGATCAGGTACAGGATCCCGGACTGCTTCCGGGCCTCTCCGGCGCCGATGGTCGTAGGGATGAAAAAGCTGTCGTCCACGGGGAAAGAGAACTTTTCCTTTCCGGTGACCCCATCCAAGGCGATCACGCTTCTCCCCTTGTTTGAACGAGGATCGGTAAGGAAATAAATCGAATCCTTGCCCACCGCCAGCGTCTGCTGGAGATGATCGAATGCCCATTTCACGTCTCCCGTGGCCGCATCCAGCGCCCAGAGTTTCCGCTTCTTCACCGCCGGCCTCTGGTCATCGCCGATGCAGAGGACCAGCGAGAAATTCGGCTTCAAGTTGAAGGCATAAGGTTGATCATAAATCGGCGCTTGCGCCTGGAATTCCCAGTTCTTGGTCCCGTCGCGCTCGAGCAGGCTGTACAGCTTGAAGTCGGTCGAGCCGGCGTATACCCAGCGCGAGAACAGGACCGGCGGCGAGGTGATGGGAGCGCTGGTGGCGAACTGCCAGAAGGACTGGTCGCGGGCGCCGCGGCTGCCGTGGAACCGGTAAACCCGGCCATCGGTGGAGGTGAAATAGGTTTGCATTTCGCTGACGATGCCCGCGCCGCGGATGTCGCCGCGGGTGATGTAAAACCAGTCCGGATTGGTCCGGTTTTTCAAGATGCCGTAGATTTTCTGGTCATAGGAACCAACGTAATAGTGCGTGTCAGAGGCGACCGCGCCGCTGGAGACGGGGAAATCAAGATTGCTCTTCCAGAGAGCGACGCCATAGCGGAGATCCAGGCAGTGCACCTCATCTTTTTGCACCACGTACAGCTCCTCCGGCTTGGGAGCCTCCCCGGCGGCGGCGGTGATCCGCGGATACCGATACACCGTGGGAGCATGGTTCAAAGGGACTTCCAGGGGATAAACCCAGCGCTGGGTCAGGTCCTTGCGGTCATAAGCGATGAGCAGGTACTTGGGGCTCCCCGGCTTGCTGGCAGCGGCCGGCTGGCTCGAGAGCAGCGACTTGACGGTGAAAATGTCGTCTCCGACCACGAAGGCCGCCTTGACAGGCCCATCCGGGCGGAGCGTCCGGTTGATGGTCAGGAGGCCGTGAGCGTTCAAGCTGGCTTCAGGAATGCCGAGGCTGCCGGCCTCCTTCGAGGCGATGGGCCGCCCCGCCGACGGGGAACCGGACTTCTCCGCCCCGGCCGGCGCAGCGGCGGCGGTGTTCTGAGCGGCCGGGCCGTCCCCGGTCTCAGGAGGAGCCGCCTCTGACCCTTCCCGGTCCCGGATCCGGGCTTTAGGGGAACAGCCCGATGGCGGCAAAGTGAGCAAAAGAACACCCGCAAATACTAAAATCCACTGCAAACCACGAGATTTCACGATGAGACTCTCCTTTCACTTGACGCCGAAGCCGCGCTTCAGCTTCCAACTCCAGGACTCCTGTTATCAATCAACTGACGACCAATGGATCAAGCCCGGCAATGGATCAAGCCCGGCAATGGATCAAGCCCGGCAATGGATCAAGCCCGGCAATGGATCAAGCCCGGGTGGCCGGATTTTCAGCATCCTTCTCGCGTTCTCTTTTCTGATCTCCTATTACACTTTGAGAAAGCTCGGGATACTTGCCGCTCTTCACCAGCAGCCTGCCGAGATTCACTCCATGCACCCGCTCATAACTTTGCAATTTTTCAATCCGCTTCAAATCTTCGTCGATGCGGGTGTTCAGCTTGAAAATGAAGGGTCTCCCCTGCTGCCGGGAGCGCAGGTCTTGAACGACTTCATCCCAATCCCCATCGTAGAGGAAGTCCCTGATAATAATCAGCTGTTCTTCCTCGGCGGTCAAGGATTGCAAGAAGTGCTCATGGACATCCATGTCGCCTTTTTCCGGCCGATCTCCAAGCTCCGGTAGACCCCGCATCAATCCCCTGGAATGACCAGCTCGGTCCTTTTCTTGATCCATTCCTTCTTCTTCAAATTGAAACGGTCAAGATTGATTTCATATTCATCGCTGGGGCGGTTGTACTCCAGCGCGAACATCCGTTCCTCGATAATGCGGGTGCCATCCTCCTTTTCGATCAAGTGCAGGTCGTTGGAGAGGCCCCGGACAAAGATATTGACATGGTTGGCTCCAGGATCCAGCTTGTTGAAGATCGCCACGCAGCCGCGCTTCTCACCCGCCTTCACCGTGGTGTAATGATAATATTCATCATCCGGATTGCGGTCCTTCTGCTCCTCGTACAGGTCATCCTTCCCCCACAGCTTCGTTCCCACCTTCTTCTCGATGGCCCTTTCCACCGTGGGAAGGTGCACATCGGAGTAGGTCTTGTTGCGGTCCGAGGTGGCCGATATGGATAAGAATGCCTGGCGCTCCTCCCCCGTTTTGTTCTCGACGGTATAGAGCATGTACCAGTAGACCTGGCCCTTGAGCGCGCCATCCAGGAGCACGATGGTCCGCACCTTTTGAACGTCAAAATCCAGGACCCAGACCGAGGGGTCGACCGTGGCCTCGGCATTTTCCTCCTCCCCGGCGGCTTCATCGGCCTGCGGCTTCTGGTCCTTGGCTTCTTCCGGCTTCCCCTTCTCCTCAGCCTTCTCAGGCTTTTCCGTCTTGCCGGCCTTTTCCTTGGTCTCTTCCTGGCTCCAGAGCGGTCCTGACCAGGACAAACAGGAGATGGCCAAAACGGCTAACCAGGATTTTTTCAAGCCACAATCCTGAGCCCAACAAGGGTGCATGATAGTTCCAAGCCTGTCCGTAAAATAGACCATGGTCTGATTCCTTTTTTCGATCTTTTGGGCCTTATTACTTGATTCATTTCCAAAATCTCAATCCATGAAGCCAGTACTGGCCATGAAGCCTGTACTGGCACGAGGTCAGGAGAAACATTCTCTTTTGAGCTCTTCTGGGTGATAACCACTCTATCTTAATACAAGATCATGGGTTTGGGAATAGTTCGGTTGCCGATTTTTCACCCTGCCAGCCGCTTGGCCGCCGCGGCGCAAACGGATCGATTTTGCGCTGGATCCTCCCATTTTTCTATGTTAACCTTGAATTTAGGCGCTTTGCATTGGTTCCGTAACGCTGGTTCTGCAAAACAGATCCGTTCTCATCGGGAGGTTTTTTTGCCCAAAGGAGGCTTCCATGAACAAACCCATATCCACAAACGCCTACTTGCCCAGAACCCGCTGTGTTCCCCCCCCTCGATCCCCCCGAGGGG
>JACQVS010000056.1 GCA_016209605.1 Planctomycetota bacterium
AGCCTTATTAACGGAGAAATAAGGCGAGGAGGCCCGACGCCGAATGGCGCGCTTGCAGCCGGCCGAAGCCCGAATGGTCTACTGGGATAGGGTCTGTAATTCCGCTGCCAGCGCCGTGCGAGCGGCGCCCCAGGCTGCCGCGGAGAGGATTGGTTGAAGGAAAAGAGTGATGGACCCGATACCGTTGAGAGAGATCGCTCAAGCCGTCGGCGGAAAGTGGCTTCCCATGGCCGGCAGCGGGGCGGGGAAGCCCCCCATCCCGCCCCTGGATCGGGCCGTGACCGGCGTATCCACGGACAGCCGCACCGGTTCGTGTGGGGCCTTGTTTGTTCCGGTGCGCGGGCCGCGCCACAACGGCCACGACTTCATCGGCGATATCGCTTCGACCGCGGCCGCCTCCCTGGTCGAGGAAGGGGAGAAGGAAAAAGTTCTGGCGCGCGTCCAGAGGGCCGGCGAGGGCTTCGGATTCATCCTCGTCCCCGATGCCATCCGGGCCCTCGAGCAGCTGGCGGCGTGGTACCGCCGCCGCCTGACGGCTCAGGTCATCGCCGTGACCGGCAGCGCCGGCAAGACCACGGTCAAGGAGTTCCTGGGGCAGATCTTGTCACGACGCTTTCCGACGGTGCGCGCGCAGAAAAGCTTCAACAACCGCTTTGGCGTCGCCCACACCCTGCTTTCCGCCGGCCGCTCTACCCGGTTCCTGGTGGTGGAGATGGGGACTTCCGCGCCCGGTGAAATCGCCTCGCTCTCCCGGATGGCGCTGCCGGACTACGTGGTGATCACGTCCATCGGCCAGGCGCACTTGCAAGGGCTGGGGGACCTCCACGGCGTGGTCCGGGCCAAGGCGGAGATCTTCGACGGCTTGAGGCCGGGCGGGCTTGCCTTCCTGCCCAGCCCGCTCTTCAGCGAGGAGCATTTCCTGAAAAGGGCGCGCGCGGCGGAGTGCGAGGTCGTCCGCTTCGGCTGGCGCGCCGGAGAGGGGGCCAGCGAAGCCCGCGGCGGCTACTGGATCACGCGCTGCGAGCCGCGGCTCCTTCAGCCGGCTCGCCGGCCCGGTGACCAGGCGCGGCCGGGATTCGTCTTCGAGGTCAATTGCTGGCGCCAGTTCGAGCTTCCCCTGCCCGGCCGGCACAATGTCCACAACGCCCTGAGCGCCATGGCGGCGGCGCGGGAAGTCGGCATGGATTGGGAGTCGGTCCGCGCCGGCATCCGGGAGCTCGAGCTGCCCCCCTTGCGGCTCGAAATCTCCCTGGCCGGCGGCGTCACCATCGTCGACGACACCTACAACGCCAACCCGTCATCGCTGCGGGCGGCGGTCCAGACCGTGCGAGACATCCCGCTCGAGCCGGGAGGGCGCTGGCACCTGATCCTGGGCGACCTCCTGGAGCTGGGCGGAGCTTCCAGGGAGGTGCACCGGCAGCTGGGAGAGGAAATCGCCCGCACGAACCTGTTCAAGCGCTTGTGGACGGTTGGGGAGGAGGCGCGCGAGGCCGGAGCCGCGGCTTCCGCCCTCGGCCTGGCGGCCGGTTCGGAAGGGGTAAACGGCCTCGAACGGCTGGCGCAGGAAGTCCGTGAGGCCATCGGCCCCGGCGATGGGATCTTGATCAAGGCCTCGCGGGGAGTCGCCCTGGAGCGGGTGGCCGCCCGGCTGAAGGAGCTGCTCTCCAGCCCGGGCGTGCCGTCCAGAGAGGAGTCGGATCGTGTCCTCAACCCTGTTTAAGCTGGCCGCCCTCGCTGGGCCGCGGCGCCTGCTCGATCCGCTCCTCCTTCGCGATCTCGGGGCCTTTGTGACCGCAGGCCTCGCGGCGCTGCTTTTCGGCCGCTGGTTCATCCGCTACCAGCTCGAGAGGAGGAACCTGGAACGCGCCGACAAAGGGGATTCGCCACGATTGCTGGAGCTGCACAGCTCCAAGAAGCACGTTCCCACCATGGGCGGCTTCATCATCTGGTTTGGGTGGCTGGCCGCGATGCTCTTCTGGGGGAACCCCGGCAGCCGCTTCATCTGGCTGAGCATCGCCACCGCCGTGGTCCTGGGGGCGGTCGGATTCGCGGACGATTTCGTCAAGATGAAGGATCCGAAGCGCCCGGGCATCTCGGCGCGAGCCAAGCTGGCCTTCCAGCTGGTCTGGGGCCTGGCGATCGGGGCTTACCTGTACGTTCAGCCGCTCCAGGAAGACCCCCGCGCCGCCCATTCCCTCTATTTCCCGCTCCTGAGCGGCTGGCATCTGCCTCTGGGGCTTTTCTTCATCCCGCTCGTCAGCCTGGTCATCACCAGCTCCTCAAACGCCGTCAACTTGACCGATGGGCTTGACGGCCTGGCCATGGGCTGCTCGATCCTGGTAGCCATGGTGTTCGTGGTGGTGGCGTGGTTTTCCGGAGAGCCGGAAACCAGCGCCGGCTCGATGGTTCCTTTTATCCCGGGAAGCGGCGAGGTTTCCGTGCTGGCGGCCGGCCTCGTGGGGGCCGGCCTGGGCTTCTTGTGGTTCAACTGCCATCCGGCACAGGTTTTCATGGGCGACACGGGCTCTCTGCCCCTTGGAGGGCTCCTGGGGCTGATGGCGGTCCTCACCAAGCAGGAGCTGCTGTTTGCGCTGGCGGGCGGCATTTTTGTCATCGAGGCCCTGTCGGTCATCTTGCAGGTGGCGTCTTTCAAGCTGCTCCGCAAGCGCATCTTCCTGATCGCTCCGCTCCATCATCATTACCAATTCAAGGGCTGGTCCGAAACCAAGGTGACGGTGCGGTTCTGGATTCTGGCAATGCTGTTAACTGGGGCGTCGCTGGTGATCTTGAGGCTGCAATAACCACGTGATGGTTGTATGGAAAAACGCCGGCTCTTCCACCTGCTCGTTTCGATCGTCATCGCCCTGGTGACCCTGGGCATCGTCATGGTCTTCAGCGCCAGCTACTACCAGAGAGGGGTGGAAGGCGATGCCTTCTTCTTCCTCAAGCGCCATCTCCTCTGGGTGCCCATCGCCTTGCTCACGGGCATGCTGGTGTACCAGTTCGATTACCGGGAGCTGGCGCGCTGGCACTGGCTGCTGCTCCTGGCGACCCTGGCTCTCCTGGTTCTGGTGCTGATCCCGGGCGTCGGCTTGAACCTCAACAAATCCAGGCGCTGGCTGCCGCTGGGATCGCTGCAGTTCCAGCCCTCGGAGCTGGCCAAGCTGACGGCGATGGTTTTCATTGCCGGCTTTTTCAGCCGCGATTTTTCCCGCTTGAAGCGGTTCTGGGCCGGTTACCTGCCGGCGACCGGCGGCCTCCTGGCCTGCTTCCTCTTGATCCTGGTCGAGCCGGACTTCGGCACGGCCATGTTCGTCCTGGGGCTGTCGATTATCCTGCTCTTCATCTCGGGGCTCCGCAAGCTTTACTTGCTGGGAAGCGTGTTCCTCTTCTCCCCGCTGATCGCCGCTTTCCTTTGCTGGCGTTGGGAGATGGTCCAGCACCGCCTGCTGGGCTTCCTGGATCCCGAAAAAGTGCACCAGGTGCGCCACTCGATTCTGGCCCTCGGCAGCGGCGGCTGGTTCGGGACCGGCCTGGGGGCGGGGACTCAAAAGCTCCAGTACCTGCCGGAACCTTATACCGACTTCATCTTCTCCATCGCCGGCGAAGAGCTGGGATTCGTGGGCACGGTCTCGGTGGTGGCGCTCTTTGTCGCCCTTCTCTGGTTGAGCGTCGAGATCGCCCGCCGGGCGCGGGATTACTTCGGTTTCCTTCTGGCCTCGGGAATCGCCATCTCCCTGGCCTTGCAGGCGATCATCAATATCGCGGTGGTGACCGCCACGGCTCCGACCAAGGGCATCCCCCTGCCGTTCATGACTTTCGGCGGCTCGGGGCTGTGCATGACCCTGGCGGAGATCGGGCTGCTTCTTTCCATCGAGCGGGTGCGCCATCAAGAAGGCCCGCTGCCGGATGCGTCCGGAGCGGCGGCTGAATAATTTATGATAATGGGATCGTAGCGGCATGGTGCAGGCTTTGAAGCGAGTCGTGTTGTTCGGCGGGGGGAGCGGGGGTCATCTCTATCCTGGGTTGGCGGTGGCGGAAAAGATCCTCGACCGGCATCGCGACTGCAGGATCACCCTCTTCCGCACCCGGCGGGCGGTCGAGAACCGGGTGGCGGCGCCCAGCCGACTGGAGACGGTGCTCCTGGACTTGAAGCCGCCGGGAAGCCAGCCTCGATCCCTTCTGGAGTTCGCCTTCCGATCCTTCCGCGCCCTGGAGGTCATCCGGCGGGACCTGGCCCGAGCCCCCGCGGATGCCGCCATCGGGCTGGGCGGCTATGCCTCGGCGCCGGGGATCCTGGCGGCTCGCATCGAAGGAGTGCCCTTGGTGCTCCTCGAGCAGAACGCCTGCCCCGGCAAGGTCAACCGCCTGCTGGGATTCCTGGCGGAGAAGGTGGCTTGCGCCGATGCGCGCGGCGCGCGGCGCTTGCAAGGCTGGGGCTTCTGGATCCAGCCCGAGGCCACGGGCAATCCCTTGCGCCGCTCGGTGCTGGAGGCGCGGCAGTGGCGCCTTTCCCGAACGGTAGAAGAGCGCCGTGGCGAGGCGGGCACCGGCGGCCGCCGCCTCCTCCTCATCATGGGCGGCAGCCAGGGGGCGCATGCCCTCAACCGGGCCATGGTCGAAGCCATTCCGGTTCTCAAAAAGTTTCAGCAGAAAATTTTCTTAATCCACATTACCGGTGATGCCGATAAAGAATGGGTGCGGGAATCTTATCGGCAGGCCGGCCTGATGGCGAAAGTCTCCGCCTTCGAAGAAGACCTGCCGGCGCTCCTGGCCAGAGCTGATCTGGTGCTCGCCCGGGCGGGCGGAACCTCGCTGGCGGAGTTCGCCGCCTTGGGAGTTCCCGCAGTGCTGGTGCCCTACCCGGGCCACGGCGACCGGCATCAGCTGGAAAATGCCCGGGTCCTGGTGCAGGCCGGCGCCGCCCGGCTGGTGGAGGAGGAGGATTTGCAAATCCAAGCCGTGGAGGGAGTGCTGGATGAGCTCTTTTCGGACCAGCGCCTGGAGCGGATGAGACAGGCCTTGCAGACGGTAGCGTGTATTGATGGCGCGGATCGAGTGGTGAACCTCATCGAGCAAATCGTCAACCGGTAGCGCCCCCCTGAGGGGGAATGGAGAGATGGATTCATGTCGCGAGGATTCAAAGCGGTTTTGTTTTTCCTCTTCTTGTTTGCGGGCTTCTGGATCTATCAGCTGCGCGAGCGGGAGCTGCGCACGCTCAAGGAAATCCTCGCTGGCCTGCGGGGGGAATGGCAAGCGGACGCCCGTGGCGGCCTCGGCGGCTTCGATGGGGGGGAGGGCTTCCACCTGGCCAGATCCCCGGTGGAGCAGGTCCTCGACCCCCTCGAAACCCTGGTGAGCGCCTCCTGGAGCCCGGAGAACCGGCCAGGCCAGCTCCCGGAGAGTCCGGCCGGCCCGTTACCGTCTTCTGAAGACTTCCCGGAGACCGGCGCTGGGGAGGGCATGGAGATCCCGGAAGAGGCCTCGAGCGGGAGCTTGAATTCTGAAGCTGAAAAGCCGGACGAGGCGGCCACCCTGCCATCCCCGGGGAGCTCATCCGGGCCAGCTCCCCCGGCCAGCGAGGATCATGTGGCCAGATATGAAGCCCCGAGGGATGATGGCGGTACAGCCAATAGATTCTTCCTCCGCAACTTCTCCGCAAGTTGCGGAGAAGTTGCGGATAGCTCGGTTGCGGGCGAAGCCCGCAATATGGCGGAGCCCCAGCCGGCCGAGTTCGTTGAAATCGTGCATGTGGTGAGCAGCCAGGACACTCTGTGGAGCATCGCCGGGAAGTACCTTGGCAAAGGCTGCCGATATCCGGAGCTGTTCCAGTGGAACCAGCTGGATGCCAGGGGGAATGTCGGGCCGCGGGGAAAGCATCTCCTCCTTCGCATCCCCAAGGCCCAGCTCGCCCCATCCGTTCCTTCCAGCGCCATGGCGCCGCGCCCTCCCAATGAGCGTCCAGATGACCAGACCGGCGAGAGGGGCGGGCCGCGCCTCCATCAGGTCAAGGATGGAGAGACGCTCCGCAAGCTGGCGCGCCAGTACTACAAGGACAAGGAGCGCTGGAAGGAAATTTACCAGGCTAACAAGGCTTTGCTGGAAAATCCGCACAGCCTGAAAGTCGGCATGACCCTGAAAATTCCCAATCCCTTGAGTTAGGCGCTTTGCCGATCAATATCGTAAAAAAATTCACGATGTTTTAAAGTTACTGATTTAACAATAGTTACAATTGCCGTCACAGGCCACTTCTTTCGGGCGAAGTCTCGGAAGAAGCGTAGAC
>JACQVS010000059.1 GCA_016209605.1 Planctomycetota bacterium
AAGAAGCAAGCGGCCCAGAGGGAGTGCATTGCCAGCCAGTGCCAGCCGCCGCCGCCGCCGCCGGAGCCGAGCTGCGAGGAGCGCTGCGCGGCCCACGCCCAGGAGGTTTACGACTTGTGCTTGAAGGCGGGAGGCGGCCCGGATGCCTGCGGCTCGAAGAAGCAAGCGGCCTTGAGGGAGTGCATTGCCGGCCAGTGCAAACTGCCGCCCCCGCCGCCGGAGCCCACGTGCGTGGACCGGTGCCGCCTCCATGCCAAGGAGGTCTTCCGGAAGTGCCTGGAAGAGGGGGGGACCGAAGGCCAGTGTGCGGAGCGCGGGGAAGCGGCGCTCCGGGAGTGCCTGGCGGGCTGCCCGGACCAGCCTCCTCCCGAGCTGACCTGTAAAGAGCGGTGCACCCGCGCCGCCGAGGAGGCCGCCCAGGTTTGCATCAAGGAAGGCGGCACGGAGGAGCAGTGCGCCGCCAAGAAACGGGAGGTCCTGGGACGCTGCCTCGAGCTCTGCGACGCTCCCCCGCCTCCGCCCGAACCCACCTGCGAGGAGCGCTGCCGCCGGCACGCCCAGGAGGCGAAGCAAAAGTGCCTGGCCGAAGGCCTTTCTGAAGACGAATGCGCCGCCCGCGCCGAAAAGGCGCTCCTCGCCTGCCTGCGCGAGAGCTGCCCGCCGAAGCCTCCGCCCGAAGAGACCTGCGCGGACAAGTGCGAGGCCCACGCGGCTGAAGTTTTCAAGATCTGTGCGAGTGAGGGAGGCAGCGAGGAAGCTTGCAAGATGAGGGCCGAGGAAGCCTTCCGCGCCTGCGCGATTCGATGCGCCGGCGAGCCTCCCCCCGAGCCCGGCTGCGCAGATCGGTGCGAGGAGAAGGCCGCCGGAGCCTTTCACGCCTGCCGCGAGGAAGGCGGCAGCGAGGAGGCTTGCAAGGAGCGTTCCACGGCGGCTTTCAAAGAGTGCGTCCAGGCTTGTGAAGGGGAGCCGGCCCCCCCGCCCGCCTGCGAGGACGACTGTGCCGCGCGGGGCCAGGCCGTTTTCCAGGCCTGCCGAGACGCCGGTGGCTCCGAAGCGGACTGCCGCGAGCGGGCCGATGCCCTGGTCTCCCTTTGCCTGGTTCGCTGCGGCGGGGAAAAACCGTGCGGGGACCGCTGCGCCGTGGCGGCTCATATCGTCCTCACCGGCTGCTCCATCGCCAACCTTCCCGAGGAGCAGTGCAGGCGCCTGGCCAACCTGGTCCTCGAGCGCTGCCTGGTCCAGTGCCAGCCGCCGCCTTCCTGCGAGGGAGGCTGCAAGGAAACGGCCCGCCGCGCCATCGAAGAGTGCGTGGCGAGGGGGGGCTCCGGGGAAGCGTGCGAAAAGGAAGGCCAGGCCGTGCTGGCCCAGTGCCTCGAGCATTGCGAAGGGAAGCCGGTGCCTGATTGCGATGTGCAATGCGAGGAAAAGGCCAGGGAGTTGGCCGATCGCTGTCTGACGGAAGGCCTTGCCCCTGAAAGGTGCGAGGAGCGGCGGGGTTTATTCCTCGAGGAGTGCCTGGAGGAGCACGGCGAACTATGCGTCCGGGAGCTGGCGGCGAAGTTGACGGCGTTCCAGTCTTTCGTGCGCGGCGACGCCAATCGCGATGGCGAGTTCGACATCTCCGATCCGATCAACATCCTCAGGTACCTTTTCCTCGGCGGGCCGATGATTCCTTGCGAGGATGCCGCCGATGCCAACGATGATGGCTTTATCGACATCACCGATGCTCTCAACAGCCTGGGGCATCTCTTCCTCGGCCAGCCGCAGCTCCCCGAGCCCTTCGTCCATCCGGGCCAGGACTCGAGCAGCGACGAGCTGGTGTGCGCGGAGTAATAGCGACTCTGCGCTGGTAAATCGGCTGCAGGCGGTTGGAGACGGCCAAGGTCTGCGCCGCCGGCCCGGCAAAGCCGGGCCGGCAGTCTGCTCTCGGTTGCTCTTCACGGCGGCGGGTCGGGAGCCGTCGGGGACCTGTCTCGAGAGCGGGAACGGCTCCACATGCCTCTTCCACTACTTCCAGCGTCAAGTTTGAAGAAGAAAAACTCAAAACGCCGATAGCCGGATGCAAAAAAAACGAAGTGATTACAGGCCAGGCAGCGCGGCCCTGAATCCTCCATGGACGAATGAAACGGATTTTATCGCTACACCACACCCTCATTATCCTTGTCGACTGCATCGTCGGGTGCAAAACTCCTGACATTCCGCCAAAAATCGGCAGCGAGGAACGGTCGCTGGTCACGGCAATTTTCCGCGCCTTCAGGGAGGAAAATCCGCAGGCGACCTATCTGCTCGATCGTGAAATGGATTCCGGATTTCATCAAGAGTATGGAGATATATTGAGAAGGGTGGAGGGGGATATCCTGGCAGTGGCCGACTCCATGCTTGGCGGTTCATGTAATACCATCGATGGCAAAAAAGTGAAATACGGCGATAGCAAATTAGTTGAAGCGGAGGGTGTCCTCCAAATGCAGTTTCCTCGTCCATGGACGGTGGAGTCAACTCTGCAACGGCTCAGGGAAGAAATTTCCACGGACTCGGAATTCGCCAAATACTGGATCCGGATCCTCGCCGCCAGCAAGGATCGCAGAGCCCTCAATTTCCTTTTAGACATGTTGTTTGAGGCACCGTACGAGCTTCGATCGGAGGCCGCCTCGGCAATCGGCGATTATTTTACCGGGGTAAGTATAGAGACCGTTTTGCGGCAATGGTTTGCTCATGAAGGGTATCACATGGGCGCACTCGACCAGCAAACAATCAACCGGTTGAAGTTACAAGGGGAAGTCGGGGACGTTCAAGATCTCATTCCGCTGGCAATGCTGGAAGAATTCGTTTGCATCAATTCAAATGCAAGTAAACTTCCCCTTGAGTTAGCGGCAGACGGTATCCAGTGGTTGCCAGCGGAGGTCAGAGATGAAGAAGGTGGCATAGATAATGAAAAGCTGCACGCCAGGTTCGGTGAGAACTCGGTGGTCGTTTCGATTTCCCGGCCGGTGTTTTCCCCGGATGGAAAATACGCTCTGGTTTACCGGGGCTGGTATCGAGATCCCCTCTGGGGCAGTGGTCATTTCGCAGTGTTCGTGAATGTCAATGGGAATTGGAGGATTTTTATGACTTTTGGCCATTGGCTTTCCGATTCAAAAGGTGCGACGGGATCGGCCTTGGCGGTCATTCGTAACAGCCGCTGGATCCCGGTTGAGGTCCATGGGTAGGCACCGACTTCACTCCGCCGGCCATTTCACCTTGGCGAGGTAAACCGCCGCCTTTCCCTCATGGCTCGAGTAATAGCTGATCCAGAGGAGGCCGCCGTGCCAGGCGAGGCCGGGGTAACTCGTGTCGCCGCCGCTCGGGAGGACGAGGAGGGGATCGAGGCCGACGGGAGAAAGCTCGCCGAGGACGGTCCTCGCGCCGTCGGGGTAATCGCGGCCGCCGTAAATCCAGCGCCCGCTGGGGAGAGCGATGAAGTTGGGCCCCTGGGCGGCGTGGCCGCCGTCGGCCCAGCGCCACTCGCCGTAGGGCGGCCGGCTGCGGCCGATGGTGGCGCGATGGTTTTTCTGCTCGCCGCGCACGAGGGCGACCATGGCGCCGTCGGGAAGGAAGCGGATGGTCGTCTCGTCGGGCCAGCACTCGGGAGGAGGCCGGGGGGAGGCGACTTTTTCGTACTGGAGACCGTCCCTCGTCCGCCACAAGGTGAGCTCCACTTTTTCGGCCGGGGCGAGGAAGGTGTAGCCGAAGCCGTAGCCGATCCCCTCGCGCCAAGTGATCCGCCACAGCCACTCCCCCTCGACTGACACCGCCTCGGGCGCCGACCAGCTCTGCCCGTCGGTGGAAAAGGAGACGCGCGTCCTGGCCTTGACGAACCGCCGCTCCAGCGGCCCCTCCTCCCCGGCGTAAGTCGAGCCGCCCATGAGGAGCATGAGGCGGCCCTCCGGAGCGACGCTCAGCTTGGGGTCGCGGAGGTCAATCCCTTTCTCGACGACGCTCGACGCGCTCTCCCAGCGCTCGCCGCCGTCGCCGCGGAGGATCCGGATCGTCCCGTCCGTTCCGGGGATGTGGCCGCTCCCCTCGCGGAAGGCGCAGAGCCACGCGTCCCGGAAGCGGAGGAGGTCGGTGAAGGCGTTGTGGGGGGCCTGGTCCCAGATCTTCTGCAGCTCGACGATCTCGGGCCGCCGCGCCAGGGCGGCGGGGTCGCCCAGCTCCCGCAGCACCTCGAAGGGCGGCTCGAAGGCGTCCTTTCCCGACTCTCGGGTCGTGAAGAAGTTGAAGAGGTAGATGCCGTTCGCGCCATCCCCCCAGAGATGCCGCGCGGCGCGGCGGTACTTTTCCGGCGTCAGGCACTGCTCGAGCTTCGGCCCCTCGGCGCACTCGATGCCGCCGTAGATCGGGACGTTCCCGAGGCGCTCCTTCCAGAGCCGGAGGGGGAGGTCGTAGCGCTCGAAGAGGAACTCGCTCACGGTGAGGAAGTCGATCCAGCCGCGCCGCGCCCAGAGGATGGGGTCACAGCCGATCTCGCGGGCCTTTTCCGGGCTCGGCGGGCTCTTCCCGTAATCCGAGGGGGCGCGGGCGGCGAGGACGAGGCGCTGGCCGCGCCGGGCGCCTTCGGCATCGAGCATTCTTCGCGCGCGCTCGACGAGGGCGCTCGTCGCGGCGGCGCGCTCCTCCGCCTCTCCGCCCTTGAAAAAGGTCGGGAAGCGCTGGAAGTCGAGCTCGATTCCATCGGCGTCGTAGCGCCCGACCGCCTCCGCGATGAGGCGGAAGACGTAGTCGCGGACCTCGGCGCTGCCGAAGTCGAGGGCGCCGCCCGGCAGGCGGGCGCCGGGATGGTCGCGCCAGAAGGCGGTGCGGAGGAAGTCGTTCCCGTGGGCGTCGTTCATGCGGAAGGTGAGGAGCGCCTCGAGGCCGCGGCGCTTCGCCTCGGCGAGGATGACGGCGTAGGGGTCGATGCTCCGCTCGAACATCGCCTGGAGGTTGGCGAAGCGCCGCTTCTCTCCCTCCGGCCAGCGCTCGCGCTCCTCGGGCGTGGACAGGGCGCCGCGCATCGTGCCGGCCTTGGTCGGATAATACAGGACCTGGGCGTTCACGCAGACGAGGAGCGTATCGACCTGGCTCCCGGGGAAGGCGATCTCGGCGATGAGGGCCTGCAGGTCCTCGGGGCCGATGGCTTCGGGGCCGCGGCTCCCTTTCTTCAAGGTCATGCAGGAGTCGCCGTCGAGGTTATATAAGATGCGCCGCCTCCTGGCCGGCGGTGCTTCCTCGCCGGCGATTGCGGCGAAAAGGGTCAGGAGGAGGCCTAAAAATATAAATGTAGTGGCGCTTCGTCGCGGTCCCATGGCGTCACGGACAGGGGTAGGCGGCGCAGTCCAGGCCGTCCGGCGTGGGATCGGGGCCGCAGGCGGCCGCTCCCGGCGCCGGCGTCTCGACGCCGCCGAGGAAGAGGTAGGTCAAGGTGAAGACGATGTCGGTGACGCCGAGAGCGCCGTCGTCATCGGCATCGGCGGCGTCCTGGCAGGGGAGCGGCTCGGCTCCCAGGAAAAGGGAACGGATCGAGGCGATGGCGTCGGCGATATTGACCTTGCCGCTCCCGTTGGCGTCCCCCCTCCGGAAGGGGAAGCTCGGGGCCGGCAAGGCGTACTTGATTACGGCGAAATCGTTGGAAGACTGGGGGCTGAAGTCCTGCCCGGCGACGATGACCTGGCCATCGGGATCTAATGCCAGAAGGTTGGCCCGGTCGGCGCCGTTTCCGGGGCCGTTGTAAAGGGCGGTCCAGACGGGATGGCCAGCCCCATCGTACTTGACGACGGCGAAATCGGTGTCGTTCCCGGGGACGCTCGAGTAGCCCGCGACGTAGGCGGAGCCATCGGCCCCCAACGCCATGGCTTCGGCATGATCCTGCTCATGCCGGGGTCCATTGAAGCGCGCCGACCACAATCTCCGGCCGTCGGGGCCGATCTTCACCGTGAGGGCGTCCTCATTCCCCCCGCCGAATTGCCCGGTTGAGCCGGCCATGAAAACATTGCCGTCGCCGTCCAGGACCATGGCCCTGGCCCATTCCGAACCCCGGCTCGGGGAGTCGTAGCGACGTACCCACTCCAGGCGCGCCTGGCCGAGGAGAGGCGGTCCGGCCGCTAGGATGGCTGAGAGGAGAAACGCGGTGAAGCTGGACCTACCCATGAGCGCTCCTGAACACCCGGTGTTCCGCAACGTGGACCCTTGGCTTTCTCCTCACAGCCATTTTCAGGCCCCTAGACTCATGCGACAACGAATTTTTTCGGTGAATCGCTGGGAATTTTCGCCGGCCGGTCGGGAGATTGTCAAGGGAGAATCCTTAGGAGGGATCGAGGTAGGGAAGGGAGCTTGCGCTCCCTCCCCCCTCACAGACCCGGACGAGCCGATTTCCGGCATCCGGTTCCTCGGGCCATGGTTTCGCTACGTGGCCAGGACAGAGTGAACACACTTCGGCGGCGGCAGCGGATAACGATGCTGCAACCGCTGAAATGCGTCCCACGACATTCTGCCGCGTTGCGAGCGACGGGCAAGCCATCTCCGCCACGCGCGCCGCACCCAGTGAAGGAAACAGCCGAGCGCATACGAGTTTCCGATAATACTGTAATACCCGTAGTGCCCTTGCAGCTTCCGCGACAAGTGCTGGTGTTGCTCCTCAATCGGCCGATGACGGTTCAGGCGGCACCACTCCGCTATCTGCTTGATCGCACGCTGAAGTACTTTTTCTTCGAACGTCGGTATGCCAATCGGCCGAGTCTTCTTGCCGTCTCCCTTGGGAATGTGCACGCGCCACACGGGCGGTGCCCGGTACGTGCCCGACTTAAACCGATCGAGGAACGAGCGGAGATTGCTCTCCAAATCCTTCGCATATTCCTCGGCGGTCTGGCCGTCCACGCCCGTTGCCCCGTCCTTGCGCGTGCGCTCAAATGCCTCGCGAAGAAATTCAAGGTCGATGTCTTGTGCCAGCGTGGTGAGGGCCCTCTTCGGATCCTCCCTCGCCAGTTTCGCTATCCGTAGAAGTCTCGTTGAGACTTCTGCCGGTCTCGATGTGCCGTTCATCTTTCCTTCCTACGATCCATGGATCCGCTTGGACCCGCCAAGCGGACCGCTTCCCGACACCTCCCTTCCCTCCGCAGGCTCCCCTCGGGTCGGTTTCCCTGCTTCCACGGTACTATGAAGGTGTTGCGACCACTGCCGACCGTTGGGCGCTTTAATCGGCTTTGCAGCGTCCAAGTGCTGTCCCAGCATATGCAACTGCCGGGACCTCAGAATTGTCGTTTTCGAGGCTCACGCCAGACTCGGTTCCAGCGGTCGCCAGCTTTGCCGGGTGGGATTGGTTACCCACGGGGTTCCTTCGAAAGGTTTCAGTAACGTCGATCTACATCGCTTTCTCCTTTTCCAGGCTTCGCAACGGGATTGCCAGAATCCTTCTGAAAACCTCTGTTTAAAGCCCCGGCTCAGCCCCGGATCGCCGCGACCAGGATTTCCTCTTCCTTCGGCTCCTTCCCGCTGCCGGTGGCAGCAAGCCTCTCCCGGGCGAGCCGGAGCCGCTTCCGGGCCTCCGCCTTGGAGTAGCCGATCTTCATCAGGGCCTTCTGGAGGCCCTCGTCCGCAGAGCCTGACGCACCAGCAATTGCGGACTCCGCAACTGCGGAGTCCGCAAT
>JACQVS010000006.1 GCA_016209605.1 Planctomycetota bacterium
TAAATATTTAGGAGGCCTCCTATGAAGAAGTTGCTTCAAGCGGTCACCCTTGAGGAATTCGAGAGGCTCTGCCGCGATGGCAAGCGCCGTGAGCTGTTGCGGGGAGAAGTGAGGGAATTGATGCCTTCGAAATCCTGGCATGGATCAACGACCATGAAGCTCAGCGTTTCGCTGGGACATTTCATCCTTTCCAAAAGGCTCGGGGAAGTATTTGCCGCAGAAACCGGATTCGTTCTTGAGCGGGAACCGGATACCCTGCGGGCTCCGGATTTCGCGTTTATCCGCGCTGAGCGGCTGCCGAAACCCATGCCGAATCTCTTTTTGCCCATAGTTCCTGACCTGGCGGTGGAGACCATTGCCGAAAACGACCGGCCGCAGGAAATCGCCGACAAGATCGCCGAATGGCTGGACAGCGGTGTCCGGCTGGTTTGGGCCGTAGATCCGCAAAGGAAAACCGTCACCGTTCACCGCCCCGGAGTCGAACCTCGAGTTTTAAAAGTCGGCGATTGCCTTGAGGGCGAAGAGGTCATTCCAGGCTTCCGTCTGGCGCTAGCGGAAATTTTCACCTAGACTTTTCATCTGATTGCCCAGGACCAACCCACCCTGTCAACCATCGGAGAGGTAGCTCAAGCTGTCGGATTACCCCATTACATCGCAGCCCAAGGGATCATTATCTGGGATTGAATCCGTGCCCGGAGCGGGGAAAGGCGCTGCCGGCGGGTCCGCGGTTCCCAGGAAGAGGAATTGCAGGAGCAGGATCGCATCGGTGATGTCCACATCCCCATTGTCATTCACATCCGCCGCATCGAGGCAAGGGAGAGGAACGCTTTTGTCAATGAAAAGCCAGGTCAGGATGTAGATCGCATCGCTCAAATCCGGACCGCCGGTCGAATCGAGGTTGGTCTCGCCGCGAACGAAGAGGTTCTCCTGATTTCCCGCCTCGGCGAGGAGGTTTTCCCAGGCGTTGTTTCTGTAGTCCCATCGCCAGGGAGCATCCTCGAGACCGGGTCTCCAGTTCACCGAAAAGACGGTCCCGAGTCCGCCGGCGCCGGTGACCTTGATGTCCTCCGGCGACCCGCTGGCACCGCCGCCTGGCAGGTAGTGGATGGCGATGTCGGCCAGCCAGCCTTTCCCATCGAGGAGCAAGAGAGCCGCCGGGCCGGTGCCGGTCAATTCTGGCGGGGCCTGTAATGGGGTGTCGATCTCCCAATTCCAGCCGTTCCCGGCGATGAAGAGGGCCAGGCGGCCGTCGCCGCTGAAAGTGTAGCTCGCTCCCTCCAGGTGCGCGGAATTCGAATCTCCGGAAACATTGGCATCGAGCACAAACCGCAGATTTCCGTCAAAGGCGGCGCCGGTACATCCAAAATTCGAGCCGCTCCATTTCATGATGGGATTGATTCCAGCCGCCTCGGGGAGGTAAATCCAGGAAGAGCAAATCCAGGCGTTGGTCTGCCCCCGCCAGCTCAACGTCTCTTCCAGCATGTCGTAGCTCCCTGCCCAGGCGAGGTAATTGAGCTTGAAGTCCATGTTGGAAAGAACCCCCGGCCCGGGGCCCTCGATCGCCTGGAGGTTGAGCTTGAAGCCCATGTTGGATTGGGGGATCACCGGCCCGGCGGGCTTGAGCTCCCCGGCGCCGGGGACCGGCGGCGTGACGTACACGAAAATGTCATTGTCACGGTCCCGGTCGATGGAGCTGAAAATCAGAAGGTCGTTCCCACGCTGGGGTAAAACCGGATTCAAGAGCACGGGGCCGTTTTGGCCCCAATACTCGACCCGGTCGATCTGGCCATCGCCTTCGAAGTCCCACTCCATCCGGGTGGCAAAGACCTGGCTTAACACCAAGGTGCAAAACACCGGGATCTCGGGGATCTCTGGAATCTCCGGAATCTCGGGGATCTCGGGAATAACCATCGGCGCGGTGACATTCAACCCCGGAGGAAGAGGGCCGAAGCTCAGGAGGATCAGATCGCCGTAGGTGGCAGGATCGATGAAGGTCAATCCGCTCCACCCGCTTTTCGTGAGGGCTCCCCCGAAGAGGACGGTGTCTTCCAGAGGGATCTCTATAAGCCCTCCCCAAGCCACATCATGTTCTTTCCCCCCGGCTTGGAAGACGATGTCCATGAGCCCGTCGGCGTCGGTATCCTTGGCGAGCACATAGGGATCATGGTGGCCGGCCACCGCGAACAAGCTCAAACCCCAGTCCGCCGCCAGCGCTGCGTTCCCCCACTGGTCGATGAAACCCCACGATCCGGCGCGCCCCCAACCGGCCTGAAGCTGCGGGGTAGTGAAGAGAGCCGAGACCAGGAACAGAATAACCGCTCGTGACACGCTTCGCGCGGACATGGAATCCCTCCTTTCTGCTGCTGCGGCTTGAACGAGGATCGGCGATAATTGAAAAACAGCGATTGGAAAAAGCTCAGCCGAACCAAGATCTTCAACCAGGAAAAAATCTCACCTCACCCTTCGCAGTCTTGTCATGCCGCCCGGCAACAAATTAGTTAGACTGATTAACCTTATGAATGGATATTTTCGCCCATGAGTAGAGGCGGGTCAAGGAAGTGATCCTCCACGCGCCCGTCGACAGCTCTCCAGCAAGGACCAGCCGGGGGCCATCCAGCTCGATCGCCCAGTACGCCGAGAAGCACTTCGGCTGCCAGCACACCCAGACTTACGACCTCCTCCGCGTCGCCGCCGCCCTCCGGGAGCTGCCCCCTCCGTCTCGGCGCTCTCGCGCCTCGCTTCGGGGCGGGCCTCGGGGCCGGCCACTCCGTGGCGCCCGGCCCCTCCGGCCGTTCGCCGCTCCGCCACTGCTCGCGGCTCA
>JACQVS010000065.1 GCA_016209605.1 Planctomycetota bacterium
AGGCGATACGGGACGGAGTACCGCCGAGCGGGCGCAACGCCGCCAGGAGACGAAAGCGCCGGCATCACCCTACAAGGATTTGTGAAATTCGGTACTTAGGGCTGCTTCCGCAATGTGGCGGTTTTCGAGGTTCTTCTTGCTTATAAATAAACAAACCATTATATCGGTAAAATCACGGTTCGCAATCCATCGGGTGCGAGGATTTTGTGGGGGAAAGAACCCGTAAGCCGGGAAACCGGGGAGGATAGAGCCATGGAAAAAAGCGAGGTGGCGGCGGTCTTGGAGGAAATCGCCGATTTGATGGAGATCAAGGGGGACAATCCGTTCCGGGTGCGGTCGTTCCGGAACGGCGCTCGCGCCGTGGAGAGCCTGGCCGGCGACCTGGTCCAGCGGGTGGAGGAGGGGAAGCTCGAGGAGGTGCCGGGGATCGGGGAGACCCTGGCCGCGGTCATCACCGAGCTAGTGCGGACCGGCAAGTCGTCGCGCCTGGAGGAGCTGCGAAGAGCGGTTCCCGAGGGCCTGCGGGACCTCATCACCGTCCCCGGTCTCGGCCCCAAGAAGGCCCAGGCGATTTATCAGCAACTGGGCCTCTCCACCCTCGAGGCGCTGGAGCAGGCCTGCCAGGAAGGGAAGGTCGCGGCGCTGAAAGGCTTCGGCAAGCGGACCGAGGAGAAGATCCTGGCCGGCATCGCCTACCGGAAGACGGTGGAGGGGCGCTTCCTCCTGGCCGTGGGGCTGGCGGCGGCCGTGCCGCTGAAGGAGCACTTGAAGGCCGGCCCCGCGGTGAAGCGCGTCGAGATCGCCGGCAGCCTGCGGCGCTGGAAGGAGACCATCAAGGACGTCGATCTCGTGGCGGCGGTTAAAAAGCCGGAGGAGGCCGTAGCCCTCATGGAGCGTTTCGTGCGCTGGGAAGGGGTCCAGGAGGTGATCGCCCGGGGCGAGACCAAGACCTCGGTGCGGCTCGAAGGCGGGCTGCAGGCGGATCTGCGGGTGGTGGCCGAGGAGGCCTTCCCCTTCGCGCTGCAGTACTTCACCGGCTCGAAGGAGCACAACACCGAGCTCCGCGGCCTCGCCAAGGAGAAGGGGCTCAAGCTCAACGAGTACGGGCTCTTCAAGGTCGACTCGGAGGAAAGGGTCCCTTGCCGCGATGAGGCGGCGGTCTACAAAGCGCTGGGCCTGGACTTCATACCGCCCGAGCTGCGCGAGGCCCAGGGGGAAATCGAGCTGGCGCGGGAGCGCAAGCTTCCCGAGCTGGTCGAGTTCGGCGACCTCCGCGGCGTGGTGCACGCCCACACCAGCGCCAGCGATGGCGTGGCGACGCTCGAGGAGATGGCCGAGGCCGCCAGGGCCATGGGCTTCGAGTACCTGGGGATCACCGACCACAGCCAGTCGGCGGGCTACGCCGGCGGCCTCAAGGAGGAGGCGGTCCTGAAGCAGCATCGCGAGATCGACCGCCTCAACGCCAGGCTCAAGGGCTTCCGCATATTCAAGGGCATCGAATCGGACATCCGGTCCGATGGCTCCCTCGACTATCCGCCGGAGGTTCTCGACCGCTTCGACTTGGTCATCGCCTCGATCCACTCCGGCTTCAACCTGCCGGTCGAGGAGCAGACCGCGCGCGTGATCAAGGCCATGGAGGACCCCCACACCACCTTCCTGGCCCATCCCACCGGCCGCTTGCTCCTCCAGCGGGACGGCTTCGCCCTGCACATGGAGAAGGTCCTGGAGGCGGCGGGGAAGCTGGGAGTGGCGGTGGAGATCAACGCTCACCCGTTACGCCTCGACCTCGACTGGCGCTGGGGCGGCTTCGCTCGCGCCCACGGCGTGAAGACGTCCATCAACCCCGATGCCCACGCGGTGGCGGGGATCGAGGACATGCGCTACGGCGCGGGCATAGCCCGCAAGGCCGGATTCACGGCCCGGCAGGTGGTGAACACGTACTCGATCAAAGAATTCGAGAAGTTCATCCGGGCTCGGCGGGGGATGGGAGTAGTGAATGGTGCGAGGGAAGGGACTTGAACCCTTACCCCTTTCGGGACAGGATCCTAAATCCTGCGCGTCTGCCTATTCCGCCACCCTCGCAGAGATTATTTACCAGAATTTACGGCTTTTCCCATCAGCCCCGGCTTGAAGTCCATGGATGAAATCATTTCCCTGGATTTTAAAGTTGGCCCCCGTCAAAGCAAGGAGATAAGCGGCCCAATTTCAACGACCGCGGCTTGATATCTGGAAAACATGGTTTAAATCGATGTCGATTCTTTCTCATGAGGTCTCGCAGCCGGCCGCCGCCGGGGGTTGGTCGGAGTAACTTTGGCCGGATCCGCGGGCTGGTCAAGGCCGGCGACATGGAATAGAATTGACTTCATGAAAATAGACGTTGGAAGCTCCCTTATTCGGGCCGGCGCGGCGCGGCCGGGCGGCGGCCGCGGGATGCTCTGGCTCGCGGCGCTCCTCGGCGCTCTCTCCGCGGCCGGCCTCGGCGCCGGCGCCGCGGCGGCGCAGGATCCGGTGCTCTACTCCCTCACCGGCTCCCGGGTGGGGGAGCAACTGGGGATCGCCCTCGCCCCCTTGAACGACATCGACGGCGACGGCGCCCCGGACTTCGTCGCCGGGGCCGACAGGGCCTATTCCAGCGATTCGATGGTCGTCGGCTACGTCCACCTGGTCTCCGGCCGCACCGGCGCCATCCTGCGCACCTGGCGCGGCGAGCAACTGTACCCCAGCTTTGGTCAGGGACTCTGCGCCTTCGGCGACCTGGACGGGGACCGGAAAACCGACTTCGCGGTGGAGTCGGCCTTCAACGAGATCACCGTCTTCTCCGCCGCCACCGGCGGAAAGCTGCTGGTGATCGACACCCGGCTGCACCAACGCCCGGACAGCACCTCCTTCAGCTTCACCGCCTCCCCGGACCTGAACGGCGATGGGGTCCCCGACCTGATCCTCGGGGATGCCGATTATAATGGCGAGCGACCCGGCGGATCCGAATTGAACATCGGCAGGCTCTCGGCCTATTCCGGCAAGGACGGCAAGCTCCTCTGGAACCGGAAGGGGGATAAGAGCGAGGACGGGCTGGGGCACTCCGTGGCGGCCCTGGACGATCTCGATGGCGATGGGCTCGGGGACATCGCCGCCGGCATGCCGCGGGGGGCCCACGCCGCCTACGAGAGCGCCCGGACCCTCGGCGAGGTGCGCTTTTACCGCGGCAAGGACGGCTCCCTCCTCCACCGGCTCGGCAACTATCCCCATTACTTCAACTTCGGGGAGGCCATCCTCAACTGCGGCGACCTCGACGGGGACGGCCGCTCGGAGCTGGCCATCGCCGCCCCAGGCTACGCCGCCCCGCCGGGCTTCCTCCGCGGTTGGGTGGGGATCTACTCCACCCGCACCCTCACCCTGCTCCGGGAGTTCACCGGCATGGACCCCGAGATCTTCCGGTACAACTTCCAGGGAGATGCCCTCGGCTTTCGCCTCTCCTCGGCGGGGGATGCCGATGGGGACGGCGTCCCCGACCTCCTCCTCGCCGCCGAGCGCTGGAGCTCCTTCTTTGACTTCTACGGCCGCATCGACCTGCGCTCGGGCCGGACCGGGAAGCTCCTCGCCTCCTACGAGGTGGCGCAGCACGATGGTCGCTTCCTCGGCTCCCTCGCCCCGCTCGGCGACGTCGACGGCGACGGCCGGAGCGAGTTCCTGGTGGGGGCCTGGAACTACCCGGTAGAGTTCGATTGCTTCACCCACCCCGGGGCCTGCTCCGGCACCGTCTTCGCCCTGCGCTACCAGCCGGATCAGCCGCTTTTCCGGCGCGGCGATGCCAACGGCGACGGCCGGGTCAACATCGTCGACGCCATTGCCATCATCCGCCGCCTCTACCAGGGGGGCGGGGACGGCGGCTGTCCGGCGGCCCTCGATGCCGACGGCGACGGCGAGATTGCGCTGGTTGACGCGGCCCGCCTCGTCCGCCACTTCTTCCGCGGCGACCTCGCCCCGGCCCCCCCCTTTCCCGAGTGCGGCCGCTTCGGCGGCTTGAGGCGGCTTGAGCTCCCCTGCGAGCGCTCGAGCTGCCCTGGCGAGTGACCGCCCCCCTCAAAAGGGATTCATCCCCAGGTTTCTCACGGGCAGCGTGCCTGCTTGCACCAGAAGGGGGAATCCTCGGCCAGAGCGCAAGCGGGAAAGGGAGGGGGGAACGGCTGGCCGGTGATGAAGAGGTGATCGAGGATGGCGATGGCATCGGTGAGCTCGAGGAGGCCGTTGCCATCGGCATCGAGGGCGCTCAGGCAGTCGGGGAAGCCGATCCCCAGGAAGAGGTAGAGCAGGATGTTGATGGCATCGGAGAGGTCGATCTCGCCGCTGCCATCGGCGTCGCCGCGGATGAAGGGGACGGAGGTCTTGATCAGCTCCTTGAAAGCTTTCAAAATCTCATCCCAGTGCGGCGTCCCGTTAAGCGGGTTGCCGTCGGCTCCGGTGAAAGTGTTCTGGCCCGCCTTCAGGTCATCGAGGACGAGGACCTCCTCGAGCAGGGCCAGGGAAAGCTCGAAGCTCTTTTCGGCCGGGTTCTTCGTCCGGTGGAAGGCGAGCCAGCGGTAGAGGAGGATCTCCGCCTGGTCTTTTTCTTTGAAATGATTGGAAATTCCCCACAGCAGCCTGCCGATGAGGGCCCGCTGCCGGGTGAACTCGGGGAGCAGCCGCGGGGGGTTCGCTTCCGCCTTCTCGGCCAGGGAAAAGCCGAAGCCGCCGCGGTCGCTCTCGGCGTTGAACCCGATCTTGGGGTTGCCGTTCTGGAAGGCGGTGAGGGCGTCGGCGATCCCCTCCACCAGGTGGTCGTTCTCGACCTCATTTCTCTGCCGCGTCCTCGCCACCGTGTGGATGACGTGGTGGGCGTACTCGTGCTGGATGAGGGTGGCGGGGAGGTACGCCTCCAGGCTCTTCCTCCGGGCGAGGCAGATGCGGGATTGGGTCCCGTTGGGCACGTAGAGGGCGGGCTCTTGAATCTGCACCTCGAGATCCGCGGGAAGGTCATCGCGGGTGGTGACCTTGAGGGGAAAGAAGTCCTCGAAAGGCAGCACCTGCTTCTTCAGCAGCTCGCGGGAGTGATCGGCGAAGCTGGCTAGGTGGTGATAGGCGAGGAGATGGAAGGACTCCACATCTGACTTGCTCTCGTTATAGATGAAGTCAATGGAACTCGTGACCTCCTGAGGATCAATATTTACCCTGCCGAGGAGGGTTGAAAAGAAGTCATCGCATCTCGAGACGGAATGGACCCGGAGGATCTCCTTGATGCCGTCCCCATCGGGATCGTCCCTGGGGTTCTCGGCGCACTCCCCCGCCACCAGCACGGTGGAAAATATGGCGCTGTCCTTCGACATCTTCATGGCGTAGTGGCCATCGGTCCCGGTGAGCTGCGCGTTCTGCTGGCTGTTTTGCACCAGGACGGCCGGGAGCGGGAAGGCGTTTGGCGCGGGGAGGTTCGAGGCGTTGGCGAAGATGTCCTGCGGGTCGGGGCTGAAGCCCAGCACCTCCCCCGTGGCGGTGAAGTTGAAGTCGGGCTGGGAGCAGGGGCCGCCGAAGCCCGCGGCGAGGGGGAGCTCTCCCACCCGCTCCCCGTCTTGATCGAGGAAGAGCTCGACCGCCGTCCCGTCCGGGCGCTCGGCCTCGAGGCACCAGACGGGCCGCGGGCGCGCCGGGTCGCCGGCGGGGAAGACGAGCTGCCGCTCGAGCCGGCGGACGGCGAGGCCGTGCATCGCCTCGGCGTCGATGCGCGCGTCCTCTTCTCCCTGGAGGTCCACGGCCACCGGCTGCGGGTGGCGGAGGAGATGCCCCCCGGCCAGGGCGAGCGTCCCGTCCGGCTGGAGGAGGATCCTGAGCCCCGCGCCGCGCACCGGGAGGCCGCCGGCGAGCTGGCGGTAGGCGAGCTGCCAGCCGTCCCCGAAGCGCCGCACCGACGGATCGTCGAGATCGCCGGGACCGGCGCCAAAGAGCTCGGCGTTCTCGCTCAGAAAAGCGAGCGCCCCGGCGGCGACGGTTTCCTCCGAGGGCGAGGTCCCCGCCGAGACCTCGACCACCGGAACGGGGGAGCGCGGCGAGATGAGCCGCGGCGTCCCGAGCCGGTGGTCCCAGTAAACGGCCGCCTGGGAGCCGTGCTTGCGGAAAAACGCCGCCGCCGGCTGCGGCGGCCTGGCGGGATCGACGAGCAGTCCGCGGCTCGAGGGGATGGAGAAGTCGGAGCTCCCCTCCGAGCCGGGCAAGGAACCCGAGAAGAAAAGCAGGGCCAGGAAGGCGAGGATCAGGATGGCCGCCGGCGAGTTGGCCTGCAGCGGATTGGACATCGGGGAGCGGGCGCGCCCTTTCATGGTTTCCTCCAACGGTTGAATGCCTTTAAACGGAATCTTGGTGCCAGCCGAAAACAACCATTTAATAAAAATCAAATATTTATGGTGGCAGGATATCAATTAAAAAGGCGCGCATCAACAAGAATTTTGGAGCCTGCCGAGTAGAGGTAGCAACGGGTGGTTCTAGAGTATCTTCGCGAAGATGTCCCAGTTAACAGGCTTCCCTCGGGTCCGCCGGCTGAGCCACTTCCACCAGGCACACCTGACCAGCCGGTAGAACCTCCAGTGACTTCTGTAGTTTGTCTACCGTCCCCTACGGTACGTGATGAGATCGAAGCCGCCGGCGATTAGCTTCACGAAAAGCCGGGAGCTGTAGCCGCCCCGGTCGAAGACGATGGTGAAGCCAGAGGCGGCCGAACAGCCAGTTCGGAGAGGACGTGGTGACAAAGCCAACAAGAAGAAGATGGCAACCGTGGCGGCAGTCTTCACCATGTAGCCGAGGAATGTTGGCACGTGAAGCACTATCGGTGGGCAAACTCTTTATAAAAACACCTGACGGACTTTCTCAACTTCTCGTGCCATCCTTCACGATCTGGCGGCTTCACCCCATAGGTCGCCAGCCGATTGAAAAATGATGGGGTGATCTTTGGTGAGTGTGGCTGCGACCAACGCCCCGATGTGATCTTTGAATTTATCGAAACAATCCTTCGGAGTCTTGCCCTCAATAGCCATATAAATGATAAAATCATCATTGTCACAAAAATTTTTCATATATCTCGAACATGGAAACTGGCGCTCGGCCGATCAGCCGGCGAATGGCCTTCAAGCTGGCCGAGCTCTTCTGGGTGCCCCCGGCCAGATTCAACTGAAAGCCAATAAGAAGGCACTCCTGCCCGGCTCCATCAGCGGGAAGACGCTGGCCGTGTCATAGCCGGCACTCCGCGACCAGTACGGTTCCTCCCGGCCAGGGCTCCGAGCGGATATCGTTGCCCCCGAGGGAAAAGAAAGGCTTCTCTATGGCGCTTGAATCGCCTCGAATGACCGGCGAAAATTCCACCGCCGGGAAGATATTTTCCAACCGGAATTTCAAAAAAAAAGGTCGCAAGTTTGTTGCGACCTTTTTGTTGTGATATTTTTCAATTAATTACAAGGCGAGCTTCCGGCGTCTCGAGGCTCCAAAAAGAGCGCTAAAAGCAAGCCCCATGCCAAGGAGGATAAGAGTTCCAGGTTCTGGAACCCTACCATTTCCATCGCCAATCCAACCGCTGTCATTGCCGTCAGGACCAATTCCTTGGATGTGGGCCGCGGCCGTGAAGGTTCCGTTCCCGCCTCCTGAAGCGCTTTGGTAATCAAAATCGGCCGCGGAAATCCCGCCGGAATGGGTGATTTCAAACACAGCGGTTTCTCCCGCTTCAAATTTTTGGCTGCCTGGGGGAGGCGGAAAATCAACCAGGATATCAAAAAAGCCATCGCCATCGGCTTTAAATGCATCGGTGTCGGTTGAAAATGTGGCAGGCTCCCCTGAGAGCTGATTGAAGGTTAGATTAGTAGGATCTATCGCCGGATTGAGATTGAGATAAACCGACTCACTGAATTCACTGCCGGTCAATCCTGAATTGCTGATGGTCACCTTGACAGTGGTCGCATTGACATCCTCAACGGTAATGACCACCCAAGGCGCTGGCCCGGTGGGAGCATCAGCACCGCTGAATTCCGTGTCCAGTTCAATGGTCAATGCAAGCGTTGCTGAGGGAAAAACCGCCATTCCCAATCCCACGATCGAAAGAAGAAACAGGGAACGCAAAAATCTCATGGAGCAACCTCTTTTTTAATTAAGCGCAAATAAACAAGCAAGTATGTTTTTATAGGC
>JACQVS010000068.1 GCA_016209605.1 Planctomycetota bacterium
CGCGCCTTGCAGGTAGTCAAAATCTCTCGCTCTAACCTTACTCTCATTTGCGAAAGGGAGCACTTGGCGCCGGCCGAGGAGGCGCCGCCCGCTGCCCCGCCCGCCATGCCGACGAGACCCCGGCACGAGTGGGTGAGCGCCGAGCTGGACCTCTGGTTCGCCTTCTCCCACCGCGAGCGCATCTGGTCGGATGAGCACCACCAGAACGAGGCGGCTGGTGTCCCTTTCGACTTCGGCGAACTCGGCGTGCGCCACAACGCCTACGTCCCCCTCTTCACCCTCGGCTTCCACCCCACCCGCGCCGACCACCTCGAGTTCAACCTCTGGTTTGCCGCCTTTTCGGGAAAGGGGAACGCGGATCAGGCCTTCGCCTACGACGGCAACGCCTTCGCCAAGGACGACCGCCTCGACAGCGAGTTCAACCTCGACCATTACCGCCTGGCCTACCGGCGGGACATCCTCGAAGAGGAAAAGTTCGGGATCGACCTCTGGCTCGGGCTGGGAGGATCGGTGGTGCAGTACGACAACTCCATCGATCCGCTGGTCAGCGCCCAGACGGTGACGGCCACGGAGCATCTCCTGGGGATCTTCTCCCTGGGGGGGATCGGCCTGGGGAAGCGGTTCTGGGACCGCCTGGACCTCTCGCTCGAGGCCTGGTTCGGCCTGGTCGGAGGGGCCGGCCGGGGGACGGGCAATTACTTTGACCAGCGCTACATCGACCTCGCCCTCAAGGCCCGGTACGAGGTGACTCCCCATTTCGATATCATCCTGGCTTACAAGTTCTTTGACTTCTCCCTGCGCTCGCGGGAGCACGGCGAATTTATCAATAATAGCGAGCAGGACCTGGAGCAGATCCGCATGAGCGGGCCGGTCCTGGGGATCGCTTTTTCCTATTGAGAGGATGCCGTGGAGCGCCTCCTCATCCATCCTCCTTTCGCAGACCCGACGCAGCCTTACTTGAGCCTGCCCACCTTGAAGGGGCACCTCCGCTCGAAGGGGCTGGATGCCCGAGTCATCGACCTGAACCTCGAGGCGGCGCACTACCTTTTCAGGAAGGAGACCCTCGAGGATCTGGCCCGCGAGGTCGGCCTCCGCTTCCTCGGGCTCAACCGCGCCGAGGAGCTGACTTTTGAAGAGCAGATGGAATACCGCCTGGTCTGCGAAGCTCGCCCCAAGATCGAGGACCTCCTGGCGGCCGCTCCGCGGCCGCTCTCGGTATTCCAGTCGAGCGAGCTGTTTTATGACCCGGCGGCTTACTCGCTGGCGCGGCGGCGGGTCGAGGCGTTCTTCGAGGTGTTGAGCGCCGCCCATTATCCCTACGTTTTCGACTTCAACCGCGCCAACCATCGGTTCGTGCCCTGGGGCTTCGAACTCTTCGAGAGGTATTTCGAGCTCGATCGGAGCCCGCTCGAGACATTTTACAGGGAGGTTTTCGATCCCCCCGGCGACTGGGAGGCGCTGGAGCGGAGGGCCATCGACGTCGACCTGGAAGAGGTCGACTTCATCGGCATCTCGGTGGTCTTCCCCAGCCAGATCGCCGAGGCCCTGTACCTGTGCCGCTTCCTCGAGCCGCGGGCGCCGTGGTGCTTCATCGCCCTGGGCGGCCCCTGCCTGCACCAGATCGCCATCCATCTCGAGGACGAGGACAAAAGCCGCCTCCTGGAATACGCCGATGCGATCGGCCTCTTCGAAGGGGAGGAAACGCTGGCACAGCTCTTTCACCGGCTGCCGGCCTTGAAAGGTACGGAGGCTTTCGGGGAGGATTTCGACGTCCTCAAGGAAGTCCCCAACCTCCTGCTGCAGGATCCGCGCACCGGCGAGCCGGTGCTGGGGCCGCGCCGCACCCTGGACCTGCGCGCCGCCGCCGCGCCGGACTACTCCGATCTGGATCTGGACCGCTACCTGGCCCCCAGCCGCATCCTCCTCTATGCCCCGACGCGCGGCTGCTACTGGGACAAGTGCTCCTTCTGCTACTACGGCCTCAGCGAGACGGCGACCGCGAGCTACCGCGAGGTCGATCCGCCCAAAGCGGCCTCCGACCTGGCCAAGCTGTCGCGGCGCCACGGCGTGCGCCATTTTTACATTTCCTGCGACGTGCTGGCGCCGGCTTACTCGACGCGCCTGGCCCAGGCGCTCATCGACCAGGGCTTGAAGATCCGCTGGTCCTGCGACTTGAAGATCGAGAAGTACTTCACGCCCGAGCGCTGCGAGTTGCTTTACCGCTCGGGCCTGCGCTCGGCGGCTTTCGGCGTCGAGAGCGGCTCGGACCGCATGCTCGAGCTCATGCGTAAAGGCGTGACTCGAGACACGCTGGCGGAGGTCAGTCGCTCCTTCCACCGGGCCGGCGTCGCCACCGAGTGGATGGCCTTCGCCGGCCATCCCGGCGAAATCCTGGAGGAGGCCCTGGAGACGGTGCGCTGGATCGGATCGGAGCGCGAGGCGGTCGATCTCTTCATCGTCGGCGAGTTCGGGCTGCAGCCGGGGTCGCACATCGCCCAAAATCCGGAGGCTTACGGGGTGGAGAAGATCTATCAGGCAGAAGGGGATGACCTGGGGCTGTACTTGATGTTCAAGCAGAAGGGAGGCGACCGCACCCCGGAGGAGCGCCGGCGCATCGACCAGGAAGTCAACCGGGCAGCCGCCGCTTACGCCTTGAGCGGCTATCCCTGGGCCGGCGCGGTCTCGACGCATCACACCTTTCTCCATTTCCGGCGCTTCGGTCAGAGGATCTTCTTGCGCCATTTCCAGAAAACCGGCAGCGCGGTTCAGGGAAGCCTGCCGCCGCCCCCCCCCTCGCAGATCGCCGGCTTGCGGGAGCGCCCGCGCTTCTCCCTCGAGGCCATCGCCCGGGAGGAGGAGAAGTTCCTGGAAAAGTTCTATCAGCGCGCCCTGTACACCACCCTGCCCGCCCGCCGGCAGGGCGGCGTGGAGCTGGCGCCACTCACCCTGCGGCTCTTCCACAACGCCTGCCACGAGGTCCCCGGCCTCCGGCCTGGCAGGAGATGAGGCGGCCGCCTCCGTCTCCCCTCAGGCTTCCCGGCGCGGGCGCTAAGAGGGTTTATGCAGCCCCCGCAGGCCCAGCAGGGTCATGATCATGAGGTAGATGGAGGGGACCAGGACGCCCCGCCCGTAGTAATTGTAGCCGACGCTGACGAAGAGGATGAAGCAGAGGACGATGAGCGCCGGGCTGAACATGAATCGGGCGCGGTACTTCCAGTCCTCGGTGGGCGGAAGCGTCCGATCCAGCTCGATTTCGTCGTCTTCAGGAAGTTCCAGGCCGTAGTAGTCCGCATCGGGCTTCCAGCCGGTCTCGGCGTCGCTCCCGCAGTGCGGGCAGAAAACCGCCTCCTCATCGATCGGCTCGCCGCAGTTGGGACAGTCGTACATAATGGCGATGATACCATAGAGGCCAGGATTTTCACACCGCCACGGGGCTGACTGCCAAGGCCTGAATCCGGAGCGAACATCTATCCACCGAGTTAATCGCGCTGGAGAACCGCGGTTTTGTAATTGGCATGAGCAAGAATTATTATTTGGATACCCATAGCTGGATCAATTGGTTACCAGCCGTTTTATTACCTGGGCTGGTCTTTGGATTGACGCCCTCGGCCTGGCCACGCTGGGCGTTGAGGTGGCTTCTGGCGGTGGCTGTTTTCGCCGCTTGCAAATGGCTGACCTGGCGAAGCGCCTGGAGACCTGGAATCTCGCGCTGGCACCAGGCCGCCTATCTCTTCGCCTGGCCCGGCCTGGACGCGCCAGCTTTTCTCTTCTTGGGATTAACCATGGTATTTGGATATGCCGCTTTGGCGCCGCACGGATAGGCCTAGAAAAAAGCAAAATTGGCAACGTCCCCGATTTTGCATCTATCCCCGGTGTTCGACCACCGGCGAGGGGGCCAGGGCGCGGATCTTGATTTCCTTCTTCTCCAGCTCGATGCGGGCCAGATCGCCCGGGGAGATCTGCTTGAGGAGGATCATCTCGGAGAGGGGATTTTCGATGCGCTCTTCGATGATGCGGCGGAGGCCCCGCGCTCCTTGACGCTGGCTGAAGCCTAGCTGGATGAGCTGGTCGGCCGCTTCCGGGGAGACCTCGATGGAAATGTGGCTGCGCAGCAGGCGCCCGGTGACCTTCTGCAGCTCGAGGTTGAAGATCTTCTTCACCGCGGCATTGTCAAGGGCGTTGAAGATGACGACGGCGTCCAGGCGGTTGAGAAACTCCGGGCGGAAATGGTGCTCCAGCTCTTCGCGAATGGCCTTGGCATGCGCCGCGTCCTCGTCCCGGGAGGTCTTGCTCTTGAAGCCCAGGTTGGACTCGGCGGCGGTGCCGCGGGAGCCGAGGTTTGAGGTCATGAAGATGATGGTGTTCTTGAAATCGATCATCCGCCCGTAGTTGTCGGTCAGCCGGCCTTCTTCCAGGATCTGGAGGAGCATGTTGGCGAAGTCCGGATGGGCTTTTTCGATCTCATCGAGCAGCACCACCGAGTAAGGCTTGCGCCGGATCTTTTCGGTGAGCTGGCCGCCCTCCTCGTAGCCGACATAGCCCGGGGGAGAGCCGACCAGCCGGGAGAGGTTGTGCTTCTCCATGAACTCCGACATGTCGATCGAGATCAAAGCGTCCTCACTGCCGAAGAGGAACCGGGCCACTTCCTTGGCAAGCAGGGTCTTGCCGACGCCGGTGGGTCCCAGGAAGATGAAGGAGCCCAGCGGCCGGTTGGGGTCCTTGAGGCCGGCGCGGGAACGGCGGATGGCGCTGGAGATCACCCCGATGGCCTCCTCCTGATTGATCACCGACTCGGCGAGGATCTTTTCCATGTTCACCAGGCGGGCCAGCTCGCCCTCCTTCAGATCGGCGATCGGGACTCCGGTCATCAGGGAGATGGTTTCGGAGATGCTGCCGGCATCGATCTTGCCGTCCATTTCCTTGGTGCTGCGCTTCCAGGACAGCAGCATGTCCTCTTTCTTCTGCTTGAGCTTCTCGACGCGGTCGCGCAGCCGCGCCGCCAGCTCATAGTCCTGGCCGTGCACCGCTTCGTCCTTGGCTTGCTCGCAGCGCTTGATCTCCTCCTCGATCTGGGTGAGGTCCGGCGGCTTGGTGCATCGCGAGATGCGCTCGCGGGAGCAGGCCTCGTCGATGACATCGATGGCCTTGTCCGGCAGGAATCTTCCCGAAATGTACCGGGAGGAAAGCTCGACTGCCGCCCGGATGGCTTCATCGGTGATGCGGATGCGGTGGTGCGCTTCGAAGCTGTCGCGCAGCCCGACGAGGATGTCAATCGTCTCCTCCTGAGATGGCGGATCGATGATGAGAGGCTGGAAGCGCCTCTCCATGGCGCCGTCCTTCTCGACGTGCTTGCGGTACTCGTCGAGGGTGGTGGCGCCGATGCACTGGATCTCGCCGCGCGACAGCGCCGGCTTGAATATGTTCGATGCATCGAGGGAGCTTTCCGAGGCGCCCGCGCCCATGATGATGTGTAGCTCATCGATGAACAGGATGATGTTCTTCACGTCCATAACTTCCTTGATGATCGATTTGAGGCGCTTTTCAAACTCGCCGCGGTACTTGGTGCCGGCCAGGACGGCCGCCAGGTCCAGGCTGATGATCTTCCGGTTGAGCAGGAGGTCGGGAACCTCCCGGTTGCTGATGCGCTGCGCCAGGCCCTCCACGATGGCGGTCTTGCCAACCCCCGGCTCGCCGAGGACGACGGGATTGTTCTTGGTTTTGCGGCTGAGGATCTGGATGATCCTCTGGATCTCCTTGTGCCGGCCGATCACCGGCCCCAGCTTGTTCAAGCGGGCCTGCTCGGTCAGGTCGATGCTGAAAGCCTCCAGGACGCTCAGGCTGGCCTTGGGGGAGGGGATGTAGTTGAATTTCTGCTCGCCCGACTCCTCCTCCGGACTGCCCCCGCCGCCGCCGCCTTTCAGCATGTTTTCGAGCGCTTGAACCACCCCCGCTGGCGAGCAGTCGAGCTCCATGAAGATGCGGTTGGCGTTCCCCTCCTCCTCCTTGAGCAGGCCAAGGAGCAGGTGCTCGGTGCCGATGAAGAAGTGGCCGTGCCGGACGGCTTCATCGCCGGCCAGCTCGAGGCACCTCTTGGCGTGAGGGGTGAAGGGAATCGCCTCCAGCTTGGAGCGCCCCTCGATCTGCTCCAGCGCCTGGATCACCTGCCGCAGCAGGCTGTCCGGATCGATGTTCGAATGGCTGAGCACCTGGAACAGCAGACTGTCTTTCTGCGACATGATGCCATAGAGGATATGCTCGGTGCCGATAAATTCATGGAGCCGCCGCTCCGCTTCTTTCCCAGCAATCAGCAGGATCTTTTCGGCGTTATCGGTAAGTTTGACTGCCAAGGTTGATGGTTCCCTTTCTCCAAATGGCCTCAATCAGGTGAAACGCCTCTCCGCCGGGGAATGAGAGATGGTCTCCGGAGAAATCTAACCCAGGATCGCTCGTTTGCCAAAAGCCGGCCAATTTAAAGGAAGTTGGTTCTTCAAATTCAGACTTAACTTTGCGCAGCGCTGGGAGGGATATGGATGCTGTTGTATCTTTGGATGTCTTCAGGTTGCTCTTTCCATGAATCCACAACCTCCATTGACCTCAAGCCTCGGCGGCGCCGGAGCTCCAAAAAATCACCCGAGCGATTCGGGGGACCGATATTCCGCGCCCCTGGTCGCCAAGCGCGATTTGCATCTCCTCCTCGAGGGGATCCGCGGGTGGATAAAAAAAACCGCCGCCTCTTTCCCCGCCGGCAAGCCCGGCTCGAGCGGGGGAGTGAGTCCGGACCAGGGCGTTTTCCCGGGTTGCGTGGGCGTGATCTGGGGAGAAGCCGGGGCTGGAAAGTCACTGCTCATCCAGGCTCTCCAGCCGCTGTGCCGGACGCTGGGAATTCAGATTCTTTGCGGCCGCTCTCGGGCCCAGCTGCGCGAGCCGCTGGGAGCGGTGGTGGAGCTGCTTCGAGCCCACTTTGCCCCCACCAGTCCCCCCTCTCCCGGGGGCAAGGCCGTCCCGGGCTTCCCGGAAAGGGGCGGCCAGTTCACGCCGCGGGAGCGATGGTTACTGGCGGAGCTGCTGCCGGACCGGTTCAGCAGGGAAGGCCTCCCGGTCCTTCCGGACCTCACCCCGGAGATCGACCGCTCCCGGCTCGTGGATGCGGCGGCGGAGATTTTCCTTTCCCTCGCCCGATCCTCCCCTCTGGTGATGGCAGTGGAGGATGCCCAGTGGCTGGACGAACTGTCCGGTGAGGTGCTGGCCACCTGCCTGCGCGCGGCGAAGCGCCGCCGCCGGGAGCCCGCACCGCCTCGCCTGCTCATCCTTTTGACGGCTCGTCCCCAGGAAGAGGACTCCGGCGGCCCGGAGATCGAAGAGCTCTTTCTAGAAAAGCACGTGGCTTTCGAGGTGGAAGCCCGGGGGTATTCCCGGGAGGATCTGCTGGAGGAGTGCAAGCGCAGGGGGCTGGAGAGTTTGCCGCTTTCCCAGCGGGAGCTGCTCCTTCAAAAAACCGCCGGCAGTCCGCTGCTGGTTCATTGGGTGCTCAACCAGGTCGCCGGCCCGCCCGGTGCCGCGAGAGCCACCCGCGGCGAGCCCGGCCGGGAGGCCGGCAAGGATTTCGGACTGGAAGGCTTCCAGGGGTTTGCCAGCCAGCCCGGACTGGTTGGAAGAAAATACCAATGCCTGGGAGCCCTGGAAAAAGCCATCGTCGATCTGCTGGCCTGGATAGACCGGCCGGTTCCGGCCGCCGAACTCGAGTTCTTGCTCCCCGCGGCCCTGGAGTTGGCGGCGGAGAGAGGGCTCACCGGCACGCCTCCGGAGCTGGAGGAGGCCTGCGCACACCTTGAAAAACAAGGCTGGCTGCTGGCGGAGCGTTCCGGGGAGGGGCAGGGGGCCTGGAAAATCAGCGGCTCGCCGGTCGCGGCAGCGGTTCGTGGGCTCAAGCCGCCGGAAGAGCGCCAGCATCTCCACGGCCGCTTGGGGCGCCGGCTATTCGAGGAGGACAAGGCCGGCGGTTTTCCAGCGGCCAGTCCCTGCGAAATCTATCATCACCTGAAGGAAGAGGTCTCGCTTCCCGAGCTGCTGGCGGCGGGCGAGCAGGCCGCGGCCGCCTGCGAGAGGCGATTCTGGTTCGCTCGCGCCATCGAAATTCGCGGCGAGCTGATGGGACGTCAGGAGAAGGAAGATCCGGAAGGTTGGCTGGCTCTGGCCCACCGCCAGGCCCGGCTCCTGGAAGCGTCCGGCCGGCTGCCGGAGGCCGTTGAAATTTACCGGACGGTCCTGTCTTCAGGAGCAACGCGGCTGGGCGCGGAAGAGCGGGCGAGGTATTGCCGCTGGATCGGGAGCCTGCGCCAGCGCACCGGCGCCGCTGACCAGGCGGTCAAAGCCTTCGTGGAAGGGCTCCAGCACCTGGAAGGGGCGGAGGGCAGCCTCGAGAAGCTGAAAATTTACGCCCAGCTGGCACGGCTCTTCCTGGAGAAGGGGGACCTCTCGGGGAGCGACCGGTATCTTTCGAAGAGCTTCGATCTGCTCTCCCGGGCCAGCGTCCCGGAGGACCAGGATTACCTCGAAATCCACAGAATTGCCGAGGAGGTGAGATACCGCCGCGGCGAGTATGTGGAGGCTCTGCGGTTTGAAGAGCAGGTCTTCCGGCGGTCGGCGGAAAAAGGGGATGTCCTGGGGCAGATCAAATCGGCCGAGCACTTGAGCCACCTCCGTCTGCTGGGCGGGGATGAGGAAGGGGCGCGATCGCACCTGGAGCTGGGCCTCGAGCTGGCCCGCAATGCGGCCGGGAGCCGGTACCTGGAAGCCCGGCTGCGGGTCCTCCTGGGGCGCATGCAGAGAGGGCGTGGGCGCTTCGCCGAGGCCCTGGAGCACCTCCTGGCCGGGCGCGACATGCTGGTGGAGCTCGGCTTTGAAGGCTCCACCCGGGAGCTGCACGCGTCGATCTTTCATTTGCAGTTCCAGCTCCTCCAATTCGAGGGCGGCCTGGAAAACCTGGAAATCCATGTCGGCCTCGAGGAGGCGGATGAGGGCCGAGCGGCCGCTTGCTTCGTTTTGCCTCCCCATTATTCCACCCGAGAAGAGCGGGCCGCCGAGCTGGAGGATCTGCGCCGGCGGGTCAAGAAGGGAACCACGGATCCGGCGGTTTCACGCCGCCTGGCCGATCTGCTCCTCGACTCCGGGGCGACCGAGGAGGCCAGCCGGATTTACCGGCAGCTGATGCAGTCTCCTGAGGTCTTGCGCAATCCCCTGGCCATGTGCCTGGTTCTCCAGAAGCTGGGCCGCTGGCATCGCTTGTGCGGGGATCGTTCGCAGGCGCTGAAGTGCTTTGAAAAGAGCCTCGAGTGCCTCGGCCCGGCGCCGGAAAAAAACCTTCTGGGAAACGCGTACATGGAAGTGGGGAACATCCTGAGGATCCAGGGAAATCTCAAGAAGTCGTTCGATTATCTGCTGCGCAGCCTGCGAATTTTCCTCGAGCTGGAAAACCTGCCCGGCAAGCAGCTGGCGCTCTTTTCCCTGGCCGAGTACTTGAGGGAGGTGGGGCGGCGGGACCTCGCTCTCGCCATGACCCAGTCCCTGGCCGCGCTGGCCGACCAGGTAGGCTGGCCGCGCTGGCGCGGCGAGGCTTGCCGCCTCCGGGGCGTCCTGGCGCTGGAATTCGGCCACGGGCACACCGGACGGCGCCTCCTGGAGCAGGCCGGGGCGATGTTCGAAAAGCTGGATTTGCCGAGAGAGCTCGGCCGTTTGAGCCTGGAGCGCGGCTGGGACTGCATCCGCCGCAAGGATTATCAGGCGGCGCTGGCCCTGGGGAAGGAGTGCCTTGAGAAGGCCCGCTCCCTGGCCGATCAGGATCTGAGGGATGACTCCCTCCATCTCCTGGGAGTGGTCGAGAGCGTCCTCTCCAACCGCGGCAAGAACTTCCTCCGGGCGGTGGAAGTCCTGCAAAACGCCCTGGCGGGGGCGCAGGCGGCGCAGCGGGTCCTGGTCACGCGGGCGATCCTCCTCACCCTGGCGCGCCTTTACGGCGAGCGCGACAAGATCGACCTGGCGCGCCAGCTGGTGGCCAAGGAGCAAGCGCTGGTGCGCCTGGTGGCGCCGCTGGTGGACTGGCAATTTCTTGAAGGTTACCGCCAGGAGGCCTTTCAGCGCGTCGCCCTTTACGAGGGGATCTCCCTTGCAAAAATCACCCCCCTGTGCAGCGATCTGGTTTATAACGCCTGATCGCACCCTTTTTAACCCTTTTAAATTAAACCATTTGAAAGGTTTATGAAAATGTTGAAAATATGTTGAAAATTTTTAAAAGAATTGTTGACAAGGTTCGGGCGGCTGGTTATATTCCAATGAACTTAGCGCAATGAAGATCTGTGAAAATTGTGATTTTTTATGATTAACTTGCTCCGATAAAATCGGTGGCAGCGCTAAGTTGATTGCTCAAGACTTTTCTTCATTTTTCTCTTCACTTCTTTTCTAAGGGCGTCTTAACTCCTCTGAGACGCTCTTTTTTTTTGCCCGCAGTCTTCGGCCCCCCCTCAAAAAGCGGTTGTACCGGGAGTCCCCGGGGCTGGCAACGGGAACGGTTCCATCTATCGGACCGGCCCGTAAAATAGCCATCTATGAGATCGGCTTTCTCGACCTGGCTCGCGGGCTTTTTCATTGTCGCCGTCTGGTCCAGCGATGCCGCCTTGCTGGTGTTCTGGCAGAAGGCATTGCCGTTCCTGGGCCCGGTGCTGGGATTCGAGCTGGGGATCCTGCTTTTCATGAACCTTCTTGCGGGCCTCCTGCTGCTGGACCTCCTGGAGCCTCGCTTCCGCATGCCAGGGCTGGGCTGGTTTTACAACCTGCCGGCCAGAGCGGGCCGGGCCCGCCGCCGGGAGGCTTCACGGCCGTCGTCTTTCCGTTGGCCAAACTTGGGGTGGCGAGGAGTCCAATTCCTGCTGCTCACCCTGCTTTTTTATCTTCTGGAGACTTTCCTGCTCCCTTTTTTCCCCCACCCGCGGGGGCTGCAGCAGGAAGTTGTGCTGCTGGCCGGCGGCTTGATCCTGTGGCGGGCGCTGAAGCCGCACGGCTAGGCGGCCAGGCGGGAAAATAATAGGATCCAGGCTGTCACCCTCGCATCACCCTTTCACCGCCAGCTCCAGGGCTTTCCAGCCGCCGCCGGTTTTCACCAGCTTGCGGATCTCGAGAATCAGCGAGGTCGCTCCCAGGGACAGTTCGACCGTGCCGGCGGCCAGATGGGGCACCGGGCTCTTGAAATAAGGGATCTTGGAGCGGGTCAGGGATCCAGGGGCCCACTTGACGAGCTGGATCTCCTGGCCTCTGGCGGCCTCCTGCAACTTTTCCAGGAGATGCTGATTTTTGGAAAGCAGAGCTCTCGACAAGATGCGCTCGTGGGCCTCCGAAACCAGGGCCTTCAAATCCTCTCCGGTGACGGCGATCCTGGCGACCTCCTCGGTTTTTTCTCCATCCAGCGCTTTCACCCAGGCCTGCACCGTCTGGTCGATTTCGGCAAGGAACTTCTCCCGTTCGAGGTCGCTGAGAGGGGACGGGGCCTCCTCGGCCGCTGCCGGGGGAGCCGGGCCGGCTTGACTTTGGCCAGGAGTTGCCGGGCTGGTCCCCGAAGGAGAAGCCGCCGGCACTCGCAGCCTGGCTTCCAGCTCCTTCAAAACCGGAGAGGCCGGTTTGGACGGGCCGGAGGTATTCGTCGCCGCGGCCGCGGGTTGAGGCGGCGACGACGGCGCCGGCGTCTGAGCCGGGCCCTGGACGGGATGGTCGCAGCAGGAAAGGAGGCCGGCGGCGGTGAAGCCGAGGGCGGCCAGAAACGGGATATGGAAGCGAAATGGAATCCGGAGCAACATCCAAACTTTCCTCTCTCCAGAGGGTATTAAAACTTTTTAATTTTGAGGGTTGACACCCGAACAAATACCTATCATAATACAAACTTAGGCTGAAATACCTTAAATCCTATCCGAACCTTGTTTTATTTATAATCGGATATCCCATTCAACTTTTAAATGTAATTTTTGATCGCGGCCCAAACCCCATTTGAAGTCATCACCCCATTAGCAATTGATTCTATTGATTGCCTGGGAGTGGGGTGATCAGGGAGGGCAGAGCAGCACTTGGTATGATTTGACAACCAGATCCTTCGACCCGACCCGAGAATTCCCCATCAATTCCCCCTATCGGGTTGGGTCTTTTAAATGCCCCCCCGGGAGCCTGATTCGGGCTCCCGGGGGGATTTCGTTTCCCTGGACCCCCTTCTCCCCTCTCCTGAACTCCTACACCTACCGGGACCGGGCGTTTTCCTTTTGATTCCGGATGGGAAGACGCGAAAATAACTATAATGCAGAGACCAGGCCAACAGGAAGGATGACACATGTTGACATCGCCCGCGACCCAGCTCCGCCAGGGCATGGAGGAGCATGTCCGTAAAACGCAAGAAGTGCTGGCCAGGACGGATTACGCCGCCGTCGGCCGGTTGATCGAAAAGCTCTACGAAGCGTACGAGCGCAGGAAGCGGGTATTTCTTTTCGGCAACGGCGGCTCGGCGGCCTGCGCCTCGCATTTCGCCGAAGACCTGGCCAAAGGCATTTTGAAGGACTTGAACGGCCAAAAGCGGCTGCGCGTCCTCAGCCTCACCGATTCGGTGCCGTTCATCTCCGCCCTCGGGAACGACTGCGGCTATGAATCCATCTTCCGCGAGCAGCTGGCGACCCATGCCGAGGCGGGGGACATCGCCATCGGCATCAGCGGCTCGGGAAACAGCCCCAACGTCCTCAAGGCCATGGAGTGGGCGCGCCAGAACGGCATCTATACCGTCGGCCTCACCGGATTCAATGGCGGCAAGTTGAAAGGGCTGGTGGACCTGAGCATCCACTACGAGGTTCCCGACATGGAGATCGCCGAAAACGCCCATTTGATCGTGCTCCACCTGGTGGTCGGAGGGCTACGCCGCCTGGTGAACCGGTGATCCTCTCCGCTGGAGCCTTGCCCATGCCCCCTTCTTTGCCTCTCTTCACGCGACCGCCCCAGCCGGGGGAATGGACCGCCAACGCCCGCAAGGTCTTCGAATCCCGTTACCTGATGAAGGACGAGCGGGGGGCGGTGTGCGAGGCTCCAGAAGACCTGCTGGCGCGCGTCGCCGGCGCGGTCGCCGGCGCGGAGCTGCTCTTTCGGGAGGGGAGCGAGGAGAAGGCGCGCCGATGGGCGGAGGTCTTTTACCGCCTCATGCTCGAGCGGATCTTCCTTCCCAACTCGCCAACCCTGATGAACGCGGGGCGGGAGCTCGGGATGCTGAGCGCGTGCTTCGTCCTGCCGGTGGAGGACTCCATTGAAGGCATCTTCGAGGCCATCAAGCACACCGCCTTGATCCAGAAATGCGGGGGCGGGACCGGATTCGACTTCAGCCGCCTGCGCCCCATGGGGGACCGCGTCAAGACGAGCGGCGGCCAGAGCTCCGGCCCCATCTCGTTCATGCGCGTCTTCTCCCAGGCGAGCAACGCCATCCAGCAGGGAGCCTTCCGCCGCGGCGCCAACATGGGCATTCTGCGGGTCGACCATCCGGACATTCTCGAGTTCATTTCCTCCAAGAGGAACCTCGCCGAGCTGACCAACTTCAACCTCTCCATCTCGGTGACCGATGCCTTCATGGACGACATCGTGAGCCAGCCGGACAAGGCGCACCAGGTGCGCAATCCCCGCACCGGCGAGTGGTCGCCGCTCCGGCGCGAAGGGCGGACCTGGACCGTGGGGGAAGTCTATGAAAGGATCGTCGATGAGACCTGGCAGACCGGCGAGCCGGGCCTTCTCTTCCTCGACCGCTTGAACGCCGACAACCCGACGCCCCAGATGGGGCGCCTCGAGGCCACCAATCCCTGCGGGGAGCAGCCCCTCCTCCCCTTCGAATCGTGCAATCTGGGGAGCATCAATCTCAGCCGCTTCGCGCTGGGCGGCGGTTCAGGCGGCGCGCTGGATTGGCAGGCCTTCGACCAAACGGTCGAGCAGGCGATCCGCTTCCTGGACAACGTCGTCGAGATCAGCCGCTCGCCCGTCGCCGCCACCGACGCCATTTCGCGGGCCAACCGCAAGATCGGCCTCGGCCTCATGGGCCTGGCGGACACCTTGTTCCTTCTCCAGATTCCTTATAACTCCTCCGCTGCGATCGAATTCGGCGAGCAGGTCATGACCCGGCTCGATGACGCCGCCCACCGGGCTTCCGAGGCGCTGGCCGGGGAGCGGGGCGTCTTCCCCAACTGGAAAGGCAGCCGCTGGGAGGTCGAGAAACATCGCCCCATGCGCAACGCCGCCGTGACCACCGTTGCGCCCACCGGAACGATCAGCATCCTCGCCGACTGCTCGCCGGGCATCGAGCCGGTGTATGCCCTGGTTTTCCATCGCCACATCCTCGATGGCCAGCGGCTGCTCGAGGTCAACAAGCATTTTCTGCGGGCGGCCCGGGAGCAAGGCTTCTACTCGCCGGAGCTGATGGAGCGGATCGCCCGGGAGGGATCGATCGCCGGCATCACCGCCATTCCAGCCGAGACGCGGCGGGTCTTCGTCTGCGCCCGCGACCTCGCCCCCATCTGGCACCTCCGCATGCAGGCGGCCTTTCAGCGGCACTGCGATGCCAGCATCTCGAAAACCATCAACCTCCCATCGGGGGCCAGCCGCGAGGAAGTGCGCGCCATGTACCTCGAAGCCTATCGCCAGGGCCTGAAAGGGGTCACGGTGTACCGAGACCGCAGTCGGGAGAACCAGCCAATGGCGGCGGAGGAGATCGGCTACTGCGGCATGCCGTTCTGCCAGGAATAACCTTCCGGCTTTCTTCCGGCTTGCAGCCGTTGGCATTCACCGTCCAAGGGCGGCCGAAATCGCCGCCGCGATGGCGCGGGCCTCCGATCCGCTCTTGGCCTGGAGGATCGCCGAGGAGACCGCCACCCGCTCGGCCCCCGCTTCGACGAGCTGGGCGATGTTGTCGGGCGACACGCCGCCGATGGCGAAGGCGGGGAGGTCCACCTGGCGGTGGATTTCTCGAAAGCCCTGGAGGCCCAGGCAAGGTCCGGCGTCCTTGGTGGCGGTGGGGAAGACGGGGCCGATGCCGATATAGTCCGCCCCCTCGCGGACCGCCTGGCGGGCCTGCTCGAGGGAGTGGGTGGAGACGCCGAGGAGTTTCGACTCTCCCACCAGCTGCCGGGCGGCGGCGACGGGCAAGTCATCAGGGCCGAGATGGACCCCATCGGCATGGATGAGCAGGGCGAGGTCCGGCCGGTCGTTGACGATGAGCGGGATGCCGGCCCGGGCGGTGATCTCCCGAAGACGCTGGCCGAGGGCCAGGCGCTCCCGGTCGGCGAGGTCCTTCTCCCGCATTTGCACGGCGCCGGCGCCGCCGGCAATGGCGGCCTCGAGGATTTCCTCCATGGGAGCCAGGAGCAGCGCTCGGGTGAAGAGGAGGTAGAGATGCGCCGATGCCAGGCTCGATTTCGAGCCGCCCCGGGGCGCGGCCAGGTGGAGGAAGCCCTTTTCGATGGAATAGAGCCGGTAGCGCAAGTCCTCAACCGCTTTCGCCTTGACGTCGTCCCAGGGCCGGCAGACCTCTTCGAGGGTGCGCAGCGCCTCCTTGACGCGCTCGAGGTTCTTGACCGCGACCGCCAGGGCTCCGGCGTCCGGCGAGCCGGCCGCGGCGGAGGTGGGGCGGGGAGCGGCCGGCGGGGAAGGCTGGCCCCATCCCGGATCGCGTCCCGGATCCCCTTCGCTGTCCCGGAACCGGGTCCACTCCTCGCGGCGCGCCGGATCGGGGAAGAAGAGACCGAGGAGGGCATGGCGCAGCTCCTTCAGCTCCAGCGCGGGGCCCTTGAGGTTGAAGTGGAAGCGGCAGAGGTCCTCGACCACCCGCAGCCCTTCGGCGGCGCGGTTGAGGTTGGCATCGAGGATGCGGGCGGAGGAAGGGGGAAAATGGTCAGGGCTCATTGATAAAAACTTAACATAAAAAAATTATCGCGGCGACGAATTTCGAAGACGAAATTCGTC
>JACQVS010000069.1 GCA_016209605.1 Planctomycetota bacterium
AAGCCGACGTAGCCGGCGTACCAGCCGTCGGCGATCACGCCGCCGATGGCGTTGTCGCCATTCTTGACGAGGGGGGTGACGTCGTAGGTCTGGTAATAGACGCGCTGGTCGTAGTCGGTCCAGCCGGGGGTGAAGTAGTCGTTGCCGGCGCGCTGGCCGTTGAGGCGGATCTCGTAGAGCCCGAGCGCCGAGGCATACAACGTCGCCCGGCGGATGGGCTTCGTGAGCTTGAAGCCGCGGCGCAGATAGCGGGGCGGCGGCAGCCGCAGCGCCTGGACGGCGACGCGCCCCCAGGGCGGAATGCCGTTCGAGCCGACCGCCTTGGCGGCCACCCAGCCGGTGGCCTCCTGGGCCGGGCTCTCCCATCCCTTCCGCTCTTGGTCGGTCGAGAGCCAGCTCGAGTCGGTGGCGACGATGAGCGGTTCGCCCGCCTCGAGCTCGACCTGCAAGGCGGCCAGCAATCCCGCTGGATTGGGGCTGTCGCCGGCGTTTTTCACCACGGCGGCGATGAGGTTGGAGCCTCCGCGCAAGTGCCCGGTGACCTCGAAGGACCTGGCCGAGGAGAAACTGTTCGCCTGGCCGACCTTGGCGCCGTTTATGAAGATGGTCGCCTCGTTGTCCGCCGCCACGTCGAGCGTTGCCTTGCGGAAGGGGCGCTCTCTCGGGATCTCCACAGCGCGCCGGAAATATCGGGCGCCGATGGGGGCGCTCGCCGCCGGATTGCCTTCTGGAAACCAGATCCACTGGGCTTTCGTTATAGCCTCGGAGCCGGCGGCATGCTTGGCCAGTTCGAGAGGCCGGTCGTGGCCGATCCACCGGGCTTTCCAGTCGGAAGGATCGAGGAGCCCCATCGACCACAGGGCCGGCTCGCTCCAGTTAGAGGGCTTCCCATCCACGCTCCAGACCATCACCTTCCACCAGCAGCGGGTGCCGGAGCGGAGCGGCTTGCCGGCGTAGACGATGCGGGCGGTCTCATCGCTCCCCACCTTGCCGGAGTCCCACAGGTCCCCGCGATCGCCCTGGAGAGCCTCGGGGCTGCCGGCGGCGAGCACCCGGTAAGCGGTTTGCTTCTCGCCGCGCTCGTCCGACTCGACTGTCCAGCTCAAGCGCGGATTCCGGACCTCCAGACCGAGGGGATTGACGCGGTACTCGGCGCGCAAAGAGGCGGGGGTGAGGCCTCTCGCATTCAACGGCGAGGCGGCGGGGAGGAAAACCAGGCAGCCCAAGGCCAAGATCCGGTAATATCTCATAGCCTTCTCCTTTGTCCATTTCGGGGACTCAAGCATACCTTTTCATCGTCAGATTGAAACTGGAATTCTCGCTGGAGTAAAGGACGCCATCAAGAGGTGATTTTTTTCTTTACTTTAAGAGTTCAAGTGTGAGATTTTTATGGTCACTGTTTTTGGCCAGGGTAAAAAAAGTCCGAATCAGTCATGCAACTTGGGAGGGAATATGAAAGTATTGTTTGTCCATCCAAGCAGCCTGATGTATTCCGAAATTTATCTCCGCCTGGAGCCTCTGGGCATCGAGCTGGTGGCCGCCGCCGCTCTCGCCGCCGGCCATGAGGTAAGGGTGCTCGATCTGCAGATCTTCAAGCGCCAGGACTACCTCCGGGAGATCGCCGAGTGGAGGCCGGAGGCGGTCGCTTACTCCCTCAATTACCTGGCCAACATCCCCGAGGTCATCGACCTTGCCAGGGAGACCCGCCGCTTGCTACCGGAGTGCTTCATCTTCGCCGGCGGTCACAGCGCCTCGTTCACGGCTCAGGAGCTTCTGGACCACGCCGAGGGGGCCATCGACTGCGTGGTCCGCGGCGAGGGCGAGGGCATCACGCCGCGGCTCCTCGAGCAGGCGGCCAACGGCAGGAACGGCATCGAGCAGCTCCCGGGCATCGTCACCCGGAACGCCGCGGCCGGCCCCCCGGCGGAGATGCTGAAGAGCCTGGATGGCCTCCAGCCGGCCCGCGATCTCATGCGCCGGCGCCGCAAGTACTTCATTGCCGAACTGGATCCCTGCGCCTCCATCGAGTTCGCCCGCGGCTGCCCCTGGGACTGCTCCTTCTGCAGCGCCTGGACCTTTTACAACCGCAGCTACCGCAAGGTCAGCCCGGAGCGGGCCGTCGACGAGCTGGAGCGCATCCCGGAGCCGCACGTCTTCATCGTCGACGATGTGGCCTTCGTCCACCCCGAGCACGGCATGGCCATTGCCGATTTGATGGAGAAGCGCAAGATCCGCAAGCGCTTTTATCTCGAGACCCGCGGCGATGTGCTCCTCCGCAACAAGGAGGTCTTCCAGCGCTGGAAGAAGCTCGGGCTCGAGTACATGTTCATGGGGCTGGAGGCCATCGATGAAGAGGGCCTCAAGAGGCATCGCAAGCGGGTCACCCTCAGCAAGAACTTCGAGGCCCTCGAGTATGCCCGCTCGCTGGGAATCTTTGTGGCGGTGAACCTCATCTCCGATCCCGGCTGGGATGAGCGCCGCTTCACGACGGTGCGCGAGTGGGCGCTCTCCGTCCCTGAGATCGTCCACCTCACGGTCAACACGCCATACCCCGGGACCGAGACCTGGCACACCGAGTCGCGGCAGTTCACCACCCGCGACTACCGGCTCTTCGACGTCCAGCACGCGGTGCTGCCCACCAAACTGCCCCTCGACAGGTTTTACCGCGAGCTGGTTGAGACCCAGCAGATTCTCAACCGCAAGCATCTGGGCTTCACCGCCCTGAAAGACACCTTCTTCATAGCGATGAAGCTGCTCGCCAAGGGCCAGACCAACTTCCTCCGCATGATCTGGAAGTTCAACCAGGTTTACAACCCCCGGCGCCAGTTCGCCGACCACGAGCGGCCGGTGCGCTACGAGATGCGGCTGCCGGAGAACGGCCGCCAGGGCAGCTTCAGCTCCAGCTCCTTGTTTGTCCACGGGCCCAACCCGGCTCCGGTCCCCAGCGCCAGCTTGGCTACGGCCTAGAACCGCAGGAAGATCTTGCGGCGATAGAGGAAGTGGACGAACAAGAAGGTGAGGGCCAGCGCCACGCCGGTCACCAGGACCTCGCCCCAAGCCCCGGAGCCGATCTTCTCGGGATCTCCCACCAGCCGCCTGGCGAGCTGCGGGAAGTCGAGGAGGTCGTAGGCCAGGTAAATGGCCAGCGGATTGACGCCGATCCAGATGAAGGGCCGGGCCCACCTCTCGAATTTCCAGATGCCGATGATTTGATGGAAGAGGGCGAGGAGGATGCAGCTGTATCCGCCCGCCACCAGAACGTAGGAGGAGGTCCAGATCTTCTTCACCACCGGAAACTGCAGGCCCCAGAGGTGGCCGAGGAGGACTCCCGCCGCGCCGGCGCCGAAGAGCCACAGCGTTTTTTTCTGCTCGGAAATTTCTTTCTTCTTGAGGAGGAGGCCGGCGAAGGCGCCCAGGAGGCAGGAGGCGATGGCCGGCAGGGTGCTCAGAAGGCCCTCGGGATCGTGGTCGCCGTCCCACTTGTGGTACGGGAGGTACACCTTGTCGATGTAGTTGGCCAGGTTCTTCCCTTCGGTAAAGTTGCCGGCGACGGCCCCCGGCACCGGGACGAAGGTCATGAGGGCCCAGTAGACGGCGAGGAGGGCGACGCAGCTGGCAATCAGGCCGCGCCGCCTGAAGGCGCAAAAGAGGAGCCCCGCGAAGAGGTAGGAGAGGGCGATGCGCTGCAAGACGCCCATGAGCCGGACTTTCTCCAGGCCGCCGGCCAGGCCGCCGTAGTACAGGACTCCCAGGAGATAGAGCAGCAGGCCGCGCCAGAGCACGCGTTTCACCGCCGCGAGCTTTCCGGACTGCTCGATGATCCGCCCCAGGGAAATGACCAGCGACACGCCGGCGATGAAGACGAAGAGGGGGAAGATGAGGTCGTAAAAGGACACGCCCTCCCAGTCACTGTGGGTGAGCTGGCCGGCGAGGACGTCCGCCCAGCCCCCCTGCTTCACCTTGTGGATGGCGTGGACGATCTCTTCTGCGCCGACGATCCAGAACATGTCGAAGCCGCGCAGGGCATCGAGCGAAAGGAGGCGCTGGGCCGCCGGCGGGCTCGACGGCGCCGCCGTCATGGAAGGGGCTGGTCCGGTGCTCACGCTGCAGGTTCCTTCGGCTGGCCGCGCTGGAAGATCCAGTAAACCGGCAGGCCGGCCAGGATGATCAAGGTGGTGATCATGGGATAAATGCCGTCCCGGGCTTTCTCATCGCCTGGATTGGCAAGGAATTTGCCGACGCTGGAGGCGGACATCCAGAAGTTGTAAACCAGAAAAACGGCCGCGAAGGCGATGAAGATGAGCGGCAGGAAAGGGTGGCCCGGCGATCGGAACGCGCCCGGCGGCCCCTCCCGGCGCCGGCGCAGGACGAAGTACGCGAGCACGGTGAGGAGGTAAAAGATCCAGGCGGCGAAGACCACCGAGTCGGTGAGCTGGTCGAAGGTGCCGGCGTAGACGTAAACCGCGGCGATGAGGCTTTGCAGGAAAATCGCGGCCGCCGGGGTGCGGAAGCGGGGATGCACTTCCGCCACCCGGCGCACGAACAGCCCATCGCGAGCCATGGCGTAGGCCAGGCGCGGGCCGGTGAGGACGTTGCCGTTCACGGCGCCGAAGGTCGAGCCGAGGATGCCGATGGAGACCATCATCAAGCCGAACTTGCCGTAGAGCGTGCTGGCCACCTCCGCGGCCACCCCGCCGCGCTCGCCGGTGACCCTGGCCATCGGGTCCAGTTCCATGATGCCCATGTAGGCGAGGTTGGCGGCGATGTAGACCGCGATGACGATCAGGATGCCGAGGATGAAGCCCACGGGGATGTTGCGCCGCGGGTTGCGGATCTCGCCGCCGCTGAAGCTCAGGAGGTACCAGCCGTCGTAGGCCCAGAAGATGGCCAGGAAGGCGCCGGTGAAGCCGGACCAGATGGCCTCCGCACCGGGAGAGCCGCGGATTTCCCAGAAGGGCTGCAGGTGCGCGGAGTGGGCCTGGCCGGGCAGAAAGAGGCCCAGGATGAGTCCGGCCAGTACGGCGAGCTTGAGGAGGGTGAGGAGGTTCTGGATCAAGGCTCCCCAGCGGACGCCGAGGATGTTGGTGCCGGTCAAGATAGCGATCATCAGCACCGGCACGGTCTGGAACCAGTGGCTTTCCGCGGCCGGGGCCAGCTTCTCCGGGAGGAGGTTGAAGAAGAAGCCGGCCGAGATCACCGCCAGGGCGGCGATGCTCGCCGAGTTGACGATCATCAGCGTCGTCCAACCGAAGAGGAAGGCCGTGAGCTTTCCAAAGGCCTCCTTGAGGTAGGTGTACTGCCCGCCGGCGCTGGGGTAGAGGGAGCCGAGCTCGGCGAAGACCAGGGAGCCGATGAGGGCGAGCAGGCCGGCGAAAGCCCAGCAAACCAGGATCCAGCCGGGGGAGGGCAGGCTGGCGGCGATTTTCGCGGGCTTGACGAAGATGCCGCTGCCGATGATCGAGCCGATGAGGATCGAGGCGGCGCTCCAGGGGCCCAGGACGCGGGGAAGCTCCGGGCCGGAGCCGGACGGTGGGGAGTTCTGGCTTGTGGTCATATCCGGTTTCAATTTTGGTCCCCCATGATACTCCGCCCGGCGGGAAAATCCATGGGCTTGCGGGAGTCGGGGTGCACCAACGGATTTGGTGCGGCGAAGGCAGTGCGTATAAGCCAGTATTTGGTAAAGTGGCGCTGTCTCTGCAAGGGTGGGGCGGATGGGGCCGCATAAGCGATGATGAACCAGGACAGCATAACCTGGATCGGAGCGAGGGCCCCTGGGGTTGGCAATGCATTCTCGAGGAGACTGTCCCGACTCAGTGCGGGAAAACAGTTTTAACCGACAGGTGCAAGGATGACGGATGTAAACTGCTGCGAGGCAACGGTATGCCGAGAGCAGGCTTACCTACCCGACTAATTCCCCCATGGGTGAGCCAGTCCCTCCGCCAGCTCTGGCTCAGCCTCGGATCGCCGCGACGAGAAGTTCCTCTTCCGCCGGCTCCTTCCCGCCGGCCGGCGGCGGCAAGCTTCTCCCGGGCGCGCTGGAGCCGCTTCCTGGCCTCCGCCTTGGAGTAGCCGATCTTCATCAGCGCCTTGAGGAGGCCCTCGTCCGCGGATCCTGGCGCACCCGCAATTGCGGAGTCCGCAATTGCGGAATGGCGGCGGCTGGCGCCGTTCCTTCCCAGGCCGTCGATCCTAGACCGCATCTCGAGGCGGATCTCGGGGACGCTCGACAGCTCTTTCACCTCGAGCTGGAAATCCCTTCCCTTGTTTGGTTGATGTAGGATATGATTAAGTGACACTGACAACCATCGAGTGCGCCGGATCCGGCCATGAAAATCGCCCTGGTGATCAAAGAGTACTCGCTCCGGAAAGGCGGCGCCGAAAGGTACGCCGTGGAGGTGGGGGAGGCTCTCCTCGCCGCGGGCCACGAGGTCCATGTCTTCGCGACCCGGTGGGATGCCGGGTCGCATGATGGCCTCGAGGGGCGGTCCGGCGATACGGCGCCGCGGTTTCATGAAGTCCCCGCCCTCCCCTTCCCGGCCCCCCTCAGGCTCCTCAGCTTCCACTGGAGCGTCCGCCGGGCCTTGAAGCGCCGCGGCTTCGACCTCGTTCTCGGCTTCGCGCAGTTCTTTCCGCAGCAGGTTTACGTGCTCCTCGAGCCGCCTTGCCGCTACTGGCTGAAGCGCCGCCATCCCAATTTTTTCATTCGCATGATCCGCTTCCTCTTCCGGCCGGTCTTTTTCGCCAATGATTACCTGGAGAAGAAGATTTTCCAGGAAGGGAACTTCCGGCTCCTCCTCTGCAATTCCGGGCTTTGCAAGGCGCAGGCGCTCGAGCTTTATCCCCGGGCGGCGGGGCGGGTCGAGGTCCTTCACAACGGCATCGCGCTCGAGGAGGTCTCCTCGGGATCGAGGGGGAGCTGGCGCGAGGAGGAGCGGGCTCGGCTCGGCCTCCTGCCGGGCGAGACGCTCATCCTCTTCGCCGCCATGAATTTCAAGCGCAAGGGATTGCGGGAGCTGCTCGAAGGCCTGGCCCTTCTCCAGGGCAAAAGTTTCCGCCTGGTCGTTGCCGGCAGGGGGAACACCCGGCCTTACCGGCGGTTCGCCGCCAAGGCGGGGCTGGCGGACCGGGTGATTTTCCTCGGCCATGTCAGCGACATGAAAAAACTCTTCAGCGCCGGCGACTTGTTCGTCCTGCCGACCCGCGGCGACTCCTTCGCCAACTCCTGCCTCGAGGCCATGGCGTTCGGGCTGCCGGTGGTGACGACGGCCTTGAACGGCTTCGCCGAGGCCGTCCGCGACGGGGAAAACGGCTACGTGGTGGACAGCCCGGGGGATGCTCCGTCCCTGGCGCGGAAGATCGCCCTTTTCATCGACGCCGGTGAACAGGAGCGCCGCGCCATGGTGGACCAGGCGCGGCAGACCGCCAGCGGCTTTTCCATGGAGAATTTCCGCAGCCGGCTCTTCCAGGTGGTGGAGAAGATGGCCCGGCTGGAACCGAATCCCGGGCCCGAGGCCGGGAGCGGGGTGCTGGTCAACGCCAAGTTCGAGAAGCTCCTGCGGGACCACGGCCTGCTTTCTGTCGGCGCGGTGATGTCCTTTGACCGGCAGGAACGGGTCGTCAAAAAAAGCGCCTCCCGCTCCGTCTGCCGGATTAACCTGTCGAACGGGGGAAAGGAGCATGTCTTCTTCCTCAAGCGGCACGATCTCAAGTCGTTTCCGGGCCGGCGCGCTCCCTCGCCCGGCGTCGAGGAGTGGCGCCATCTGCGCCTTTTCCAGGAGCTGGGGATTCCGACGGCGGAGCCGGTGGCCGCCGGGGAGCGAATCCTTTCCCCCCGCCGTATGCAATCCTTCTTGATCACGGAAGCGCTCCAGGATTACCAATCGCTGGAGGAGTTCGCGCCCCGGCGCTTCGCCGCCTTGAAGCCCGCCCAGCGCTGCGGTTTGATCGGCGAGCTGGCTCTCCTGACCCGGAAGATGCACGACTTCAACTTCAGCCACAAGGACTTTTACTTCGGGGACATCTTCGTGAAGAACGGGGAGGGGGGGAACGAAAAGCCCGACTTCAAGATCATCGATCTCGAGCGCCTGCACCGGCCTCGCTGGTTCAAGAACCGCTGGCGGATCAAGGACCTGGCGGCGCTCAATTTCTCCGCACCCCCTGGGCTGGTTTCGAGGGCGGAGCGGCTGCGATTCTACAAAATCTATCGCGGCCTGCCGCCGGGAGGCAAAATCGGCCGGCGGGACAGGAAATGGATCGCGCTCATCCTCGCGAAGACGCGCCGCATGGCCCGCCATCTCGACAAGCGGCGCCGGCGGCAGCTCTACCGGTGACCCGATGCGCCATCCCGGAAGCTCGAATTCCCCGGCCTTCAAGCTCCTGCGGCTCGAGCGTGGCGGCTTGACCTGGTGGGTCCGCGAGAATTTCCTGAAGGACTCGCTGCTTCGCGTCCTCGCCGATCCTCTCCGGTATCTGAACGATTCGAGCGAGCGGATAAAAAGCGGCCGGTCCACGACCCTGGCGCGGGCCGGGGGGGTCATCATCAAGCGTTACAACTCCCGGGGCTGGATCCGCCTCTTGAAAAATTCCCTTCAGGCCTCTCGCGCCCGGCGGGCATTTTACCGGGGCATGCTCCTGGAGAAGGCCGGGATCAGGACGGCGCGGCCGATCGGATTCGCCAGCCGCCGGATGCTAGGGCTCCTGCGGTGCAGCTACTTGTTGATGGAAGAGATTGCCGGGGCGGAAAATCTATCAACCTGGAAGGGCGGCCGCCGCCAGGCCGTGGAGCGGATCGCATGCTTGATCGGCCGGCTGCATGAACATGGTTTTTCACACCGGGACTTGAAGCAAACCAACATCCTGTTCGATCCGGCCGGAAATCCGCACTTGATCGACATGGAGGGCTTGCGGTTTCGGAAGCGGCTCACCATCCCGCGGGCCGCGCGCGACTTGAGCCGGCTTTTTCGGGCCGCTTCGCAAATCCCGCAGCTCACCCGCGCCGACAAGCTCCGGTTCCTGAAATGCTACTGCCGCTGCCGCGGCTTGGTGAACTGGCGGGATTGGCTGGGAAAACTCCGCAACCGCCAGAAAAATTTCAGATTTGCCAACCTGTTTCCGAAAATCAGATCAAGGAACCGTTCCACCCGGTGCTGGGGTAAAGGCTCGATGAGCGCGAATAACCAAATGGCAGCCGAAAGCCTCGATCTCAAGGTCTTCCTGAGCCTTCGCAGCCTTCAAGAAGAAGGCGAGCCGGACATCCTGGAAGAAGTGATCCAGACCTTTCTGGAAGATACGCCCCAGCGCCTGGCTGCTTTGCGGGAGGCGCTTGCCGATCATGATTGGACCCTGCTGGGGAAGGCCGCCCACACCCTGAAAGGCTCCAGCCGGAACCTCGGGGCCAAGCGCCTGGGCGATCTCTGCCTGAAGCTGGAAGAAAAGGCGGCCGGCGGAGAAGCCGTGCTGATCGGCCAGCTCATCGATGAAGGGGAAGAGGAGTTCAAAAAGGTCGCTCGAGCCATGCAGGCTTTCCGGGTCCCGGAACGGCAGATATAATCAGTAGATAATAATTGTCTCGCCATGGCCGATAAAATCCTTGACGCTATCCGAAGATTTCTTGCTTCGAGCTCTTTCGCGGTCGTCGGCGCCGGCAACCACATGGAGAAGTACGGCGCCAAGGTCTTCGCGGCCTATCGCCAGAAAGGCTTGCGGGCTTATCCCATCAATCCAAAGGAGCTTGTGATTCAAGGCGTCAAAGCCTATCCGGCCTTGAAGGATCTGCCGGAGCCGGTGGAGGCGATATCGATCATCGTCCCGCCGGCGGTCACGGAGAAGGTGGTGGAGGAAGCGGCCCAGGCGGGGGTCCAGAGGGTGTGGATGCAGCCCGGCGCGGAAAGCGCCGCCGCCGTGGAAAAGGCCAGGTCGCTGGGAATGGAAGTGATCGCCGGCGGGCCCTGCGTGCTGGTGGCCCTGGGCTACCGCGAAATCAGATAACCAGTTCCTTTGGAAACCTGGTCAAGTTGCGGTGGCCATTTTGAGTCACCACCACCGTGTCTTCCAGTCGGATGCCCCCGCGGCCGAAGTAGTAAAGCCCCGGCTCGATGGTCACGGCATTTCCCGACTTCAAGGTGCTTTGGGTCCGGCCGATTTTGGGGTACTCATGGATGTCCAGGCCGATGCCGTGGCCGGTGCTGTGGATGAAGCCTTGCATCTTGCCGTTCTGCTCCCCGGTCTCCCAGCCCTCGGTTTTGAAGAAGTCGGCCACCGCCTGATGGAGGGCCATGCCATCGGCGCCATCGCGGAGGAGGGAGAGTCCCAGCTCCTGGGCGCGCTGAACGTCCCGGTACTGCTTCGATATTTCCGGGCTTGCCTTGCCGCGGAGGAACGTCCGGGTGATATCCCCCCAGTAACGCGTGTCGTTGGAGCGGGGGAAGATGTCGATGACGATGGGGGAATGGGCCGGCAGGGGGCCGGAGCCGCGGACGTGCGGATCGCAGGCCTGATCGCCCCCGGCAATGATGGTGTTCTGGGCCTGGTAGCCCTTTTCGAAGAAGAACTGGTTCAGGACCCGGCGCAGGCGCTCCGCGGTCAAGGGCTCGCCGCCAAGCTCCAGGATGCCGCCCGAAATGCGGCTGCGGCGCAAGTGATCGGCCGCCAGGCTCAGGGCCTCCTCCGCGGCCGCCTGGCTGGCGGCGATTTTCTGGATCTCCTCCTCGGTCTTGAGGGCGCGCTCGGGGAAGAACGGGTCCTCGCGGAAGGAGACGCGGAAGCCTTTCTCCCGCAGCCGGTCGGCGTGGGCGATCGGAAAATTGCCGGGGACCACGAACCGTTTGATCTTTTTTTCCTTGAAGTAGATTTCCAGCATGTCGGTGACGTTGGGAATCTTGCCGGTGGCGCGGATCTGATTCTCATGGGGCAATAGCGAGATGACCTGATCGACCCTGGCCTCGAGCCTGGCCCGGCCCAGCTCGAGCTCGCTGAGCAGCAGGCAGCGCTTCCCCTGGAACTCGAGGTAGGCGATGGGATCGGAAACCAGAAAACGGCAGGCGTAGTAGAGGTTGGCGTCCGTTTCCGTCGCCGCGATGAACAAGATGGCCTCATTGCCGGCAAGCGGTTTGTGGTCACCGGCTGCAGACCGGCGCTTCGATTTTTTTTTCACGGACACCTTCACTTTCCGGGGAGATGGGCTTGCCGCGGTGGGATCTTCAAGACTCCATGGGCGAAAAGGGGCAGCGCTCCAGGAGGCCCTTGAGATGGGCCAGGAACCGGTCGGCGGTGGCGCCGTCGACCAATCGATGGTCGAAGGACAGGCTCAGGTACATCATGAATCGAATGGCGATCGCATCTGTATCGGGCAGCACGACCGGGCGCCGCGTCACCGCGCCTGTTCCCAATATGCCCACCTGCGGCTGGTTGATGACCGGGGTGGCGAAGAGGCTCCCGAAGACGCCGTGGTTGGTGATGGTGAAGGTGCCGCCGCGGACTTCATCCGGCAGCAGCTTCTTGCTGCGGGCCCGTTCCGCCAGGTCTTTCACCGCCTTGGCCAGCCCGACCAGGCTTTTTTCATCGGCGTTTTTGACAATCGGGACAATGAGGCCATCGTCCAGGGCGACGGCGATTCCCAGATTGACCTTCTTGAAGTAATGGACCTCAGGTCCGGAAAGCGCCGCGTTGAGGACGGGGAACTCCCTCAGCCCGCCGATGGCCGCCTTCAGGATGAAGGGCAGATAAGTCAGTTTCACCCCATGCACCTTCAGGAACTGGTCCTTGAATTCGGCGATGCGGCGGGCCACCTCCGTCATGTCCACTTCAAATACGGTGGTGACATGAGGGGAGGTACGCTTGCTGAGGACCATGTGCTCGGCGATCCTTTGCCGCATGGGGGAAAGCGGCTCGACCGTCACTTCCCCGGGGGAAAACTGCGGAAGCGGCACCGCGGGGGCGGAAAGAGCTGCCGGAGCGAAAGTTGTCGGGGCAGAAAGGGCCGCCGGGGAAATCGGTTTCCTCCCTTCGACCACTTCCAGGATGTCCTTTTTGGTCACCCGCCCGCCGGTGCCCGTTCCCAGGATTCGGCTGATCTCGAGGCCGTGCTCCCTGGCGATGCGCCGGACCAGCGGCGAAGAGCGCTGGCGCAGGCGGTCCTCGACGGCCGGAGGGGCCGCCGCCGGCCCTGGCGCTCTTTGAAAAGCCGCCGGAGGCGGAGGGGCGGACTCGGGCTTTCTGGATGCTCCTGCCTCCGCTTCCTCCTCGGAGCCGAGGAGCGCCACCACGGTCTGGACGGGCACGGTCTGCCCCTCCTTGACCCTGATTTCCTTCAAGATGCCATCGGCCGGGGAAGGGATCTCCGTATCCACCTTGTCGGTGGAAATTTCAAAGATCGGCTCATCGCGGTGCACCCGGTCACCGACTTTTTTGAGCCAGCGGACCACCGTCCCCTCGGCAATGCTTTCCCCCATCTGGGGCATGATCACTTCAATGGCCATACTGCTCAGTATTTTAATAGCTGCCGGGCCACATGCACCACATCTTCCACCTGGGGCAGATAATAGCTCTCGAGGGGCGGGCTCAAGGGGACGGGGGTGTCGGTCGAGGCGACTCGGCGAATGGGGGCGTCCAGATACTCGAAGGCGTTTTCCGCGATGATCGCCGCCAGCTCGCCGCCGATCCCACCCGTCAGGTTGGCCTCGTGCAGGATGATGACGCGGTTGGTCCTGGCGACGCTTTCCAGGATCGCCTCCAGGTCGAGGGGGAGGAGGGTTCTCAAGTCCAGGACTTCCGCCTCCACGCCGTCCTTGGCCAGGACATCCGCCGCTTCTAGCGCCCGGTAAACCATGGCGCTGAAGGTGATGAGGGTGAGGTCTTTACCGGCGCGCCGCCGGACCGCTTTGCCGATGGGAACGGCGCCATCGCCGGCCGGAAGCTCCTCGCGAATCCTCCGGTAGAGGTACTTGTGCTCGAAGTAAAGGACGGGATCATCATCCCGGATGGCGCTCTTGATCAGGCCGCGGGCGTCGCTCGCGGTGGCGGGCGCGACGATTTTCAAGCCGGGAGTGTGAAGAAAATAGGCTTCCACATTTTGCGAGTGATAAGGGCCTCCATTGACCCAGCCGCCGCAAGGCCCGCGGATCACGATCGGGACGGAGGCGCCCCAGCGGTACCGGGACTTGGCCGCAAAGTTGGTGATCTGGTCGAAGGCGCAGGAGATGAAGTCGATGAACTGCACCTCGGCGATGGGGCGCATGCCGTTGAGAGCCGCTCCGATGGCCGCGCCGATGATTCCGGACTCGGCGATCGGGGTGTCGATCACCCGCTCCGGTCCAAATCGCTCGAGGAGCCCTTCGGTGGCGCGGAACGCTCCCCCGTAGGCGCCGATGTCCTCCCCGAGGATGAAAACCCGCGGATCGGCCGCCATTTCCTCCTCGATGCCCCGGCGGATGGCTTCGATGTAAGTGACGGCGCGGTCGGACTCCACCAGGGCGGACTTGGTGTTGGGCCGCGAGGCCGCCGCTTCCACCGGCGCGGGATTCAGACGGCGGGGATCCTCGGCCAGCCGCTCTTGAGAAAGCCGCCACGGCGGCTTGCGGGCGTGGTAGGGAGGAGAGGCGTAGACATCCGCCAGGGCGCTCTCCGGCTCGGGAAAGGGGCTCTGATCCGCGGTCTTGAAAGCCCGGTCGATGTCCTCCTCGATCTGCCGTTCCATTTCCTCAATTTCATGCGGGTCCACGAGGCCTTCTTCGAGCAGCGTTTGAACGAAGCGGAGGATGGGATCTTTCTTGGCCCACTCGGCGAACAGGGACTTGGGGATGTAGGCGGCATCGTCGTGGGCGGAGTGGCCGGTCATCCTGAAGGTCCGGCACTCGATCAGCGTCGGACCTCCTCCCGAGCGCGCCCGGGAGATCGCCTCCTGGGTGTGGCGGTAAACTTCGAGAACGTCGTTGCCGTCAATGGAGAAGGCGGGAAAACCGTACCCGCTGGCCCGCTCCGCCACCCCGCTCACCGCCATCTGGATCTTCAGAGGCGTGGAGTAAGCGTACTGGTTGTTGTTGCAAATGAAAATGACCGGCAAGTTCAGGACGGCCGCCAGGTTGAGGCCCTCATGAAAATCTCCACGGCTCGAGGCGCCGTCGCCGAAATAAACTCCGACCACTTGCTTGCGGTCCTGGATCTTGAATGCCAGGCCGGCGCCGGCGGCGACCGGGATGTTGTCGGCCAGATGGCTGATGAATGAAACCAAGTGGCGGCTCAAATCGCCGGTGTGCAGATTGCCATCCCTTCCGCGGGAAGGTCCGATCGCTCTCCCCATGTAATTCCCCATCATCCGTTCGAGGCCCATCCCCCGCAGCAGGTATATCCCCATGTCCCGGTGGCTGGGGCAGAGGAGGTCATCATCCTCGAACGCCAAGGCGGATCCCACCGAGATGGCCTCCTGGCCGCGGCTGACGTAGACGCTGCCGATGATTTTTCCCTGCCGGTAAAGCTTGCGCTCCAGCCTCTCTTCAAACTGCCGGGTCAATTTAAGCGCGCGCAGCATTCGCAAAAGCAGCGGCTTGGGAAGAAGTTCGGTTGCTGTTCTCCTCAAGGAGGCGACGCCGGTTGTTGCCTTGTAATCTTTACTGGTCACTGAGCGCTCGCAAAAGATTTTATTGGATAATAATCAATATCCTTTTGGCTGATACTGGCCGCATCACGAATGTATCCCGTGCCCATAAACCGCATGGGCGGCCTCCATCAGGCTCTCGCTCAAGGTCGGATGCGGGTGGATGGTGCGGCTCAACTCCTCCACGGTCGCCTCCAGCTGCATGGCTGCGCATGCCTCGGCGATCAAATCGGTGGCCCGCGGTCCAATCATGTGCACTCCCAGGATCTCGTCATACTTGCCATCGGCAACTATTTTAACAAAACCTTCCGTTTCCCCCAAGATGGAGGCCTTCCCCAGGGCGGCAAACGGAAACTTCCCGACCCGGACGTCATGGCCCTGCTTCCGGGCCACGGGCTCGGTCCAGCCCACGCTGGCCACTTCCGGATAGCAGTACGTGCAGGACGGGGTGAGGCGGTAGTCGAGCGGCTGGCGATCGCGGCCCGCCATCCGCTCCACCGCCAGGATTCCTTCCGCCGAGGCGACATGCGCCAGCTGCGGAGTGTCGATGACATCGCCGATGGCGTAAATCCCCGGCTTGGCTGTTTCGCACCAGGAATTGACGGGAATGAACCCTTTCTCCAGCCGGATGCCGGCGGCTTCCAGTCCCAGACCCTCCGTGACGGGCTTCCTGCCGGCGGCCACAAGGAGGATTTCCGTCTGGATTTCCTCGGCCCCGCCAGCGCTCTTTTGAACGCGGGAGCGGACGCTGCCGCTTTTATCATCGACGCGGGCCGATTCCAGCCTGGCTTGGGTCAAGACTTCGATCCCGCGGGCGCGGAACGATCGGGTGAGGGCCTGGGCGATGTCGGGGTCTTCCAGCGGCAAGATCTGAGGAAGCAGCTCGATCAGATGGACTTTGGATCCAAAGCTCGAATAAATCGAGGCGAACTCCACTCCCACGGCTCCGGCGCCAATGATGGCGATGGAGGCGGGGACCTTTTTGAGCTCGAGGATGTGGTCGCTGGAGAGAATGTTACGTCCATCAAAGGGGGCGGCCGGCAGGGAGGCGGGGACGGAGCCGGTGGCTATCAGGATGTTGCGGGCGGCGATGGGCTCGCTCTTCCCATTGGCTTCCTGGACGGCGACTGTTCCAGGGCCGGCAATTTTCCCAACGCCGGTCTTGAAGAGGATGCGGTTTTTCTTCAAGAGCCCCTCGATGCCTCTGGCCAGCTTCTGCACCACGGCGTCTTTCTGGTTGTGCACCTCGAGGATGTCCAGCTGGACGTTATCAACCCGCAAGCCGTGCCTGGCGCTTTCTTTGAAGTGCTGGAGCAGCTCCGCGGTGTGGAGGAGGGCTTTCGTGGGGATGCATCCCCGGTGCAGGCAGCAGCCTCCCGGCTTGGGGTCTTTTTCGACCAGAACGACGCTCATCCCCAACTGCGCGGCGCGGATGGCGGCAACATAGCCGCCTGGGCCGCTTCCGATGACGACCAGATCAACAGGTTTGACCGGTGAGGAGGCGGTTGAAGTCATCTTCTTTATGTTTCTGTCGTTCTAGATCTATCTAGATGGATAGATTCGGGCATTCAGTGCTTTCAGCGGTCTGTTGAGCAATCCGTGGGATTTTAAATTGAACCCGCCCCGATGGCTACACCAAATCGAGGATTCCGGCACTAGATTTACGGAACTTGGGGGGTGGTAAAGAATCTGCGGGAAGCGACCCGATGTATAACCAGGGTTGTTGGGGGCGTCAGATCAGGATCATCTCAGGGATAAAGGATAAAGCACAAAAAACAGATGCTCACCACCTCTTCCAACACCAAGTTCGCTCGAATCTTCAGCCGCTTGACCGATCTCCCCTCGCTCCCCCGGGTGGTTGACCGCCTCTTGCAGCTACCGGAGAACGCCAGCGTCAGGGACTTCGCCAACCTGATCCAGCTGGATCAAGGCATGACCGCCAAGGTCTTGAAGCTCGTCAACAGCGCTTTTTATTCCTTGAAAACGCCGGTTTCCAACTTGCCCCAAGCTTGCAGTCTGCTGGGAATCAGGACGGTGAAAAGCCTCGTCTTGAGCGTCTCCGTGATGCAGGCTTTCAAGAGGCGCTGTGAGGGGTTCGATCCGGTGCAGTTCTGGCGCAACGGCCTGGCGACGGCCCTGGTGGCCCGGAAGATCGCCCTGAAAGTTTCCTTTCCTCCAGAGGGGGCCGAGGAGGTTTACATCGGCGGGCTCTTGCACGCCAGCGGCATTCCCCTCTTCGCCCAGTACTATCCCAAGGAGTATGCCGAGATCTTGAAGCTGGCGGCCCTCAGGAAAAAATCGCTCCTCTTGCTGGAAGAAGAGGAGTTCGGCGCCGCTCATCCCGAGGCGGGAGGGCTGATCGCCGCCCACTGGCGCTTGCCGCCAACGATCAGCACCGTGGTTCGTTTCCACCGCGCTCCGCCGGGGCGTTTGCCGGCGGATACTCCTTTCCCCGTGATTCAAAAGATCGACTGCGCCCGCCTGGCGGAATTCTGGACCCGGCGTGCCCAAATTTACTTTTGTCAAGCGGATCTCTTGCAGCCCGCCGATCCCCCTCCGATCGCCAAGTGGATGAATTTCAGCGAGGAGGCCTTGAACACCGAGCTGGGCAACGTTTCGGCCGCCGTTGCGGAGCTGGAGGGATTCATCCAGGGCCAGGCCTCCTACTAGCCTAGCGGCGCCGGTCGAAGGGCCGTTCCACCTTGAAAAAGCTTCAGGGGGCTTTACGGCGCGCCCAAGAGCGCGCTGTAAAGCCCCCTGAGAAAAGGCGAAAACTTCCCTTACGGGCACACCAAGGCGCCTTGGCAATCCAAGGGGTCATCATCCGTGGGATCGGGCCCGCAGGCCAGCGGATCCAGATCCCCGGCAATGAAACCAAACGGCGGCGGCAGCGGCACCTGGCTGTTGATGAAGAGATAGGTCAGGATGACCACCGCATCGGTCTGGTCCACATCCCCATCATCGTTGGCATCGGCGGAATCGAGGCAGTGCGGCTTCTCCTGGCCCAGGAACTTGTAGCTCAACAGGTGGATGGGATCGGAGATGTCCATCTTGCCATCGTTATTGGAATCGCCGCGCACGAACTCCGGCGGCGCGGTGAACATCCCCGAGAGCAGGGCGATCTGGTCCAGGGTGATGCTGCCATCGGTCCAGACCCTGAGGTTGTCGACCTTCGAGGCGTTGAAGGCCGTGGCGGAGTAGTCCAGCTTGACCACTTCAGATCCATCCAGCGTCAGGCTGACCGTCTTGGCATTGGGGTCCAGGGCCAGCTCGAACTGGGAGTACAGGGTGCCGCCCTGCTGGACGCCGATATTCTGGGCCCCTGTCTGGGTGGCGGCGCCATCGGTGATCGGGATCTTATTGGCGAAGCTGCCGCCGACGCCGACGATCGGCTTCGAGCCATCCCGGATCTCCGCCCAGGCGACCGGCTGGTTGTTCCGGGTGAGGGCCATGACCGTGGTGATGTTCCCCGGGACGACGTTGAGATCCATCTCGCCGTAAATCTTGCCGTAATTGGCGTTCAGCGTGGGGACTCCGGTCACCGGGACTTGGGCCCAGGAATTGGCGAGGTCGACGCCGGGGGGAATCGTCAGGGCGAAATCCTGGCCGCAGCTTTCATCGCCGGCCGGCGGAGGGTCGCCGATGAAGTACCAGCAGTCGGTTGGGAAACTCCCCTCGGGGCTGGGGGCTGGCGTGCAGCCGAGCTGGAGGTAGCCCAGGTCATCGACGATGCCGGTGGAGCCGTTGACGCTTTTCCGGTTGAAGGTGTCGCGGCTCCAGACGCTCTTCAAGACCCCATCCTTCGGCACCAGGCTGATGGGCGGCGAGCGGGAGGGATCGTTGACGGTGTCCTCCCAGAGGATGTAAATGGCCGACCAGCGGTAAATGGCATCGGTCTCGACGAGACCATCGGCGTTGACGGTGGGGGGATCGGTGTTCGGGACAATCCCCCACTTCAGCGCCGTGGTTACACACTGCGCATATTTATCGGGATTGTCGTTCCGGATATTCACCTTGAATTCCCCCTGCTCGATGATGACATGAGCGGGGGGGAGGCCAGAGTCCGTGCAGTTGTATTGATCGATATAGATCTCAAGCATGTCGTCATCAAGCTTGGGACCCAGGACATCGCGAACATAAGCGGCCATGTCCCCTGAGTACCAGCCGAAGAGGGGATCGAGATCGCCGTTTTTCAAGCTCGTGATGTCGGCCACCGGGATGAAGAACCCCTTGATGACGCCATCGTGTGTCCAGGCGAACCTCTTTTCAGGACGATCGATATTGATGTTTTGCTGCAGGCCGATCCCCTTCCGCCACTTCTGAACTTCATCGTAGTAGCCGGGATTGCGGACGGCATCTTTCCACTCGAAGTAGTACTTCGATCCGCCCAGGCCGCGCTGGTTGGCTTGAGCATTGTTGAACCAAAACCAGCTCGATTTGTCTTCCCAGCTTGAGGCCGAGTCATTGTGCTCGAAATCATCGCCGTAATCGGCCGGACCCGTAGAAGGACCCAAATTATCGGCGTTGTGAAAATCTTTCCAGTCTTCCCCCTCGGCGATGACCCCATACTGAAATTCGCTGTTGGCGGAAAGGCTCCACTCGTCATCATCGCCGCGGCGAATGACCGTGAACCGATGGTCTGTATCGCCATCGCTATCGGAATCAAGCCAAGAGGCCGTCCATGTCCCGCCGCCGTTTCCATCGGCGGGAAGGACTTCATCATCGCCAGTATAAGGAAGCCCATCCTTGCCTACCCACTTGTCCGTAAATGTGTTCGCGCCGTCTCTGATGCCGCCTGAGGCCACTAGCCATTTTTCATAAAAGGTCTGCCCGTTCAAGACTTGCATCGAGCCGGCAAGGATGACCGCCAGCGCCAGGCCCAGAAACAGCCGGGTTGTTGAGAGAAATTTAATAAAAGAACATCGCATAAAGTGGCTCCTTTTCTTTAAAAAAAACCACTGAAGAAACGCCTCTAAAACCTTGAAATAATCAAAACCCAGGATCTGGTAAGCTAAAACCTCCTTTCCCTGTTTTTCGCAGACCCGATTCGCAATTTATTAATTAAGTTTATCTCTTGAGGATTGCGAGGTCAAACAATTTTTCAAGTACACCCTTCGTGCCGTTTCAGCAAAATGTACTCGATCAGCCAAAGCAATATCAAGAGACCAAAGTCACGAACATAGAGCGCCGGCTCTAATTCAGAAAGCGACAATCCAATGGCGCCTGGCCGACCAGGCGGCTTCGATCAGCCGCAACAAGAGCTGCGGGCTCAAGCCGAACGGCTCCGGCTGGACCACTCCCGGAAAGAAAGCGTGACCCAGCTCATCGCAATCCAGATCGAAGACGCGCCGCATCCCGGCTTGCGTCGCGGAGAAAGTCCAGCACCGGATTGCGGATTGATGTCGCCTCTGTCGCCGAAAGCGCTCTTTAAAAATAACGCTCTCAGCTAATACAGCCCATTATTTTATTTTCCACCAAAATTAATCGAAAGGGAAGGAAATTCTACTATTCCAGTTGCAATCCTTTTCCCTCCCTTAAAACCGCTGATTTGTTCAAAGGCACGGTTTTCCAGCATTCCTTCTTGCCCGACGGCCAGTAAACCGTGGCCGATTCGATGTATTTCGCCTGGCCCACCCCGAAATGGAGGCGTTGGTCGTTGGCGCTGCAGTAGCTCCCATCGGTTCCAACCCGCTGCCAGAGCTCAAGGCCTCCGGGAAGCTTGAGCAAGACGTGGGCCCCAAGGGCATCCCGGTTTGAAGTTGTTCCAACCAAGAAGAACCGGACCCAATTTTTGCGGTTGCCGATGTTATTCAACAGCAGGCGCAGCGGGCCATGATTGTTCGAGACCAGGATATCGAGGTCGCCATCATTGTCAACATCGCCAAAAGCCGCCCCTCGCCCCGTTTGCAGTTCCGTCACCCCAGCGCCTGCCCAGGGCGTGGTTTCGAAATAAAGTCCGCCCTGGTTGTGATAGAGCTGATCCGGCTGGTGGAACGGATAGGGATTCTGAATTTGGTTGGCCAGCTTTCGCACGGCTCCATTGGCGACAAACAGGTCCAGCCAGCCGTCGTTGTCGTAGTCGAACCACAAGGTCCCGAATCCGGTGTTTGGCAGGCTGGGCGTTGCCAGGCCGGTTTGAAAAGAAGCATCCTCGAATAGACCCTTGCCTAGGTTCCTGTAGAGGGTGTTTTTTTCGCCTTGCTCGTTGGTGACGAAAATATCTTCATCGCCGTCGCGGTCAAAGTCAGCGGCGGTGACGCCCATGCAAGCTTCGGTTTGGCCGTCGTTATTGACCGCTACTCCGGCGAAAAGCGCCTTCTCCTCAAAAGCGCCCTTCTTCTGGTTGATCCAGAGCTGGTTTGGAGTGGCATCGTTGGCAACAAAGATATCCATCCAGCCATCGCCGTTAAAATCAGCGCCGATGACGCCCAAGCTGTAATAGGACTTGCCGGTCGCCAGTCCGGCCTCGCGGGTGGCGTCGGTGAAAGTCCCATTGCGGTTGTTCCGAAAGAGGCGGTTGGAAGACGGTTCGTAACTTTTTGGACCGCAATAATCTTTTTGCCCTCCTAGACGCGTGCACTCGCGGTTGGCCGCGGTTGAGAAATCGACATAATTGGTTACAAAGAGATCCAAGTAACCATCGCGATTGTAATCCAAAAAGGCGGCGCTGGCGCTGAAGCGGGGATCATCGACTCCCGCTTGCCGGCTGACCTCGGAAAAAGTGCCATTTCCGTTATTGTGATAGAGGACATTGGGTCCGAAGTTGGTAACATACAAATCGGGATAACCATCGTTATCGTAGTCTCCGACGGCACACCCCATGCCATAAGCAGGATCTCCAACCCCAGCCTCAGTGGTGATGTCCGTGAAGGAGAGTTTTCCGCTCACGCCATTTTTCTGGATGAGATCGTTGCGAAAAAGTTTGTTCCGGGGAGGGCGTTCACGGGGAGGGAAGGTGGATTGTTCTATCGATTTACCCTCTCCCAGCAAGGCGCCCTGAACGACATAGATGTCCAGGTCTTCATCCCGGTCATAATCGATGAACGCGCAACCCGAGCCCATGATTTCCGGCAGGTAATATTCACCCGTGGCGCCGGTGTAGTGGATAAAGTCCAAACCAACCGCGGAGGCAATTTCGGAGAATACCGGCTCCCGGGATGGTTGAGCCGCCGGGTTGGCGGAATCCGGGGAGGGCCTGCTTTTATAGATTGACCAAGTGATCAAACCGGCAATCAGCAGGACTAAAAGAATGGCGAGCAAGCGAGAGGAGGAATTGCCGGTCCTCTTCCCGTTCGCGTTATGGTTCCTCATAGAAGGGTCTTCGGTCTTTAAAGAGGCTGAGCCGCCTGCTGAGACGTTCTGCAAAGTCCCGTTGCTGGCGCTCATTTGCAAGCCGAAGTGCAGTTTCGGCGGTTCGACAGGCTTCCTCAAAGCGGCCGGAAGCCGCATAAGCCACCGCCAGAGTGTCGAGTGCCACTGGATCCGTGCTGGCGACCGAACTGCAAATAGGTTCCATGAGACGGACGGCTTCTTCTGGTTTTCGAAGCTTCTCATTTCGGCAAGTTGCAAGGATCCAGGCAAGGGCGACGGCGGTACGCCAATCCTCCCTGACTTCCTGGATTCCTTTCCGGAGTGAATATATGGCCGCGGCGTCGAGCCGCTGCTCTTTCAGAAAAGCAGACAACTTGCGGTAAGCGAGGCCGCCTTTTTGCCTCCGGACCGCCGTTTCACTCGTGGCCTGGTTTTCTTGTTGGAGCTGGAATTGCTCCAAGAGTTCTTTCTGGGAATCGCCATCTTCAGGATTGATTTTCAAAGCCTCGATGAAGTGAGCCATGGCGTTTTCCGCTTGACCTTGCCTTATCAACAGCCGGCCCAGTTTGAAGTGGGCTTCTACAGCGGAGGGCCGGACCTTGACCGCGTTTTGAAAGTTTTCAACGGCGCTTCCCAAATCACCGGTCCTCTCAAAGACCAGGCCAAGGTTGAAATAGCCGTTGTAATAACCTGGATCAAGGGCAAGCGCTTTTTTGAAAGGTTCGATGGCCTCCTGGTTACGGCTCATCTGGAGAAAACAAAGGCCGAGGTTGTTGTTGGCATCCAGGTAATAAGGGCGGCGGCGAAGGAACCTTTGATAATAGGAAATGGCCTCGAGAGGCTGGTTCAAGGTTTGCCAGGCCAAGGCGATATTGTACTCCGCGAGGGCCAAGTCAGGATTGAGCTTCAGAGCTTCCCGATAAAAACGAATTGCTTCAGAGTACTCTCCTTTTTTGAATAGCCGGTTCGCGTTTCTGAAGACATGGTCAGAATCGTTGCGTAGGGTTTGTATCTCCTCTAAAAGAGGATCAGGAGGTGGATAACTGCCTTCGGATTTGGAATATCTTGAAAAATAAAGCGCCGCTTTTTCTTCTTCGCCTTTTTGCCGGTAAGCCATAGCCAGGGAATAACTGGCTTGACGGAAATCTGGAGCCAGCTCAAGGGCTTTGTGGAATCGCTGGATGGCGTTATCAAGATCGCCTTTCTTGAGAAACACCTGGCCGAGGCCGAGCCAGACGTGGGGGGAATGCGGGGAGATTTTTTGAGCCTGCTCAAACCAATCTAGGGCCTTTTCCGCATTGTTCATCCGAAGAAAAATTTCTCCGAGGAGGAGAAGAGCAGGCGAATAATCTGCCTTGCAACGGGTGCTTCGCTCCAAGGACTGGATGGCCTGTGCATCTTGGCCGCTTTCTGCTTGCACGCGCCCGGAATAGTACCACCAGCGAAAGTCTGCGGGATTAAGGAGGGCGGCGCGGCGGTAGCAAATCAGAGCTTGTTCAGGCCAGTTATAGGCGTGGAGAAGCATGGCTAACTTGCCGTTGGCATCGGCATGATCTGGCTGCCGGCCTAGATCCCCCTTGGCCGCTTCAATTTGCTCCCGGACCAGGGGCTCAAAGGAGGAAAGGTCAATCTCAGGGATTGGAGGTAGAGCGATGGTGGCCGGATCTTTCTCCGAGGCTTTCCAGCAGCTGGTTATTAAGGTCAAGAGTAGACCAGGAAAAATGACGAAACAGGATTGGCGAATCATAAAGGAGCTTGTTTCTGAGGTTTTAATCCATTGTAAAATAGCTCATCGTAATCTAGCTCATCTGGCTCAAAAACAGATCGCGCATTTGGCTCAAAGCCGGCGACAAAGCGACCGGATAACAGGTGGGGTTGTGGAAGCGCCGGTAGCATTCCGGGACCTGTTCAATTTTTTTCCGCACGCTTTCCCTGATTTCAACCAATGGCCGGCGTGGCTCGAGCCGTTTGCCATGGCGGAGCAAGGTTTTTAAAAGGGGGATCCAATTGCCGCCGGAAATGCCCTCCGGCCGCGGCCAGGACTCGGGGCGGTCCTCGCCGGCCCCCAGGGTGGAGGGGCTCTCTGCCAGGGCGATCAGGTCGCCGCGGCAGAGGCCGGCCGCATCGATCCAGCGGTAAACCTCCTTGAGGCCGGGGAGGGTGGCCTTGGCGCGGTCATCGGTGCGCTTGAGCCGCGGCTCGAAGAGGGCCTCGAGAAGCCCGGCGGACGGCTTGATCACCGCGGAGAGCTTGTAGGCGGCGTTGAGCGCCGGATCGCCCGCGCCGACCACGAGGCGCGTCCCCACCCCGAAGGCGTCGATGGGCGCCCCCGCTCGAACGAGCCTCTCCACTTGAAATTCGTCCAGGTCTCCGGAGGCGAGGATCTTCACGCCGGCGAAGCCGGCGCCGTCGAGCCGGCGGCGGGATTCGTGGGCCAGCTCGAGGAAGTCGCCGGAGTCGAGGCGGATGCCCAGGAGCTCATGGCCTCCGGCGCGCATTTCCCGGGCGACCTCGAGGGCGTTTGGCAAGCCGCTTTTCAGGGTGTCGAAGGTGTCGACCAGGAAAATGGAGGATCGGGGGTACGTTCTCGCGTAAGCGCGGAAGGCCTCCGTTTCCGAAGGGAAGGCCAGGACCCAGCTGTGGGCCATGGTGCCGCGCACCGGGATGCCGAAGCGCTTGCCGGCCTCGAGGTTCGAGGTCGAGGCGCAGCCTCCCAGGAAGGCGTAGTAGCTGGCGGCGAGCGCGCCGTTGGGGCCTTGAGCCCGGCGGCAGCCGAACTCGATCAACTCCTTCCCGGACGCCGCCAGGGACAGCCGCGCGGCCTTGGTGGCGATGAGGGAGGCGAAGCCGATGGTGTTCAGGAGCAGGGTCTCGACGAGCTGGGCCTCGAGCAGGGGGGCGGTGACGCGGAGGAACGGCTCGCCGGGGAAGATGGGCGTCCCCTCGGGAGCCGCGGCCGCGCTGCCTCGGAAGCGGAAGTTTTCAAGCCGCTCGAGCAGCTCGGGGGAGAAGAGCCGGAGGGACCGCAGGTAGTCGAGGTCCTCAGGGGAGAATTTCAGGGTTTCGAGAAGGTCGAGGGCTTCCTCGATGCCCGCGGCAATGGCGAAGGCCCCGCCAAAGGGAGCGCGGCGGAAGAAGAGGTCGAAGACCGCCAGGCGGTCCGCCAGGCCGCTCCGCAGGTACCCCTCCGCCATGGTGAACTGGTAGAGGTCGTTGAGCAGCGGTGGGGGGGCGAGGGCGCTCATTTTAAAATTTTATAAGCCGTTCTTGAATCAAAGTCTTGAATCAAAGTGGCGGGAGTGCATGGGAATCGAACCCACCTGCCGTGTTGTTCGCACGGCACCATGGATTTGAAGTCCAGGAAGCCCACCAGGTGCTTTTTCACTCCCGCCGAGTTAAGTATTTTCAAATGAACAACTTAATTTTTTAAGCAGTTTTCTCATTGGAAATATATGGATCGTTGCGCCGGTCGATGTCCTTGAACTGTCCACGAACATCTGTTCGCCCTCCTTCCCGCGGGAGCCGGGCCTCATCGACATCCACGGCACGGAGGAGTGCGAAGGCGGCGCGGATCGGCTTCAGGCGGTAGGGAAGGGTGGAGAGCGACTTACGGCCGTTCACCTGGTAATCCTGCTCGAGGCCGTCGAGAAGGGCAGAAAAAGGGATGCGCTCTTCCTTCGGTCCGATGAAGCGGCGGCCGTGGATCTCCCCGAGCCGGCGCTTGAGGAAGCGCTCGGCAGCCTTCTTGTCCGTTGATTCCGCTGACTCGCGGATCTCGCGGCCTTGATGGAAGTAGGCGATCCACCTGAAAGCGGAGGTCTGTCGCTGAAAGATGGGGCCCATTCTTCTCATGATACGGTTCCTTTCTTAGGGCGTGGGCGGAGATACTCCTCGAGAGCGGCAATGACAACCGAGCGGAAGTCGATCCGGTCGTCGAGGGCGCGGACCTTCGCGGCGCGCCAGAGTTTTTCCGGCAATTCGATTGTAGTTTTAACGTTCCGGTCTTCTTCGGCAGCTACCTTGGCTTTCATGTCGCTGCAGTAGAACCGCAAAACCGTATAACCGTCAAGAGGATTTTTAAAGATTTTTTTGCTGCCTGATGAAACGCTCAATTCCAAGCAAGCTGAAACGAAGCTTCCGCAACACCGGTCTGACCGTGAATGGCAAATCTTTGGCGTGATGGCGAAGGTAATCTTCGGTCATTTCGAGGATTTCGGCCGCTCCCTTCGCCCTGAGCAGCCGATCTCCGCGGCCGGCCTGGGGCCTATCGGCTTTCAACTTTGCCGCAGTCCTGGCCGCGTAGTCTCTGCCGGCAAGCCGGGCCTTCAGCGCCTCAAGCCCGCCGAGCAGGCCGGGAATGGTCTCCTTCGGTCGCATCGGCGCATTCTTTCGAGGCCGCCTCAATTCAACCTCGGCAAGAAGGTCAGGTCCATCGAAGCTTGATCTTCAATTCATTCAGCCGGTTATAAGGCAAAAGCTTATCGTGTTGAAGGCGCCCAACGATGATTCCCGGTGCGATGCCAATCTTTTTCGCGAAATTCAGGACATCTTGACGACCGAATCGACCGGCGCTCAGGAAGGCCTCCATCTCCTCGGGCGGTATTAAGACGTTGGCGGCAAACCGATCTGCCTCCGCTTCCTCGCCGCCAACAGAATCGTGCCTGTCAATTTCTAAGAAAACTTTTCTTTTTCCATGGAGCAGGACGTGGCCTGCCTCGTGGAAAAACGTGAACCACAGGTGATCGTTTGCTTTGTAAAAGAGACTGAGCTGGATGAGGGGCTTTTCGGGGGTGAGCCACCGTGTAGCGCCGTGGACTCTGGTATTTGGCAGCTCAGAAATGAAAACCGCGGCGACTCCAGCCGTGGCGCAAAGCCTGGCTAGATTTTCCTGAAAACTCTCTGGGGGTTCGCTTGTCAGTGGCCGGATCTTCTTCAAGACCTCGTGAAAGGCCTGGTGATCGCACTGCGCCGTCTTGATTTTTCGCGCCCTGATCTCACCCGCCCTCAGCCAAGAGGCAACCGCGAATTCATTGACCGGCCATTCCATGGACTGACGGAAGCTCGCTCGTAATCTTGCTTGAAGCTCGCTGAACTGCTCCGGAGAGGCGATTCCCAGAAAAGTCAAAAGCTCCCGGAGTTGCTGAACCTTGTCTTTGAATTCTCTGATCCAGCCAAGCTCCACCATTTTCTTGAGCGGAAAGTTCCGCAGCCATTTAACTTGGCTCTTGAGTCTCTTCGCTTCGTTTATTCCTGCCAAGGTTTCCTGATATTGCTTCTCTCGGTTGTTCCAGAAGCTCGCCGGAAGGGGCAGTACCCGTTCAAGCTGGATCGCAGTTTCTGGGGTGATCGCCGTCTTGCCTTTGACAATCTCGTTTATGGTCTTGAGGGGACGCCCAGTCAGCCGGGCAAGCTCGGACTGCTTCATCCCGCGTTCTTCCAAAACCTCAGTGAGCGTTTCGCCAGGGGGTACAGCGTAGTCAGGTTGGAACTTGATATTTTGTTCAATCATGGTAGTCCACAATTTCGAGGATTCTGATTTCAGTGATATTCTTCGTATCGATCCCGCCATCCAGTTTCCGGGGGATCGGATTATTTGCTGGTTCAAAAACCAAACGTGATCCGCCTGCGAGATTGAGGGCAAACTAGCCTTTCCGGTCCGCCGTTAACTGATGGCAACCCCCATATCCGGCATGAAGCACGTCATCTAAATTCTGGAAGGCTCGCAAATCGGCAAGCCGCCTCATGATAGCCTTCGCGTTTGCCATTCCGAACTTGCGCTTGATCTCTTTCTCAGAGTTGCAAAGACGCTGGATTCGGGCATCCCTGAAGGTGATTTCCATGAATAGGCCAATTTCTCTTCATAGACTTCTTTTCAAGAATAATACAACACCCTGCGTGGCTTTTCAACCAAATTAACGGTAGGGGTTAATACTTTCATGGAGCAGTCCCATTGCTCGATCGGGGCGTAGTACAATCCATTTCAAAAGTCCCGTTCGGCTGGCCAGTCCCCCGCCTCTAGGGCTGAGGCGGCATGCAAGACTCCCCACCAACCTAGGTGCAGCCACGCGGCTGCTTCAGTTCATTCCGGGATAGAACAAAGCATACTCAAATTAAAGCGGAAGGGGGATAACGTCGGCCGCCCCAGGAACTTGAGGTTCCAATTTGGCACCTCAAGTTCTCGAACTCCTCCTTGGTGAGCTGGGACATGAAGTCTTCCGGGAAGCGTTCGAGATTTCGCTTCACTGCTCGCACCAGAGTTTTGGTCTCGACCCCATAAAGCTCCGCAAGGTCGGCATCCAGCATGACCTTCTGGCCGTGGATGAGAAGGATCTTCCGCTCCGCTTGGTTGTGACACGTGGCCTCAAGAGGACGGTGCGGCCTCCTTCCCCAGTGTGGATTCTCCGAGGTCCATGCATATTGGCTTCCTCGATGGCGGGGAAATTCGCTTTGCCCTTCGTGTCGTCTGAGATGAACCGAGGGCCGCAGGGATTCGTTTGATTCTCCCTGCGGCCCTCGGTTTTTTCAATGCGGAGCGCCGGCCAGGCCGATCGGCCCGATCAGGACTTGGCCAGGAGCTTTTGCGCTTCGGCCGGGATCTTGGGGGCCGGCACCTTGCCGAAGTCGGAGAGGAGGTACTCGGAGTGGAAGGCGACGTGCTCCCCGCCGACGATCTTCCCCTCCTTCTTCTCCGTTCCACCTTTCCGGCCGGTCAGCACGGTGACCTTGACGCGGACGGGAAGGGTGGTCTTGGGATCGATCTCGATTTCATAGTAGGCGTTGGCGATGGTCTTGTCCGCACCGGACAAGAATTTGGAGACGCCTCAGCCCCCGCTGACGCAGCCGGACTTTTCCACCTGCAGGAAGTGGTTGAGGGCCTCCTTGGGGGGGGCTTCCACCCTGAGGACCCGCGGCATCGAGGCCAGTTGCGCGGCCGACTTCTTGGTCACCGCGGTGGTCTTGTGGCTGGCCTTTTCCTTGCCTTTTGCCTTATCCTTGTCCTTGCCGGGGTCCTTGTCGACGTCGTCTTCATCTTCTTCATCATCATCGTCTTCGTCTTCCTCGTCGTTCGCGCTGGCTTCAGAGCTTTCCTCCTTGGCAACGGCATCCTCCAGCCACCGCGCGGTCTTGGAATGCTTGGCAGCCTGGACGAGGATGTCCTCCGGGAAGGCGAACAGCCGGTCCAGCCGCACCCCTGGACGGTGCGCCAGGATGGGCCGCCACATCCCATCGATATAAGAGACCCCTTTCTTGGGGGTACGGTAGGCCTTGTAAGGGTAAGTTTCGGAGGCGGTGACGTACATGGTGCTTTGATACACTTCACCACTGTATTGGTCGCGCACGGTCGGGCTGGAGACGACGTGCTGCGGATCAGAGGTGATTCCGCCGATCACCGTCATCTTCACCTTGTAGCCCTTGTGGTTCTTGAAGTTCTTGAAGGCGGCTAGCAGCTGGGTTTCCGCCTTGGGGCGTTCCGGCGCGGCCTTTTCCTTGGCCTCGCCGCTCTCGGGGGTCTCCGGCTTCTCTCCGGCCAAGGCGAGCGGCCTTCCAGACAGCAAGCCGCACGAAACCAATCCGGACAACAGATACCTTTTGATCCGCATTTGTCTCTGCCTCCTTCCTTCAAGGATTGAAACGACGCACACCCTTTTAGTAGCTGAAACCTCTCCCTTTATTAGGGCCTTTTTTAAGGACATTTCATCTACCGAACCAATAAATCACGACTTATTGTAGGCGGGGCAGTGGACCCTTGACAAGTTAAAAAACCAGCCGATGTTATCAAGCCAAGCCACCGGCACTAAAAATCCTGGATGCCCCTTTCACCCGCCATGGCGTAATTTTTCGAGCTCGCGCTTGAGCGGTGCCCAGTACCGGCGATCCCTCCCCCTCTCGACCCGCTCCTCCTCAAACAGCGCCTCCGCAATCCTGGGCGCTTGACCGGCCAACGCCAAAGTGAGAAGAGGCCTCGAGCGCGCCAACCGGCGGCAAAGCTGGAGATTTGAACCGGCCACCTCGATCAAGAGCTCCGGCGTGCGCAATTCGAGAAGCCAGAATTTGATTTGCTTGGTTATCGGACGATCCCGGTTTTGAAAATAATTGGCCTCCACCAGCCGGCGGATCATCGGCCAATTCTTGTCCCGCTGCGTTTTCTTGGCCAGAACCAGGTCGGGCAGGGAGATCAAATTGCCAGATAAACCGCCGGGGAGATCGATGCTGGTGCGGCGAGCCCAGAGCTTTGGAAAAAGGTCCACCCCTCTCAGTTTTGACATCACAGCGATGCGCAGCCGGGAAGCATCGGGATGGCGGCAGCGAAAATGAATGGCATGGCCTCGGCGAAGATACTCCGCTCGAAAGGGGGGCACGGCAATCACTTCTGCCCGCAGATCGGCCAGCGCTTTACGCAGGCGGGTGAGATTGCTGGGGCTGGCGAGGATCGCCAGGTCGGCATCGCGGCTAAACTCGGCTGCGCCGTACAACACGCAGGCCTGGCCGCCCATGAGCAGGGCTTGCACCCGGTGCTTCTGGATCGAAGAAAGGACTTTGGGTATCGGGTTCAGGATCAAGCGATCCTCCCAGCATCAAATAACTCGCCCAGAGCTTCTCGCTTTCGAGCCAGCGTTCGACGGGACTGAGACGGTACCATTCGGCCCATTCCTCGCCGGCCAGCTCGGCGGCGGAAATTTGGCGCGGTCTCCTCTTCTTTCTCATGGCCCTACCTCGATCCACGTTTCTTCGCCCGCGCGGGGGGCGACCTCGCCGATCACGGCGGTGGAGCGGTGGCCCTTGGCCTGCAGGGCCTGAACCACCTCCCTGGCCCCCTGGGGTGGGATGGCGATGAGCAGCCCGCCGGAGGTCTCCGAGTCGAAGAGCAGCCCCTGCAGATCCGGGGGGACCGCCTCGCTCACCTTCACCCTGGCGCAGAGGAAGTCGCGGTTGCGCCGCGCCCCGCCCGAGAGCAGCCCCTCGCGGGCCAGGCGGAGCGCCTCCGGGAAGAGCGGGATGTCCCGGGCCCGGAGCCGCAGCGTGACGCCGGAAGCCTCGGCCATTTCCCGCGCGTGCCCCAGGAGGCCGAAGCCGGTGACGTCGGTGGCTCCGTGGGCGCCGCAGGCCATCATGGCGTCGCGCGCATCGCGGTTCAAGGTGGCCATGATATCGCTGGCGGCGCGAACGGCCGCCTGGTCCAGCGCCCCTTTCTTGATGGCCGTCGACACCGCCCCCATGCCCAGGGGCTTGGTGAGCACCAGGAGATCGCCCGCCCTGGCCCCCCCGTTCCGCAGGAAGCTCTGGGGATGGACGACGCCGGTGACCGAGAGGCCAAACTTGATCTCGGTGTCCATGACCGAGTGCCCGCCGACCAGCACCGCCCCCGCCTCGAGGACCTTCTCCGCGCCGGCGGCGAGGATCTCGCCCAGGATGCTCATGTCCAGCTCCTGGGCGGGGAACCCGACGATACTCATGGCCGTCACCGGCGTCCCCCCCATGGCGTACACATCGCTCAGCGCGTTGGCCGCGGCGATGAGGCCGAAGTCGCGCGGGTCGTCGACGATGGGCGGGAAGAAGTCGACGGTCTGCACGATGGCCAGGTCGTCCCGCAGGCGGAAGATGCCGGCATCGGAAAAATGATCGTAGCCCTCGAGCAGGTCGGGGTGCTTCATCGGCGGCAGGTGCTGGAGGGCCTGAACCAGGTCCTCGGGGGAGAGCTTGGAAGCTCAGCCCGCGCAGTTGGCGTAAGAGGTCAGCGCCCGCGAGCGCAGCCTGCCCGATTTGAAAAGTTTTCCAATCAGCTTGAGCATGTCGTTCACGATTTGGGTTTTTTGGCGCCGGACGCGGCCGGCGATGATCGGCTGTTTTTCAATCCCAGCAGCGCTCCGGCCAGGAATTTTTCCTCGCCCGGAAGCAGCGTCCGGAAGTCAACCAGCACCCGCCCATCCTGGATGCGCGTGAAAATGGGAGGGGTGAAAGCGCGCAGGCGCGCCGCCAGCTCCTCCGAGGCCAGCCCCTCCACCTCCAGCGCCGCCGCCCAGGTCGGCAGGTTTTGCGCCGGCAAGGAGCCGCTGCCGGCCTGCGAGGACTCCTTGACCAGCTCCACCGCCAGGCCGCCGCCTTTCGCCCGGCGGAGCAGGGAACGGCGGAAGCGCTCGGCGCGCCGGCGCACTTCCTTCTCAGGCCGCGTGATCATGAGGAGCGGCGGCAGGCTGGAGAAGAGGCCGGCGGGGTCGCGGTAGAGGCGGAGCGTCGCCTCCAGGGCCACCAGGGCCATCTTGTCGATGCGCACCGCGCGGAAGATCGGGTGGCGGCGGATCCTCTCGAGCAGCTCTTTTTTTCCGAGGATGATGCCGGCTTGCGGCCCGCCGAGAAGCTTGTCGCCGCTGAAGCAGACCAGGTCGGGGCCCCGGCGCACCACCTCGGCGACCAGCGGCTCGCGGCGGAAGCCGTAAGGCGAGAGGTCGACGAAGCAGCCGGAGCCGAGGTCGCTGGCCACCGGAATGCCCTTCTCCCGGCCCAGGGCCACGATCTCCTCGAGCGGCGTGTGGTTCGCGAAGCCGGCGATCTCATAGTTGGAGGTGTGGACCTGGAGGAGCAGGGCGGTCTCGGCCGTGACGGCGCTCCGGTAATCTTCAATGTAAGTGCGGTTGGTGGTGCCGACCTCGACCAGGCGCGCGCCGCTCTCCTCCATCACCTGGGGGATGCGGAAGGCGCCGCCGATCTCGATGAGCTGCCCGCGCGAGATGATGACCTCGCGCCCGCGCGCCAGGGCCGCCAGGATGATCAAGGTCGCCGCGGCGTTGTTGTTGACCGCCGTCGCCGCCTCGGCCCCGGTGAGCTCGCAGAGGATCTGCGCCAGCCGGTCTTCGCGGCGGTTGCGCTCGCCGGTGCCGCGGTCCACCTCCACCAGGGTGTAGCCGCGCAGCGCCTCGGAGAGCGCCTCGACCGCTCGAGCGGGCAGCACCGCCCGGCCCAGGCCGGTGTGGAGGATGATGCCGGTGCCGTTGACGACGCGCTGGTAGTGAGGCCGGTTGCGGTCCGCGAGGATCTCGGCGGCCGCCTGGAAGACGGCCGGCGGCTCGAGCTGGCCGCCGAGGGCTTCGAGCTCTCGTCCATCGGCCGCTGGAGCTGGAGAATGGTACAGCGACTGGATGTGGGCGCGCAGGCCGTCGAGCGCCTGCCGGAGGGAGCGAACCACCTCGGGCCGGGGATGCCTCCCCAGCAGGGCCTCGGCTTCCGGAAGCTGGAGCAGCTTGTCCACCTGGGGGAGCCGGCGAAGGAGGTCGCGGGGCGACCGGGGCGGCGCTTTATCTGGGGCGTTGGTCGGGGCGGCTCGTGATGGCATGACGAAGTCATTATAGTGGAAGGCTGGATGCTTCACAACCTTGGCATGGCCGAGGGGTGGATAAACGATCCTGCGGACGCCCTGCGCCGATTGCCTTATGCCAGAATGGGGCTTTGACCGGCATGTACCTGTTTTGATCCGGATCGATCGAAGAGCCAGGAACTCCACGAAAAAGCACCTCAATGCTGTCCCGTTACGGTCATAGTGTCCTCCCGGTTCCGGTCATCTGTGGGGCCCAAGGACACCCTCCTCTACATGTCAAAGCGGCTCCTCGAGACCGACCTCGCCGGCGATCCGGCGGCGGAAGGCGGCCCGGAAGCGGCTTCGGGAGCTCGGGTTGAGCGCGAGGACTCCATCTTCGCCATCCTCCCATAATTCACCCCTCCCTTCCCCCCTGAGGAGGGCGTCTGCGCCAACCCCGGGTGCCGCCGCCGCGGGATCTGCCACGCCCATCACCTCGAGTTCCTCCTCTACGGCGGAAAGACGGTTCTTTCCAACACCCTGCTCCTCTGTAAATTCTGCCAAGCCTGCGTTCACCTTGGGCTCCTGAAGATCGAAGGGAATCCCTTCACCAGGTTCACCTTCCGGAGGAAGGTCGTCCCGACCCTGGCGGACTTTCAACTGGAACTTAAGGACCTGTCGAGCGTCCCGGAGATCCGCCTCGAGGTGCGGTCCGGGATCGACGGCCTGGGAAGGAACGGGACGAGCCGCCGCCATTCCGCAATTGCGGAGTCCGCAATTGCGGAATGGAACGGCGCGGCGATCCGGGTCTGAGCCGGGGTTTCAAACCGAGGCTTCCAGAAGGAGCCCGCAACCCGGTTTCGAGACCGCTGGGCTGGTGGATGGACTGGCTAACCCATGGGGGGATTACAATTCCGTTGGTCCACCCATGGCTGAGCGGCGGATCAAAGCATGGTCTGCGGATCGACGTCGACGATCACTTCCCGGGACATCCGGCCGCCGGCGTGCACCCCGGCGTTCTTGAGCACCCGCTGCAAGAGCGCCGCCGTGGGGGCCTTGAGGAGGATTTGAAAGCGATGGCGCTCTTCGAGGCGGGTGATGGGGGCCAGCGCCGGCCCCAGCACCTCGACGCGGCCTCCCCCGTCTCCGGCGGCGGCCGCGCGCAGCCGCCCAGCCAGCTCCGCGGCGGCCTTCTGGCCGCGCTCCGCCTTCTCGTCCTGGACCAGCACCTTGGCGAGGCGCCCGAAGGGAGGGTATCCCAGCGCCCGCCGGTGCTCGATTTCGGCTTCGAAGAAGCCGCGGTAGTCGTTTTTCAAGGCGAAGCGAATGGCGTAATGGTCCGGAAAGAAGGTCTGCACGATCACCCGCCCCGGCCGCTCCCCGCGGCCGGCACGGCCGGCGACTTGCGTGATGAGCTGAAAGGTGCGCTCGGCGGAGCGGAAGTCGGGGAACTGCAGGCCGGTGTCGGCGGAAATGATCCCCACCAGGCTGACGCGCGGAAAGTCGAGCCCCTTGGCAAGCATCTGCGTCCCCACCAGGATGTCGGTCTCTCCGGAGGCGAACTTCTCCAGGATGGAGTGGAGCGTCTGGTGGTTCTTCACCGCGTCGCGGTCGAGGCGGCTGACGCGCGCGCCTTGGTAGCGCCGGCTGATGACCTCCTCGATCTTTTCGGTCCCCACGCCGGCCCGTCTCAGGCTCCCGGCCTGGCACTCGGGGCAGCTCCTGGGGACCTCGTAGCGCGCATCGCAGTAATGGCACTGGGTGAAGCCCTCGCAGCGATGGTAGGTGAGCGAGATGTCGCAGTAGCGGCAGCGCAGCACGAACCCGCAGCGGACGCAGTGGAGGAAGGTGGAGAAGCCGCGCCGGTTGAGGAAGAGGATGGCCTGCTCCTTCCGGCGCAGGCACTCGCGGATCTGGAAGTCGAGCTGAGCGCAGATCAAGCCGCCGCCATCGGCCCGGTAGAAGTCCTGGTTCAGCGACACCACCGCGATGGCGGGCAGATCGTGGCGGGTGACGCGTTTCGGCATCTCCGCCAGGCGGTACTTGCCGGCGCGCGCGTGCTGGTAGCTCTCCAGCGAGGGAGTGGCCGTTCCCAGGACGATGGGGATCTTGAGCAGATGGGCGCGCAGGATGGCGACGTCGCGGCCGTGGTAGCGCGGTGACGACTCCTGCTTGTAGCTGGGCTCGTGTTCTTCATCGACGATGATCAAGCGCAGGTCCGGGATGGGAGCGAAAACCGCCGATCGCGCGCCGATCACCAGCCGCACGCGGCCGGACTGGATGTCCTGCCACTCCTCGGCGCGGCGGCGGTCGCTGAGCAGGGAGTGGAGGACGGCCACGGGCGCATCGGGCAGGCCATCCTGGAAGCGCTTCACCGTTTGCGGGGTGAGGGAAATCTCCGGCACCAGCACCAGGCCGCGGCCGCCGGCGCGCAGGGCGCGTTCGAGGGCTCGCAGGTACACCTCCGTCTTGCCGCTGCCGGTGACGCCGTGGATGAGGATGGGCGGGAGCGCCGCGCCCGGCGCCGCTTCCAGAGCGCTGGAGATCATCTCCAGGGCCCGCTGCTGATCGGGGTGCAGCTCGAAGCGGCGTTTTTCGCCGGGGCCCAGGGGCTGGCCGCCAGGGCTCCCTGGACTCGATGTCCCTTGATCCGCCGCCGCCGGCGAGGCGCGCGGGGACCGGGGCAGGACCAACATGTCGGTGGCGATCCAGCCCTTGGCCTTGAGGGCGGCCAGGGACTCGCGCGTGGCCGGCAGCTCCTCGAGGAGCGGGCGGAGAAGCTGCGGCTCCGGGTGGAGCGCCAGGTGGCGGAGCAGTCGAGACTGCGATCTGGCCTTATTTTCGAGCCTCTGCGCCTCCTGGAGCAACTCCGCGGCGGAACGCTGCGGTAGGATGAAGAGCCGGCGCCGGCCCTCATTCCCCGAGCGGATGCCCGGCGGCAGGGCGGCTTCCAGCACCTCCCCCCAGCTGGCGTGGTAATATTCGGCGATCCAGCGGGTGAGCTCGAGGAGATGGGCATCGAAGCGGCAGTCGGGGTGGAGGATCTCCTGGATCGCCTTGAGGTCCTTGACCTGCGCCTCCTCCGGAAAGCCGACGCAGACGCCGGTGCTGGAGCGCCTGCCGAACGGCACCGCCACGCGATGTCCCAGCTCGAGGCGGCCGGCCAGAGCCGGAGGGATCTGGTAGTGGAAGAGCCGGCTCACCGGGGCGTTGACCGCGATTTCCGCGACCTGCCGGCGGCAGCCGGGCGGAACCAGGGGCATCGAGAAGGGGCTGGGCTCCGGTTTCTCGCCTAGCTTGCTGATCATGGCGCCAGGATTATAGCGCCCGCCGGACAAAGGGGAAGGGCTTGCGAGGACTCACGGCAGCGCCGCGGCCGCCGGCTGCTTATGGGACGGCGGCGGGGATTGAATCGAGGGCTGCTGCGAGGGGGCGAGCGGCAGGAAAACCGTGAAGGTCGTGCCCTTGCCGTACTCGCTGTCGACCGTCACCCGGCCGCGGTGCTTGTCGACGATCATCTTGACGATCGACAGGCCGAGGCCGGTCCCCTCGATGCCCTTGGCGCGGTTGCTCGGCGCCCTGCGGAAGCTCTCCCAGATGCTGGCAAGGTCGGACTTCTTGATCCCGATCCCTTCATCCTGCACGGCCATTTGCGCCACGTTCTCCGTCCTCGAGATGCGCATCCAGATGTTGCCGCCTTGCGGCGAGTATTTGATGGCGTTGGAGATCAGGTTCTCGAAGACGCGGATGATGCGGTGCGGCTCGCACAGCACGAAAACGGGCTCCGCCGGCTTTTCCAGGTGAAGGTGATGGCGCTGCGACTGCAGCATGAACGGCTCGACGACCCGCTCCGCCAGCGCCGCCAGGTTGACCGTCTCCTTCGGCTCATCGGCCACCGTGGAGCGCAGGGCGGAAAGCTCCAGGAAGTCCAGCGCCAGGCTCTGCAGCCGCTCGGCGCTCGCCTCGACGATCTTCAAGATGTCGAATTGCTCGGCGGTGAAGTTCTCCTTGGAGACGAGCAGCAGGTCGCAGCCGCTGATGATCCCCGCCAGGGGGGTCTTCATGTCGTGGATCAGCCCCAGGAGGTATTCCGACTTGAGCACGTCGAGCGTGCGCAGGTTCTGCACTTCCACGTGCAGGCTGACATCCTGGAAGACGAACACCCAGCCGGAGCTTCCCGCGCTGTTCAGCTCGAGCGGCGTCGCCGACACCATGAGCGGGATGACTTTCCCCTCCTGGTCCAGGACCTCCACCGGCAGGTCGAGGATCGGCTCGCGCGGATCCTTTTCGGTGATGACGTTGCGCACGATCGGAACCAGCTCCGGGGCCATCACCTCCTCGTACGAGCGGCCGAAAAAGTTGCCGCTGATCACCATCTTCGCCGCCGGGTTGGAGCAGACGATCCGGCCCTCGCGGTCAACCGCCACCACCCCCTGGCGCACGCTTTCGATGATGCCGCGGTTGAGGGCGCCGATGCGGATGAAGGCGGAGGACAGGTTGTGGTGCGCGACGAAGGCCGCCAGCTCCTTGAGGAGGTAGTCCGCTGTTTGCAGCCGGAAGCCCGGCAGCGCGGCCGCCGGCGCTCGCAGACCCAAGGCGGCCAGGCCGACCGGCTTGAGGCGGTAAATCAGCGGCGTCAGGATGGCCGTCGGCAGGCCGTAGTAATCCTCCCCGGCAGCTTCCGGGCGCAGGCTCTTGATCACGGGGGTCATTTCCTCGAGAACCCGTTTCTGCTCGCCGGCGGAAAAGGGGATGGGAAGGGGCTGGCCGTCGGCCAGGGGCAAATACTGGTAAACCGCCGGCAGGACCTCCGACCCGTCTTCCTGCAGGAAGACCTCGAACGCCTCGACCTGCAGGTAGCTTTTCAAGAGATCCAGAATGATGGGATAAGCCTCTTTCGGCTCGTTAAAGCCGCGCAAGCGCAGGATCTCCTCCTGAAAGCGGAAGAAGTGCTGCACCGTCTCGAAGAGGTTGTCGTTCTCCGCCCGCAGCTGGTTGATCAAGCAGTCGGCGGGTCCAGCCGGCCTGGGACTCGGCGTTTCCCCGGAGAAATTCCCTCCTGCTTTCGCCATCGGATTGAGCTCTGTCATGCTAAGACTCTTTCCCGGATCCGGCTTGTAGTGTAAGACTTGGAAAAGACCGGCCACTTTCCGCCCATAAGTTAACGGGCCGTTTAAAAAGAATAAGATGGAAGCTGGGAATCTGGCAAATGGGGGTAAAATAATTCCCCTGGTTATTCCGGAGTCCTGATCCGATTCTTTGGAGCAAACAAGGCCCTTGTCGATCGCTTTTCATACGCTTCCCAGCGCTTTTCTGGAACGGCCGGAGTTCCGGCCTCACGCGCCGCATCCGGAAGGCCGCCGATCCTTGTGGTTACCGGCCCACCCGCGCTTTCAGGTCGAGGAGGGCACGCTGTTTGCTTCTGAAGATCCATCGGGAAGACAGTCTTTCCTGAGCCGCCCTTCCCCCTGCCGGCTGGGCGGCGCGGCGCTGGCGGGCCTTTTCCGCGAGCTGGCCCGGCGCTGGGGTCTGTCCTGGAGTCCGTCGGCGGAGAAGAATCTGGCTCGCCTGGAGGATCCGGGCGCCCGGCTGGTGATCACCGGCCAGCAGCCGGGCTTCCTCACCGGCCCGCTGTTCACTTTTTTCAAGGCGGCCTCGGTGGCCGGCCTGGCCGGACATCTCGAAGCCAGGCGCCGGCGCCCGTATATCCCGGTCTTGTGGGTGGCGGGCGAGGATCACGATCTCGAGGAAGCGCGCTCGGCCTGTTTCCCCGGGGCCGGCGCCGCCGGCCATTGCTTCCAGCTTCCCCAGCCGGCGGATCGCCGGCCGCTCTCCTCCTATGCTATCGATGCGGAGACCCTGCGGGTCGTGGCGGCGGTCAAGGAGCACCTGGGGGGGAGGCGGCGCGCGGAGGAGGCTTTCCGGCTCCTCGACCACTACCGCGCGGGGCGGACCTTGAGCTCGGCCTGCGGCGCGGTGCTCGCGGACCTCCTGGCGCCATGGGGCCTCCTGGTGATCGAGCCCGAGGCCTTGCGGCCCCACTCCCGGCCGATCATCGAGCGGGCGCTTCAAGATCCCGAGGGGCTGATGCGAGCCGTCCGCCGGGGCGTCGAGGAGGTCGAGAGCCTGGGGCTCCGGGCTCAAGTGCCGGAGCGCTTCCCGCTCTTCTTGCTCGAGGAGGGGGCCGCCGGCCGCCGCCACCACCTGGAACCGGTTTCCGGCGGATTTCGAGCCGGCGGCAGCGGAGAGTTCTTGACCACGGCGCGGTCCCTGGACATCCTGAAGGAAGCGCCGGAGCGCTTTTCCACGGGCGTCCTGCTGCGCCCGGTCGTCCAAGAGGCGCTTCTCCCCGTCGAGGCGGCAGTCGGCGGCCCGGCGGAGGTGGCGTACTTCGCGCAGCTGGGCCCGGTCTTCGAGCACTTCGGGCTGTCGAAGACCCCCATGGTCCTGCGCTTCAGCGCCTCCCTGCTCGAGGGGAAGGTGTGCCGGGCCATGGAGCGGCTGGGCATCGGCCCCGGCAGCCTGGAGGCGCTGCTCCGGGCGCGGAATCCACAGGATCTGATTCCCGCCGGCCAGGAAAACGCCGCCGAGCGGTTGCTCGCCGAGCTGCGGCCGCTGGTGGGGGAGCGCCTTCGCGATGCCGTTGCCGCCGCCCGGTTGAGCGCCGGCGAGGCCGAGCGCCTCCACGCCGGCGCCCGGGAGATCGTGAAAAGCCTGGAGCGTTTCCAGCGGCGGCTGCAGCGCATGGTGGAAGCGGTTTCGGGCGAGCGGATGAGCGCCGCCTCCACCGTCTGGAACCATCTCTTCCCCGGCGGCGTTTTACAGGAGCGGAAGTGGAACGTCTTCCACTTTCTGGCCAAGTACGGCCGGGAGTGGGTGGCGGCCGTGGTGGAGGAGGTCCAGAAGGAGCCTTTCCAGGTCCGCCACTCTTGGGGGATGTTTGACAAGGATTAGAAGGAAATTTTTGAAAACGACATGACCTCGAAGAACACACCACCCGTTTCGTCTCCAACCCCTTTGCAAGCTTGCGACCTCGTCGTCTTCACGGCCCATCCCGACGATGCCGAGCTGTGCTGCGGCGGCCTGCTGATCCTCTCGGCGGAGCAGGGCTGGCGGACGGCCGTGGTCGACTTGACCCGCGGCGAGCTGGGGACGCTGGGAACGCCGGAGCTCCGCGCCCAGGAGTCGGAGGCCGCGAGCCGCATCCTGGGCCTCTCGGCGCGCCGGAACCTCGGCCTGCCGGATGGCCGCCTCTTCGACACCGACGAGAACCGCCGGCTCATCGTCCGGACCATCCGCGAGCTGCGGCCGCGCCTGGTGATCGCGCCGCCCAGCGAGGACCATCATCCCGACCACCTGGCGACCTCGGAGCTGGTGCGCCGCAGCTTTTACCTCTGCGGCATCGGGAAATACCTGCCGGAGCTGGAGCCGTGGCGGCCGCGCGGCCTCCTCACCTACACCGGCAGCCAGCCGGTCATCCCCCAGCTGGTGGTGGACATCAGCGCCGTCATCGATCGCCGCATGCAGGCGGTGCGCTGCTACCGGTCCCAGTTCCACCAGCCGGCCAACCCCCGGCCCGCGGAATCCTCCCCGGTGCGCATCGCGGCCCCCTACTTTCTCGACACGATTGAAGGGCGGCTGGCGTACTTCGGCTCGCTCATCGGCGTCTCCTACGGCGAGGCGTACTCCGGCGAGCTGCCCCTTCCGGTCACGGACCTGGTGCGGCTGTTCGAGAAGGAGCCATGGAAAAACCCCTGAAGCCGCTCAACCTCGGGATCATCTGCCATCCGACTTACGGCGGCAGCGGCGTGGTGGCCTCCGAGCTGGGGATGGCCCTGGCGGACCGCGGCCACCACGTGCACATTTTCAGCTACCTGCGCCCCTTCCGCATCCCCGCAACCCATCTCCGCACGCAATTCCACGAGGTCGAGGTGACCTCCTACCCGCTCTTCAAGTACCCGCCTTATACCTCGGCCCTGGCGACCAAGCTGGCGGCGATCTGCAAGGAGCAGCCCATGGATCTCCTCCACGCCCACTACGCCATCCCCCATGCCATCAGCACCTACCTCTGCAAGCAGATGATCGGCGCCGGCGCGCCCCGGACGGTGACCACCCTGCACGGCACCGACATCACCCTGGTCGGCCTGGACAAGTCGTTCTTCGAGATCACCCGCTTCAGCATCCTCGAGAGCGATGGGGTGACGGCGGTGTCGGAAAATCTCGCCCTGGAAACACGGGAGAAGTTCCAGATCGACTGCCCCATTCAGGTCATCCCCAACTTCGTCGACACCGGGCAGTTCAAACCGAGCTTGCGAGATGCCGGCCTGCGGGCCGCCTTCGCCCCCAAGGAGGAGGCGCTCATCGGGCACCTCTCCAATTTCCGGGCGGTGAAGCGCGTCCTCGATGTGGTGCGCATTTTCCACCGCGTCGTGCAGAAGGCGCCTGCGCGGCTCCTTCTCATCGGCGATGGCCCAGAGCGCGAGCCGGCGCGCAATCTGGTGGCGGAGCTGGGGATTCAGCCCAAGGTCAAGTTCCTTGGCCTGCACCGGCAGATCCCCGCCCTGCTGGCGCAGCTCGATGTGTTCCTGCTGCCCAGCGAGTACGAGAGCTTCGGCCTGGCGGCCCTCGAAGCCATGGCGTGCGGGGTGCCGGTGGTGGCCAGCCGCACCGGCGGGCTGCCGGAGGTGGTGATCGACGGGGAGTGCGGCTTCCTCCGCCCGGTGGGGGACCTCGCCGCCATGGCGCGGGCGGCCCTGGACCTCATCGCCCGGCCGGACCTGCGCCGACGCCTGGGAAAAGCCGCCCGGCAGCGGGCCGAGAAGTGTTTTCCAAGAGATCGCATCGTGGAAATTTACGAGAGCTTTTACCGGAAAGTGCTTGAAAAAAAATAGTGGCTGTCAGTAATTTTTTCGTTTAAATTTCACAATCATGCCCGTTCAACTCAGCTTCAGCGACAAGGTCCTCTCCGGCGTCAACCACTCCTTCACCATCACCTCCAGTGAAGGGCCGCCGGCCGGCGAGGTGCTGGTGGGGGGGAAGCCGGTGCCGCATCGCCTGGTGCCGCTGCGCGAGCCGAAGTGGAAGATCTCCTTCACCGTTCCCGCCAACACCGCCGGCCAGGAGCTGGTGGTGCGGGTGCGCGCCGGCGCGAGCAGCCTCGAGGAGAAGAAGCCGATCGCCGCCGGCTAGCCCTACAGCTCAGAAGGAGACCGCTTTTCTCTGGCCCGTAGGCATCCCGCCCGCGCTCGATCATAGTGTCGGTGTAGCGGCGGACAATTCACAGGAAGTCGGGACCGTCCGGCCTCGCTGGGCGGCATAAACACAGCGAGACATTTTATCGCGGTCTGACAACCCTTGGCAATTCTCAATCGCAGGTGCTCGAGGCGCAGTCGAGGGGATCGGGGGTGGGGTCGTCGCCGCACCAAGCTGGGCCGGGGGCGGGCGGAGGAG
>JACQVS010000063.1 GCA_016209605.1 Planctomycetota bacterium
GGCGAGAAGCGAGCAGTGCGGAGCTTCGAGCGCCCGGAGGAGCCGGCACCGGCCGAAGGCTGGTGGCTCCGAGGGCTGGGGCCGAAGGCGAGCGCGGTAGCGCGAAGACCGGAGGCCGAGCAACGCCGCAGGGAGGCAAAAGATCCGCTATAACCTTATTCGGAATTAAGAAAGTGGGCACTAAGGCCGGGACGGAAGCGGCCAGCAGGGCCAGGCACGGAATCCAGCTCCGGCAAGCGGGCAAGTAGCGCATCGATCCACCTTTCATGGGCATTGGCGTCATCCACTCCTTCGAGTCGCTCTTGAATCCGGAAATCATAAAGGCCGGGCGAACATTTGACAGGGAAAAATCTGTGCCTTCGTGGTTTTCTTAGTCCTTCAAATCGCCACCCTGCGGTTGTAGATCCACCACTCCAGCAGGCACACGAGGAGCGCCGCCGCGGCGAACCATTTCCACAGGTCGCGGCTCTCGGCGATCTCGCGGGGAGGGACGATCCTGGCGGAGCCGAGCTGGATCTCCCCCCGCGGGGCGATGCGGGACTCGCCGGCGTCGAGGAGGGAGACGGCGAAAGATACCAGCGTCTTCCCATCCCCCCGCAGCGCGTAAACGCCCGCCAGGGCCGTGCCGGGAAAAGAGACCTCGCCGGAGCTCTCAGCGGCCACGGCACGCTCCCCTCCGGCCGGGTCCACCATGGTGAACTGCTGGACCTTCGATTCCTTCTCCGGATAGTAAAGGAGCGGCTCCCCGGTGCGGTAGCGCGAGGCCGCCTCGCCGTTCCCGGAGCTTCCCAGCCAGGCAATGGCGTTCGAGAAGAAGATCGGGAAGGACGGCAGCCAGGGCCAGTTGGTCTTGAAGAGGTCGAAGCCGAGGATCAGCGCGTTGAAGGCCGGCTTGCCGGACGGCGCCACCGCCACCGTGCCGCCCAGGCTGCCCTCGGCGCCGTCCAGGATCGAGCGGAAGGCCGAGCTCGCCGGAAACTGCCAGCTCTCGGCGATGAGGAGATCCGCGAAGGCCAGGAAGCGGTTGGCCGGATGGCCGCGGTCCCAGTCGACGATGACGGGATTCTGGACGCGCGCTGGGGCGGCCGCCGGCTGGCCGGGCGCCGCTCCGGCGGGCTCGCCGCCGGTGGCGCTTTTCCCCAGCAGCCCTTTGAGCTCGGGATGGCAGCCGAGGTAAATCGCCGGCCGGTCGGGAGGCGCGCCGGGGGCCTGGCGGTCGAAGAGGAGCACCTGGGCCGGATCGGCCGCCAGGCGGCCGTCCTTCAGCATCGCCTCGTAGGTCGAGAGGGGGACGCGCCTTCCCTTGAAGGAGGGCTGGACCTGGACGACCTTGTCGAGGAACCAGTTGGCCTCGCCGACGATCAAGAGCTCCACCGGCCGCGGCGGGTCGAGGCGGATCCAGGCGCGGTCATCCTCCGCCAAGGCCCCGCCGGCCTCGAGCTCCAGGCGGACCATCGCCCCGGAGTAAGCCGAGCCGTCGAAAACGTGGGAAACGGTCTTTCCCGCCGGCGCCGCCAGCTTGACGGCATCCTTCAGCACGTTTTCCTGGTAGAGGCTCAAGGTGGCCTGCCGATCGACGGAGCCCGAGTTGGCGACCCCGGCGAAGATCTCCCGCCGCCCATTCGCCGCGGCGAAGCGCTGGCGGACGTCCAGCTCGACGATGCCCAGGTTTTCCGTCTCCTCGCCGATGGGGAAGAAGCGGATGCTCAAGCGCTCCAGCTCCGGGGCGATGGCCGAGAGCGAACTGAACCCGCCATCGCTGTAAACCTGGATCTCGGCGCCGCCCTCGAGAATCTGGGGGTCGGCCATGGAGGCGGCGGTTTGCAGGGCGGAGCGGAAATCGGTGGGATAGTGGGTCGGCTCGACCGACTCGACGGCGCGACGGAGCCTGGAAGCGTCGCTGGTGAGGGACTGGAGGACGGCGGGGCGGTGCGAAAAGGCGATCACCGCCATGACATCGGCCGGCTCCTTTCCGGAAACACCCTCGAGCGCCTTCTTCTTCGCCAGCTCGAGGCGCGTCCCCTCCTTCTCCCGGACGTTCATGCTCGCCGAGTTGTCGATTAGGAGGAGGCGCGCCACCCCGCTCCCCGCCGAGCCGGTGATCTTGGGGCGCGAGGCGGCAAGGATCATGGCGATGAGGATGAGGAGCTGCAGGAGGAGGAGCAGGTTGCGCCGCAGATGTTGAAACGGGGAGTTGACGTGCAGGTCCTCGATGCTCCTCTTCCAGAGGAAGGTGCTCGAGATGACCATCTCCCGGCGCTTGAGCTTGAGGAAGTACAGGGCGATCAAGGCCGGGACCAGGGGGACGAGCAGCCAGGCGAACGCTTCAAAGCTCATCCCAGCAATCCCCTCTGGCGCAGGTAGTCGAGGATCAACCGGTCGAACGGAACGCCGGTCGAGCTGAAGACGTACTGCATGCCGCGCCGGGTGCAGTACTGCTGGATCCCCGCCCGGAAGGCCTCGAGATTGCGCCGGTAGCTCTTGAGGAGGGCGGCGCTGATCGAGACCTCGGCGGGCACGCCGTCCTCGACGTCGAGAAGCTTCAAGTCCCCCGCCAGCTCCGGTTCGAGCTCCTGCGGCGCCAGGATGTGGAAGACGAAGAACTCGCAGGCGGCCCCGCCGCTGAGGAGGTAGCGCAGCGCCCCCTCGAAGCCGCGGCGGTCGAAGAAATCGGTCACCAGGATAACCACGCCGCTCAGCTTCTGGGCCAGGGCGAACTCCCGGCAGCCGCGCTGGAGGTCGGTCACGCCCTCGCCGTCCGGGGCGAGGTCTTCCAGGACGCGCAAGAGCCGCTGCACCTGCCGCCGCCCGCGCGCCGGCGCGAACACCGTCCGCAGGCGGTCGGAAAATCCGGCGATCCGCACCCGGTCGTGGTTGCTGAGGCCGATATAGCCGAGGGCAGCGGCGATGCGGCGGGCGTAGTCGAACTTGTCGGGCTCCCCGAAGCGCATGGAGCGGCTGCAGTCGATGAGGATGTTCACCCACAGGTCCTCCTGCTCCTCGAACAGCCGGATGAACAAGCGATCGAGGCGCCCGTAGATGTTCCAGTCGAGAAAGCGCAGGTCATCGCCGGAGACGTACTGCCGGTAGTCGGCGAACTCGCTGGAGTGGCCGCGCCGCTTGGAGCGCCGCTCCCCCTTGAGCTTGCCGGTGATGATCTTCCGCGACACGATCTCCAGTTGCTCGATCTTGGCGATGAAGTCTTCGTCGAGGAGGGTGGAGCCGCTCAAAGTTGTGCCTCTTCCTTTCATATCGTCTTCGGAGTCTTCTCGAGAACCTGGTCGATGATCGCGTCCGGCTTGATCCCCTCGGCCTCCCCCTCGAAGTTGAGGATGATGCGGTGGCGCAGCGCCGCGTGGGCCGAGGCGCGGTAGTCGTCGAAGCTGGCGTTGTAGCGCGAGTCGAGGAGGGCGCGGATCTTGGCCGCCAGGGTCATGGACTGCGCGCCGCGCGGGCTCGAGCCGTAGCGCACGTAGCGATTGGCATGGTCGGGGGCGAACTCGCCGCCGGGATGGGTGGCGAGGACCAGGCGCACGCCGTAGTCCTTGACGTGCGGCGCCACCACCACCTCCCGCACCAGGCTCTTCCAGCCCTCGATCTCGGCGGCGTTCATGATCAGCTGGGGCTCGGCCTGGTGGACATCGACGGTGCGGTCGAGCACGGTGGAAAGCTCCTCGCGGCTGGGATAGCCGACCAGGATCTTGAACAGGAAGCGGTCGAGCTGGGCCTCGGGCAGGGGGTAAGTGCCGTCCATCTCCAGGGGGTTCTGCGTCGCCATGACGAGGAACGGCGGCCCCAGCCGGTAGTGGTGGCCGGCGATGGTGACGCTCTGCTCCTGCATGGCCTCGAGGAGCGCCGACTGGGTTTTGGGGGTGGCGCGGTTGATCTCGTCGGCGAGGACCATCTGACCGAAGAGCGGGCCTTTCTGGAACTCGAAGTGGCGCCGGCCGCTCTCATCCTCCATCACCAGGTTGGTGCCGAGGATGTCCGCCGGCATCAGGTCCGGGGTGAACTGGATGCGGCGGAACTCGAGGTCGAGGATGCGGCTCAGGGTTCGCACCAGCAGGGTCTTCCCCAGGCCGGGGACCCCCTCGAGCAGGCAGTGCCCGCCGGCGAAGAGGGCGATGAGCACCTCCTCGATGATGGGCTTCTGCCCGACGATCACCTTGCCGACCTCGTCTTGAATGGCCTTGAACTTGGACCGGAACTCGCCGGCGCGCTCTTCGATGGTTTGGACGGTTGCTGTGGACATGCTTTCTCTCTGTATCATGGGCTTGAATCCGGTGGTTTCTTTTCCTTATTTTCCAGCGCCCGGCGCTTGGCGGCAAGCAAGCGGCCGGTGTAGCTTTCCGCCTCGGCCGGTTTCCGGGAGGCCGCGAGAGGCCGGGCCGACGGGGCGGCCGGTTTTTCCGGTTTATCCGATTTTTCCGTTTTGATCGGGGCCGTTTTCGCCGCCCCGGCGATGAAGCTCGCCTCCAGCGCCGGTTCCGCCCCTTTCTCGCCGCCCGCCTCGAAAAACTTGCGAGCTTCCGCCTGCGCCTGCCAGACGTCCGTCTTTTTCTTCAAGAGGGCGCTGAGGCGGGGGTCGGCCGGCGCCGGCTGCAGGGACCGGCGGGTGATCCAGGCCACGGCGTGCTGCCAGGAGGCGCGCAGGGCCTTCTGATAGTCGATCACCACGCGCCGGACGAAGACATCGAGGAAGAAAAAGAGCGCTGCGAGCTTCAAGAGGCCCCGCCAAAGGTCCTGCGGCGTGGTGGAGGTTGGAAAATCCCTTCCGAACACCGCCTGGAGGCGCGCCGGCTCCTCCAGCCGGTCAAGCACCTTGCCTTGCGCCGCCGCGGCCAGCCGCTCGAGGAGGAAATCGTTGGTCTCCAGCTTGCGGTACTCCGGCGAGTAGGGCACGGTGACTCCCGTCGAGTAGATCTGCGGCTTGCCGTCCACAAGATACTTCATGCTGGCCAGGTAAGTCCCCTTCTGGCGGACGGGGAATTCGGCGCGGTAGCGGCCGGGAGCCACCTGCCGCACCTCGATGGGCGCGGTCTGGAAGTCCGGCGCCATCACCGTCCCCTCGAAGTCGATGCCGTTCACGAAGTTGCCCGCGGGATCGACCGCGTCGATCAGGACCGCCGCGCTGTCCCCTTCCTGCTCCCGGGTGACGCGAAAGCGGTCGTCGCTCCGCACCCGCGACACCCAGCGCAAGGTCTGGCCCCAGAATTTCTGGTAACCGCTCCACGATGCCCAGAGGGCGGCCCAGCGCCGGCCGCCGTCGGAGGTGAAGGCCACCGACTTGCCGAGGCCGTACTGCCAGCTCGACAGGATGGGGTCAAGGATGGGATCTCCCTCCACCGGCGGCGCCGCCAGGAACTGGTCGGCCTGCTCCTTCTGGCTGGTGATGACGTAGCCCCGCAGCGCCGGCAGGGCCTCGAGGTCGAGGCCGGCGAGGTACGAGCCGCCGCGCCGCACCATCGGCTTGAAGTCCTTCTCCTGGATGAGCGCCTTCTTCACCGTCACCGCCTCGCGGATGAAGATCTCCGGCAGCCGGTCGGGGCCGGTCAGCTCGTAGTAGTTGCCCGCCCCCTGCTGGGCCAGCCACTTCATGCTGTCGGGGGCGGTATGCCAGCCCATGCAGATCGTCGAGATGGTGATCTTGCTCTGGCGGATCTGCTGGATGAGCTGGTTCGAGGGCATGCTGGGATCGCCGTCCGAGAAGACGATCATGTGCTTGATCATCGCCGGGGTGGCGTTCAAGCCGTTCAGGGCCATGGTCATGATGCGGGAGAAGTCCGGCATGTCGCCGGGGGCGAAGCCCTGCAGGCGGCCGAGCATCATCGCTTTCTGGCTGCAGGGGGTCATCTTGAAGAGCCACCTCTCCCCGCCCATGTTGTCGTAGTAGAGGACGCCGGCGTAGTCGGCGGGCGAGAGGACCTTGATGGCCCGTTGCACCGTCTGCTGGGCCCAGTAGTTGCCGTTATTGATCTCGCAGGAGTGCATGACCATGGCCAGGGCGCCGTTGGGGAGCGACTTCTTCTGCTTGACGTCCATGCTCACCGGCAGCAGGTCCTCGATCGGCGTCCCCAGGTAGCCGCCGGCGCCGAAGCTGGCGTCGCCGCCCAGCATGACGAAGCCGATGCCGGCGCCCCGCACCAGGTTCTCGAGCAATTGCATCCTGGCCGGGGTGAGTCGGTCGGCGGAGACGTTGGAGAAGATGATGGCGTCGTACTGCAGGTAGCCCTCCGGCTCGCCGGGAAGGGACTCGGGGCGCAGGGTGTGGGCCTTGATCCGCTCGGCGGCGAGGGCATCGACCAGGGGGCCGTCGAGCGACGGATCATCGGCGCAGAGGAGGAGCCGCGGCTGGCCGCGGATGAAGGTGAAGGCGTGGGCGCCGTTGTTCTGGAAGATGCCGTCATCCTCCTTGCGGGACGGCTCCACCAGGGCCTCGTAGTAGTAGAGGTCGGCGAGCTCGAGCCGCCGCGGCACGGTGAAGACGTTCTTCCCGGGCTTGAGCTGGACTTCCTGCGACTGGATGAGCTCGCGGTTCTCGAAGAGCCGCAGGGTCGCCCTGGACTCCCGCGTCGACTCGACGACGATGCGCACGTCGAACGGCTCCCCCACGTGCACCTCCGGATCGACCACCAGCTTGTCGAGGAGGATCTCCCCCGGATAGCGGTAGCGCACCGACAGCACGTCGATGGTCGCCCCGGCCGCGCTGGCGGCTCGGACCTCCTCGAGGGCGCGGCCGCGGTTCTCGTTGCCGTCGGTGATGATCACCAGGCGCTTGCCGTACCCTTCCGGAAAGGCGGCCATGGCGAGGCGGATGGCCGCCTGGACATCGGTGAAGTCCCTTTCGATGACGGTGCTGAAGCCGTCGAGCGCCAGTTCCTCGGCCTTGGGAGAGGACTCGATGCCGGCGGTGCGCCCGAAGGTGACCAGCCCGGCGACGTCGCCGCGCTCGCGGCTGCGGTACCGGGAGGCGCGCTGGACGAAATCGAGGGCGGCCCCCTGATGCTCCGGCGGCACGCTGGCCGAGCGGTCGATCAGGAAGATGACCGCCAGGCGGTCGTTCCTCCACAAGAGCCGCGTTTCCGCCAGGGCGAGGACGAGGAAGAGCACCACCAGGATCCTCAGGGCGATGCACGCCCAGCGGCGCGCCTTGCCGAGACCCGCCAGGCTGCGGCGGGAAAGCCACAGGACCAGGGGGATGGCTGCGGCGAGCAGGAGAAGGTGGAGAGGGCTCGAAAAATTTTCCAGCCAGTTCACGGCGCCCCCCCTCCCCAGACCTCCGCCAGGCGCACCACCTGGATGCGATGGTTGCCGAAATCGGCCACGAAGGCACGTCCATCCGGGGCCAGAGCCACGTCCCACGGCGTCGCCAGCTCTCCGGGGCCGCGGCCGGGCCGGCCCCAGGCGGCCAGATAGATCCCCTCCTGATCGAAGCACTGCAGGCGGTTGTTCTGCCACTCCACCACCACCAGGCGCCGCCGCGGCCCCGGCTCGACCGCCACCGCGTAAGGATAGCGGAACTGCCCCGGCCCCTCCCCTTCGCTCCCCCACGCCTGCAGGAACCGGCCCTCGAGGGAGAACCGCTGGATGCGATGGTTGCAGCTGTCGGCGACCAGCAAGGTCTCCTCGCCGCCTTTCCACGCGGCCACCGCCAGCCCTTGCGGGCGGTTGAACTCGCCCGGGCCGGTGCCGCGCCGCCCGAAGGCCATGAGGAAGCGGCCCGCCTCGTCGAACTTCTCGATGCGGTCGGCGGGGCCTTCGTAGTCGCTGGCGAAAATGTCGCCGCTCGAAGCCTGCGCCACATCGCGGACCTGGGTGAACTGGCCGCCGCCGGTCCCCTTGCACCCCCAGCTCGCCAGGAGCTTCCCGGTCTCCGGCTCATACACCCGGATGCGCTGGTAGTGGGTGTCGGCCACGAGGAGCCGGCCCTGCAGGCCGTACTGGATGCCCGTGGGCTGGCCGATCTGGTGCTCGGGCAGCTCCCAGGCGTTGGCCGCTTGCCAGGAGGCCGGGCCGGGATTTTTTTGCTGCTCGCCAGCGATCTGCTGGAGAAAGCGCTGGATCCGCCCCGAGCGGTCGGCCACGCAAACCTCGCCGCCGCCCGGCTTCACCGCCACCGAGCGCGGCGACATGAACCTGCCTGGCGATTTTCCCTGCGAGCCGAAGATGCACTCCACCGCGGCCGCGTCGCCAGCGCCGGCCTCGCCGCGGCGGCAGGAAGCCGTGAAAAGCGCTCCTCCCATGGCCCAGAGGAGCGGCCAGAGGAGCGGGCGCCGGAATTTTTTTATGGCCCGCGCGGAGATGTCCATTCAGCCAACGCCAAAATTCACTTGTCGCTCGACCGGCCCGGGTGCAAGGACTCCATGTAACGGCGCACCTGCTCCTTGTACTCGAGGGGGATGGCCTCCCGCTCCACCTTCTCGGCCTTCATTTGCGCGGCCTTGAGGATCTCCTGCATCTGGAGGAGCGCCTCGCCCTTGGGGGCGTCGCCATCGAGGGGAAGCGTGCCGACGATGCGGCCGGTGGGGTCGAGCTCCTTGGGATGGATCTGCTTCTTTTCGAAGCTGGTCGACTCCGGCGTCCCCGGATCCCGCTGGCCGGCCCCCTGGCCCTCGTTGGGGCCGGTGGAGTTGCTCCGCCCGGCCTTGGAGCCGCTTTTTGACGAGCTGGAGCTCTGGCTGAGCCCCAGGAGGCTGCTCGATTCGGAGCCGCGACCGCGGCCCTGTCCGGATCCGCTTCAGAGGCCGCCCTCCTTGCCGGACCCGCTGCCGCTTCAGGTGCCTCCCGGCTGGTCGCCCTTGCGGAGCTTGCCGCAGTTGGGGCAGCGGTGCAGCTTCCCCAGCTCTCCCTTGGCGAACTGCGCCAGCTCGAGGCTCTGGTCGAGGAACTGCATCTGCTCCATCAGCTGCTGCAAGGTCTCGAGGTCGGTGTCGGCCTGTTCGAGGTTCTCGAGCGCCTGCGCCAGGTCGCCCAGCGAGAGGCTGCCCGAGAGGCTCGAGAGCGACTTGGAGAGCCGCGACAGCGAGGCGGCGCTCTTGGAAAGCCGCGCCAGCTCCGAGGCGAGCTTCTCCAGGCGCTCCATCTCTTCCTTCGAAAGCTCGCCGGCCTCCTTTTTCTTGAGGAGCTTCTCGAGATCATCCTTCAGCTTCTTAAGCTCCTCGCCGGCCTGGTCGAACTTCCCCTCCTTCAAGGCCTCCTGGAGTGGGCGGGTGAGCGCGGCGGAGTTTCCCGCCTTGAAATTGTCAAAAAGGTTTTTCAAATCCTTGAACTCCGCCTTCTCGAGGCTCTGCTTGAGGGCCTCCTCGAGGCGGGTGAACTGGGTCAAGGCCTCCTTCTTGGTCTGGTCCCCGGGCTCCTCCGGCAGGTCCTTTTTTGGCGGCTCCTCCCGGTTCGCCAGCCGGTTCTGGTTTGCAAGCGCTTCGAGGAGCTTCTTCAGCTCCGGATCCTCGACCTTGGGATTCTCCTTCTTCAGCTCCTCGATCTGTTTTTTGAAATGGTCGATTTCTTTCTGCACCTCCTCCTTCATCTGGGCCTCGGCGGCGCGGGCGCGCCGGAGGCCCAGGAGGTCGAGCTGCGGCACCGCGATCGGAATCAGGGCGACCGCAAGGAGAGCCGCGGCCGCCCACGCCGCCTGGCGGGGGAGGCGCACGGGGAAGGACTGCTTGAGATCGAGGCCCTCGAGGGCGCGGGCGCCGTCGCGCTCGACGAGAAGGCGCCATGGCTCGAGCGGCCGGGGGGCCGCTATCCCGAACGGCTCCGCCGAGCCCTCGCGCACGAAGACCGCGCTCGCCACCCGGTCCTTGAGGCGCAGCCGGTCATCCACCAGCGCCGCCGCCTGGAAGGGGCTCAAGCGCCGGAAAATCCCCACGCGCGCGAGGCTTGCTGCCAGCGCCGTCCCCTGGAGGATCGCGAAAACCAGCAGCGCATCGAGCCCCACGAAAACCAAGCGGTCGAGGAGCAGGTAAGCGGCGAAGAGGCCGAGGGCGACCAGACCATCGAAGAAGACCGCCGCCAGCAGGCGGTTCAGGTGCATGCGCCGCCGCACCAGGGCCAGGCCGGCGCGGATGGGATCAAGGGGAGGAGGCTGGGAGTTCGCACCGCTCATGGGCTGGCACTTGCCTTTGGTTCTGAAATCAATGACGTCCACTACACCCTCATTGTATGCCGAAACCCGAGGGCCAACAAGAAACAAAAACCGGGCGCTTCCAAGTTTACCGCATCAGTTGGCTTTAAAAATGTAGTCTCATCAGGCGCCGGACAAGTTCCAGAAAAATCACCAGAGCTTTTTAAAATCCTCCATGACAGGCCCGATAGTCATCGCAGGTGAGTAGGTCTGGAGTAAGGTCAATCCGGCAGATTTGGGGAAGGACTCCCGGAGCGCTTTCGCCCTTGAAGATGATGTCGAGGAGGTGGACGGCATCGTTGGCCCGGACAGAGCCGTCGTCATCAACATCGGCGCTTCGCAAGCAGGAGGGAGCCTTGCGGCCGAGGAACTGAAATTCCAGGTTGAAGATGGCATCGGCAATGTCGATTTCCCCATCGGCATTGGCATCTCCGCGGATGAACGGCTTCCGTTCGCACTCATCGGGAATCTGGTTATGGTTCAGATCCTGGCTGCGCGGGCCGGATCGATTCAGGATGACGGCGACATCGAGGCTGTCTTCTCCGCCCACGGCAATATCCAGCCGGCTATCGAGGTTCAAGTCGGCAACCGCCAAGGCCTGGGAGTGGGAGGTGGTCAAGACATCCAGGGGTCTCTCGAAAGACCCGCTGCCGTCGTTCCTCAAAATGGTGAGCAAATTGGCGCCAGCGCTCACCCCCGCTATATCCATGTCGCCATCGCCATCCAGGTCAGCCACTGCCAACTCCCGGACGTTGTCGCCAAAGAGGAATCCCTTGATTTTTACATCAAATTGACCCCCGCGGTTCCTCAAAACGCTCAACCTCCCGGAAAAATCGAGCGCCAGCAGGTCCAAGTCATCATCGCCATCGAGGTCCGCGGCGGCAATCTTCACCAAGCTGGCCTCCACGGGAATCTCGACCGCAGGCGAAAAACCGGATTCGCCCCGGTTGAAGGCGATAGATACGTTGCCGGAGCTCCCGGCGATCGCCAGATCCTTGCGGCCGTCTCCATTCAGATCGCTGATGACGACATCGTTGACATCAGCCAGGGAGAGGAGGGTTTGAGAAAGAAAAAAATCGCCGGCTCCGCCGTTCCTGAACCAGGAGATCCCTGTCGATGACGGCATCAGGAGATCCAGATAGCCGTCGCTGTCGAGATCGCCGACGGTCATGGCCAAGCTGTAGCTATCCACCGGCATCCGCTTCTCACCCGAGAAGACCCCCTCCTGCCACCGGCTGAGGATCACCACTTCCATGGGGGAGTCCTTCAAGTAGAGCAGCTCCGGCTGGTTGTCCCCATCCAGGTCGCTGCTTTCCAGATCCGCAATCCGCGGCCCCGCCTCATTGCCTGTGAGCTTCACCGGCGGCGCCAGCCCTCCATGGCCATCGTTATGCAGGAAGAGCACGGGCCCGAAATGGGAGCTGAGGAAAAGGTCGGAGGCCCCATCTCCATCGATATCCTCGGCGATCATCAGCGCCGCGCGGGTGCCTGTGTAGTAGCTTCGAATGCCGGCAAAGCCCTCCAGGCCCTCGTTCCAGAAGAAAGTGAGGTCATTGAAAAACAGTCCCAGATGGATGAAATCAACATGGCCGTTGGCATCTATATCACCAGTAAGTAAAGAGCCGGAATTGACAGCGTAACGGCTGCCCGGGCTGAAATCGAAGCCGCCTTGGTTTTTGAGGACGAAAATCGCCGCCTCCCCCGTGGCCACCAGGTCCATATCTCCATCACCGTCGATATCCAGGGGATTGTAGTCCCGGATCCCCTTCTTCAGATCTAGTAATTTGACCTCCTTGAACCTGGCCTGGCCCGTGTTCTTGTGAATCAACAGCTGGCTGCCGGACTGCGTTGAGGCCAGGTCCAGCAGGCCATCGCCATCAAAGTCGCTCGCGACGACGACCCGGCCGGTATTGAGGGTGCCAAAAGACTTGAATACGGTTTGCCCATCGTTCAGAAAAATGTGGAATTGCCCGAAGGTTTCATCGACCAGCCCCACATCCATCCAGATTCCCATCCTTGTCAAAATCCCCCACCACCGGCGTCCCTCCGACTCCGGGAGGCAGGAAAGGCTGGACCTCGGCGAAGTCACCGCCGCCCAGGTTCCTCGCCAACAGGACAAAAGTGCTCAATCCCGTCAACTGCACCAGGAGGTCCGGCTTGCCATCCCCATCGAGATCGACCGAAGAGAGCTGGAAAGAGTTATCGTTGACGGTCTGGCGGCCCCGGGGCAGGTACCGCCTGCCGCCGTGATTCATGAATATGAAAAGTCGTTCTCCGCCCCCGAGCGGATTTCGCAGACATCGGGCCGGCCGTTCTTGTCGCAATCGGGCTCGCAGGAATCGGGGATGCCATTGCCATCGCAGTCCGAGGCCAGCGACTCCGGCTTTTTGAGGATAACGGCGATTTCGTTGCTGGAGGCGAGGCTCTCGAGCAGGTCGGGATGGCCATCACCGTTCACATCCGCCATTTGAACGTAGGTGGTGGTCGCTTCCGAAAAGAGCTCCATTGGATCATCGAGCTGGCCGTCTCCCAGGTTGAGGAGGAGGCTCACTCTTCCCCATCTCAGGTTCGTTTCAAAAAGCACCGTCAGGACATCAGGAAAACCATCCTCGTTGGCGTCGGCGATGGTGAGCCTATAGGCCGAGCCCTTGGTCGCGTAGACTTGGCCCTGCTCGAACTCGCCATTTCCAAGATTTCTGAATCCGTAAATTCGCTGCGTGTCCTGAGCCACAGCGGCGAGATCCGGCAGGCCATCGCCATCGAAGTCGGCGCTGGCGACGGCATTGAGGTGGCCGAAGACTTCCTAGAACCTGGAAGTTTTAACAAAACCTCTGTTTCCCTCGTTGATGACCACCCAGAGGATGCTGGAATTGCTGGTCACCGCGGCAAGGTCCAGCAGCCCATCGCCGTTGAAATCTGCGCTGGCCAACGAGCCGTAACCTTGATCCGGACTCAGGAACACGTGCCCCGCCCTCGTCCAGGAACTCTCGCCTTCATTGAAGAAGACCTCCACAAAGTTCCCAAAAGAGATTGCGGCAAGATCCTGCAGTCCATCGCGGTCGAAATCTCTGATGCTGATGTTCGAATTAGCCGAAATCCCCTCGAGGGGTAACGGGTCGAGGAACATGCCTCCACCCTGGTTTTCATAGAAGGCCACGGGCCCGCTGGCAGACACCAAGTCGTGGTCTCCATCCTGATCCAGATCCCCCGCCGACAGAAAAATGGGCTGCCGGGCCGCGGGCAGAAAGATGCTCTTCTTGAATCCGCCGCTGCGGTCGTTGAATAGCAGGGTGAGGTTGTCTGAATCGCTGTTTGCCGCCGCCAGATCCAGCGCTCCATCCCCATCCAAATCCGCCACAGCCGTGAGCCGCGGATAGGCCCCGGCGGGATACTTTGCCGGCTTCTCGAAAGCGGGTAAGGGCCTGAGCGCATCGCACTCGTCGGGGACGAAGTTCAAGTTGCAGTCCCGGCTCCTCCCTGCGGCGATGTCGATCCTGTTATCGAGGCCATTATGGTTGCAGTCGGTGCTTTGAAGAGAGGAGGCGAAAAAAAATAGCTCGAAATGAGGACTGAGGGTAAAAACGAAAAATTCATTGTATTTCTCCAAGCCGGTGAATGAGAGGAATGGGGAACGCCAATCCCGTCAAAAATTTCCGGTCAAATTATTGTCGGCCAGGGTGGATCCTTGTGCAAGTCTCAAACCCAAACCCACTTCGCTTCGCCAAGAATCCCCCGTGATTATAGTCACAATCAGGGAGGATGGAGGAAGCGAGTTCGTCCTGGGGTTCATCTAAGATTAATCGCGGCCGGCTTAACGCCTCCAGAATCTCCAATAGCACCGGATCCGCAAACGCGCGTTCCATCTCCTGCGCCCAGAAGATCCCTTTGGCTCCTGGCGCATTCCAGAAGCGCAATGCGGCTGCATCGGATTTGAATTTTCCACCGGAGGACTTATACTTTTATCCATGCATCACTTCATTTACATTTTATTGCCCGTCCTCGCCTTGACGCTGCTCGTCCAGCTTTACCTCAAAGCGGTTTACTCCCGGTATTCCCGCGTCCCGAACCGCCAGGGGCTCACCGGCGCCGAGGCGGCCCGGCAGATCCTCCGAGCTGGCGGAATTCACGGCGTCCGCGTCGAGGAGGTGAGCGGCTTCCTCACCGACCACTACGATCCGATCCACCAGGTGCTGCGGCTGTCGCCGGCCAACTACCGCGGCAACTCGATCGCGGCAGTGGGCGTCGCCGCCCACGAGGCTGGCCACGCCATCCAGCACGCCCAGGGCTATGCCCCGCTGGCGCTGAGGAACCTGGCCGTTCCCATCGCCGGCATCGGCTCCAATATCGGCTACCTCGTCCTATTCCTGGGGCTGGCCACCAGCTTGGGGCTCGCCCTCCTTGGAGTGGCGCTGATTGCCGGCGTGGCGGTCTTCCAGCTCATCAACCTGCCGGTCGAGTTCGACGCCAGCCGGCGGGCGCTGATGATGCTCCCCCAAGCCGGCATCCTCACCCGCGATGAGACCCGCGAGGCGCAGGCGGTGCTCCGGGCGGCCGCCTTGACCTACGTGGCGGCCACGGTGGCGGCGGTCTGGGAGGTGCTCTACTGGCTGATGCGCCTGGGAGTGATCGGCGGAGGCAGTCGCGACGAATAAAAACCAGGGACAGACACTAGCCGCCGACGACCACCGCTTCGCGGCGGTGCCCGGCGGGTCTCGCGAATCAAGCTAATCCCTGCCATCAGGATTAGCCTCCGAGGACCGGCTCCTCGGTTTGAGGCGAAGCTGGGCTAGACTCCTGAGGAAGCTGACGAGTGGCTCGTCGCCGCTCCCTTCGAGGGGCTGGCGGGGATGCCGCGGGGTATCGTGGACGATGCAGGAAAGGACTCTGGTCTCCCTCATATACCGCTAGTTCCCTCCCGAGGAGCAGAAGGGGGCGCTTCTTGACCGTTGCCACGGACCTCTTTTGGCGGGGGCGGCGGCCACTGCTTTCGCTGGCCGTTCTCGTCGACCACGAGGCTCCGGGTGCCCGGAGGCAATACTTGCAGGGTCTTCAGGAACTCGATGATGCTATCCCGCTCCTCTTCACTCAGGGCCTCAAAGTTCTGGCGCGCCGCCAGGGCTTCGCCCGCATGCGCCAGGACCGCCTGCCGGATGGTGGTGAACTTCCCGTGATGGAAGAAAGGCGGCTCGTTCGCGAATCCCCACAATTTACGGGTGATGAACCTGCGATTGCCCGCGAAGAAGGCCTCCGAATCGGCGGGCATGGTCATGTCGAGCGGCTCATCCCCAGGATCTCCGGAGTCACCCGAGATGTCATGCAGCTTCAGGTCGGTGAAGGCAGGCACCTGGACCACGCCCTGCTGGGCCTCGAGGCGCGGAGGGGGGAGGTTATCGGCGTTGAGGTTGACCTCGAGGCTGGAAGCATCGCCGGGCCGTAGGTTCCCGGGAGGATTGAAAGGGTTGGGCTCTGCGAAGATCCAGCCCCTGTTTTCAAGAGGCAGGCTCGGCACGTGGCAGTGGGTGCAGCCGATGTCTTGAAAACGCTCTTCCCCCACCCGCACCGCCTCCTCGATGGCCGGGTGGTTGGGGATGACCCGGCCCGGCACGGGCAAGGTGGCCTGGAAGATGACGGCGGCGGTCACATCGGCGCGGGTGAGCTCGCTGACGAAGCCATCTCCATCGGTATCGGCGTCGGCACCGAAGCGCTCCGCTGACTGGATGCCGTGGTGATGGTTGAAGGCGTTGTTGGTGAACTCGCGAAGCGACACCACGGCGCCGGCCTGGTGGAAGGGCCGGATGATCAAGCTGGGCGGATCGTTCGGGCCGGTGGTGGCGAGGCTTGATGACGGCAGACCCTCAACCCGGGAGATGTCCCATTTCCCGCCGGCATCGCGGGTGATCATCCCGAAGGAGATGCGCTTGGTGATCAAGAGGTTCGACCTCCCCGGCCCCGTGCGGTCCCGGATCGCCTGCAAATCGGCGGTCATCTGGCGCGCGAGCATCTCGACGAGTGCACGCCCAATATCTCGGTCGACGACAAGGTGCTCACCCTCTACTCCGACCGCCACGCGCCCAACAGCGGCGACTACGACCTCTACGTGGCGACGCGCGAGAATCCCGGCGATGAGTTCGGTCCGGCGGTCAACTTCAGGGTGGCGTACCCCGGCTCCGGCATCAGCAGCCCATTTCCGGAATTCGCCCCGAGGATGTCGTGCGACCGCCTGGCGATCTACTTCTCGTCGGACCGGCCCGGTGGGAAGGGCGGTTTCGATCTCTATGCGGCGACGCGCGACTCGCCCGGGGGCTTCTTTGGCAACGTGCGAAATCTGGGCAACGTGAATACCGAAGCCCACGAGTTCTCGCCGGTCGTTTCGCGCGACGGCCTGACCCTTTTCTTTTCGGACTACATTCCTCCTTTCCGAGAAAGAGGCCTGGGCGGTGGGGACATCTGGATGGTGACCCGGGAATCGACTGAGGAAGAATGGAAGAGCGAGAACGTCAGGAACCTGGGCTGGCTCATCAACTCGGAATACGGGGACTTCGACTTTTTCGTCAGCCACGACTGGCCGGCCGAGGGCTCGACGATCTGGTTCACCTCCGACCGCCGCCAGGAGCGCCTCGGCAACGAGAACTGCAAGAACAGCGCTTTTGCAGACGTGATCTGGGATGCGGACATCTACACCGCCACCTGGATTCCGGCGAGGCCCTTCCGGAGAGGGGACGCAGACGAAGACGGAGCTCCGAGCCTCACGGATGCCGTGATCATCCTGCTCTACCTCTTCGCCGGCGGCCCGGAGCCTTCCTGCTTGAAGACCGCCGATGTCACGGACACTGGCTCGCTGAACATCACGGACCCGGTGTACCTCCTCTTACACCTTTTCCGTGGATGGCCTGCGCCGCCGGAGCCGTTCAGAACTTGCGGGCCCGATCCGAGCGAAGATTTTTACACCTTGAGCTGCAACTCCTATACGGCCTGCCAGTAATAGCCAAGACTGGCCTGTTCCGGCATGGAGGGGCCGGATGGATTTTTGGGACAGGCTCAAAGCTTGAGGCGCTCGAGCAGAGCCTGGAACCGTGGTTCGGAGCGCAGGCTGAAGAACTTCGGCTCCACCTTGAGCCAAGGAACCCACTGAGATCGGACCTCGAGAGCTTCCTCGAGCGCCGCGAGCGCCTTTTCCTTGTCGCCCAGACCCAGGTAGGCGAAGGCGAGGGGATAGGGGTCGACGAAGGCGCTCTTCTTTCGCTCGACCATCTCCCTGAGGATCGCCTCGGCCTGCTCGGTTTTGCCCGACCGCCCGTACGAATAAGCGAGTTCGCCCAGGATGTCACTCCACTCGCCTCCGGTGAGCTCTCTTGCCTTTTCGAGCGTCTCGATGGATCGCTCGTGCTCCCCCAGTTGCTCGTAGGCCCGTCCGAGCTGGAGGTGAGCGAGGATGAAACCCTTGTCCAGCTCGAGAGCTTCAAGAGCATACTGGGTGGTCGCCTCATAGCCGCCGGCATAGTATGCCGTGCACGCCAGTTCCGTCTGGAGGGGTACCGACTCCGGATTGAACCTCAGCGCCCGTTCGACAGAAGCCTCGGCAGAGTTGATCTCGCCCAGGATATCGAGACTGTGTAAGTAACAGGGAAAGGACTCAAAGCATCGCGGGTTGAGTTCCAGAGCGTTCTCCAGAGACCTCCGGGCCTCCTCCCAGTTCCAGTCGAGATAAAGTCGGATAGTTCCAAGCGCCGCGTGAGCTTCCCCGAGCGTGGGGTCCAGAGCGAGCGCCCTCTCCGCATATCCCTTCGCGTTCACCAACACCTCTTTCGGAGCCTGGAAGAGACCAAGTGCTATCCAAGCCTCGGCCAGGCCGACATGAGCGAGCGCGAAGTTCGGATCGATACCGATCGCTTCCTGGAATCGCTCGATGCTCTTTTCCACCGATTTCTTGGAAAACTGACTCCACAGAAGACGGCCACGTCGATAGGCCTTGTCCGCTTCGGGATTGTTCGTGCGGGGCTTGCTCAATCGCTTCTCAATACTGCCTTGCAGGTTCACTCGCAGCTGAGCAGCGATGTCGCGGCAGACCTCGTCCTCCGTCGCCATCAGGTCAGACAGTTCCCGGTCGTAGCGGGTGCCCCAGAGCTGCTTGTTCTCTCGCACGTCTGAGAGCTCCAGGCCGAGCATCAGGATATTGCCGCGCTGCGCCACGCGGCCGCTAAGGACCACGTCGGCCCTGAGATCGCGGCCTGCAGCGAGAGGGTCGAGGTTCTGCCCTTTGTAACGGAAGACCGAACTTCGCGACTTGACGCTGAGGTTCGGGAAGGAGGAGAGCATGCCCATGAGCCTCTCGGGGATGCTATCGCTGAGATACTCCGTGCTCGGGTCCGCCGCCTCGTTGAGGAAGGGGAGGACGGCAAGCGAGATCACTCCCTTCGGCCACGCTAGGTATGCGACCAACGAGACGAGCGCTACCAGCAGCGTGGTTGTAGCGAGCTGCGCCTTGCGGCGCCACGCGCGCCTGAGGACCTGCTCCCACCATGGGAGGGGACGTGCTAAGATCGGTTCGCCTCGACAGAATTGTCTGAGGTCAGCGGCGAGCTCGCCGGCGGAAGAATATCGCCGGTCAGGATTCTTCTCAAGACAATGAAGGACGATCGTCGTGAGGTCACCGCCCAGCTTGGGATTCAGCCGCCGAGGCGAGGGAGGCTCCTGGTTGAGAATCGCTTCTCTGATCTCGTGGGTGCTCCCTCCTTCGAACGGCCGGTGAAGGGTCAGCAACTCGAAGAGGGTCACGCCGAGACTGTAGACATCGCTCCGCGCATCGACGTTGCGACCAGAAACCTGCTCGGGCGACATGTAGCTCAAGGTCCCAAGTATCTGTCCGGACCCCGTGATGCTCTCGGCCTCGAGGTCGTGGACCAGTCCGAAATCCACCAGCACGTAGCTCCCGTCCTTGCTCACGAGGATGTTCGAAGGCTTGATGTCCCGATGGACGAGTCCCTGCGCGTGCGCCTCCTCGAGCCCTCCGGCAAGCTCCGCCACCCGTTCCGCCACTCCGACGGCGTAGGCCGGATCGGAAATCGCCGAACCCTTCTTGCCGCCTCCTTGCGCTGCTTGATCCCGCGTTTGAGCGAGCCCCTGGTGAAGCGACGGTCCCTCGATGAGCTGCATGGCGTAGAAGTGGATGCGCTCCGACTCGCCGACCTCGTAGACCGGAACGATGTTCGGATGGCGAATGCGCGCCGTCGCCCGGGCCTCCCGGCGAAAGCGCTCCAGGCGAACGGGGTCCAGGGAGAAAGTCTCCGGGAACACCTTGAGCGCCACCGTGCGGCCAAGCGACTCCTGGACCGCCTTGTACACGACCCCCATGCTGTCCGATACCCTTCCGCACCAGGCGAAGGTACGCCTCGTGAACGAGGGCGGTCGGCTGCAACGTATCGCCCGGTGGCCTCTTCGCCATGAGTGTCCGGGCGAGCTCTCGGAGCTCTCTGTATACTAGCGGGACAAGCCGCGAGGCGGCTTCCGGGTCTCCCGACTCTAGGGCTAGGAGAGTCTCCTCTACAGAGTCTGATGATGGATCTGGAGATAGAGGTGCCATGTCAAGAGAATCGACTTCCGCAGCGTGCTCCGTTCCATCCTAAGGCGGGCTGCGCGCTTCGCGCTCCGCCCGCAACCCAATA
>JACQVS010000064.1 GCA_016209605.1 Planctomycetota bacterium
CCTCCGGCCATTCGCTCCTGCGCCGGGCACCGAGCCGCGTAGCGGCTTGGTCGCGGAGCTCACCTTGGCGTCTCTGCGGTTCAATCCTCTTCATCTTCTTTCTAATTCGGCCGAGACATTTGGTTGCGGCCGTGGCTGCTTTAAAAAATTCTTCGCGGCGGCGAATTTCGGCGCTATGCTTACGGTTTATGCCTGAATCGAATACCCCCCCCAGCGGCGACTCCCAGCGGCTCGCCCGCCGGGCTTTCTTCCGGGAGGGCTTCCGCAACCTTCTCAAGCCGGTGGCCGACCTGATGGAGAAGCGCCTGGACCACCTCCACGAGACCCTGGAGGCCTCGCGGCGGGCGGCGATGATCGAGCCCCCCAATCATGCAGGGCGAGGTTCATCTGCCGAGCCCGAGGCCAGCCGCCTCATCCGCCCGCCGGGAGCGCTGGAGGAGGAGCTCTTCCTCGGCCGCTGCGCCCACAGCGGCGAGTGCGTTGCCGCCTGCCCCGTCGAGGCCATCCGCCTCCTCCAGAGCGAGGACGCCCGCCTCCACGGCACCCCGTATATTGACCCGCAGGCGCAGGCCTGCGTGGTTTGCGATGATCTGGCTTGCATGCAAGCCTGCCCCAGCGGCGCCCTGCAAAAACTGCCGCGCCACCTCATCGACATGGGGGTGGCGGAGCTGCGCCAGGACCTCTGCCTGCGCTCCAACGGCGACGATTGCCGGATTTGCGTCGACAAGTGCCCCATCGGGCCCCAGGCCATTCAGATCCCTTATCATGGGGCGGCGGTGGAGGTGAAGACAGATGGCTGCGTGGGCTGCGGGGTGTGCGAAATGTACTGCCCGACCACGCCGCGAGCGATCGTGGTCAAGCCGGGGTGACCCGCGATCAGGCGCTCGAGGGCTTCTTGGCGGCGTTCCTGCGCTTTTGAAGCCGGCGCTTTTGAAGGATGGCGTAAAGGACGATGATCAGGGCCAGCGGGACCGCCAGGACCAGGTAAATTTTCAGCTCGTTGGGCTTCCAGTACTCGTAGTAGAGCTTGTTCCACAGCTTGGCCAGGGGGGTGTTGGGATCCTTGAGGTTGATGCCGACCCAGTAGCCGAAGGCGGTCAAGATGGCGACCCAGATTCCGGCCCCGAGGCCGGTGTACAGGCCGAAGCGGAAGAGATTCATCCGGGCGAGCCCCGCCGGCAGGGAGATGTACTGGCGAACCACCGGGATGAGCCGGCAGACGAAGGTGGTGATTTCCCCGTGGCGGAGGAAGATGCGATTGCAGCGTTCGAGCTTCCTCTCATCGAAGAAGAAGTACTTGCCGTACCGCCGCAATAAGGGGAGGCCCACCCACAGGGAGACGTAATAGTTGAAGGTGGCCCCCAGCAGGCTGCCGGCGAGGCCGGCCAGGAACGCCAGAGCGGCATCCATCCGCCCCTGGGAAGCGAGGTAGCCGGCGGGGATCATGGCGATCTCGCTGGGGAAGGGGAAGAAGGAGCTTTCGAGAAACATCATCGCCACCAGGCCCCAGTAGCCCCAGGACTCGATGAGGTTCAAAAACCAGGTGACCGCGCTTTCTAACACCGCGCTCTCTCAACGAAATATCTATGCACCCTCAAATCCTCCGTCAGCTCCGGATGAAACGTCGAGAGCAAGAGGTTCCGGTACTGGACCAGAATCGGATCCGGGCCATCCCATCCCAGCACTTCCAGACTATCGATGCCCGGCTCCTGCAGCTCGATCTTGGGAGCGCGGATGAAAATGCACTGGAAGGGGGCCGCGAAGGGCTTGAGCGGCAGGATTTTTTCGAAGCTGTCCCACTGCCGCCCGTAGGCGTTGCGCTTCAGGATCACCGGGGCAAGCCCCAGCCGCTCCGGGAAGCCGCCTCCTTGACCCAGCAGGATGGCGCCGGCGCAGGTGCCGAAGATGGGGAGCCCGGCGGCGCCGGCCTGCTGGAGGGGCTGGAACAGCCCGCAGTCGCGGGCCACCCCGCTCATCACCGTGCTCTCCCCGCCGGGAATGATGAGCCCTTGAATGCCGGCCAGGTCCTCGGGCAGGCGGATCTTCCTCGCCGGAACGCCCAGCTTCTCCAGGGCCCCGAGATGGAGGTCGTAGGAGCCCTGCAGGGCGAGGACGCCAATGCATGGCGGTCGCTCCATGATGCCTACCAGCCCCGCTGCTGCAGCAGGGCTTCCTCGGGGAGGTCGCGGATGTCCAGGCCGCGCATCGGCGAATCGAACTCCTCCATGACGCGCCGCATCTCGGCAGGGTTGTCCCAGTGGGTGACGGCGAGGACGATGCCGCGGGCGGTCTTGGCCGGATTGCCGGATTTGAAGATGCCGGAGCCGACGAAGACCGCTTCCGCGCCCAGCGCCATCATCAGGGCCGCGTCGGCGGGAGTGGCGACGCCGCCGGCGGCGAAGTTGGGAACCGGCAGCTTGCCGGTTTTTGCCACCTCGACGACCAGCTCGTAGGGGGCTTGCAGCTCCTTGGCGGCGGCCATCAACTCATCGGGCCGCAGCAGGGTTAAGCGGCGGATCTCTCCCTGGATCAAACGCATGTGGCGGACCGCTTCGACGATGTTCCCCGTCCCGGCTTCTCCCTTGGTCCGGATCAGCGCCGCGCCCTCGCCGATCCGGCGCAGGGCCTCGCCGAGGTTCCGGGCGCCGCAGACGACGGGGATCTTGAAAGCGTGCTTGTCGATGTGGTTCGACTCATCGGCGGGGGTCAGCACCTCGCTCTCGTCAATGAAGTCGATCTTCAGCTCCTGGAGCACCTGGGCCTCGACGAAGTGGCCGATGCGCGCCTTGGCCATGACGGGAATGCTCACGGTCTCCTGGATCTCGCGGATCCTGGCCACGGGCGCCATGCGCGCCACGCCGCCCTCGCGGCGGATGTCCGCCGGCACGCGCTCCAGCGCCATCACCGCGGCGGCGCGCGCCTCCTCGGCGATCCTGGCCTGTTCCGCGTTGGTGACGTCCATGATGACGCCGCCGCAGAGCATCCTCGCCAGGCCGACTTTTTCATTCCAGTGGGATGGGGCGAAGCTGGGGTTCGGAATGCTCATGTTCTCGTCCTTCCAAGAGATCGGCAAAGAATACTTATATTCTATTCAAATTGAACATTTCATTATAAGTTCGGTTTTGCTGGGGCCGCCATAAAAATCACTCGGCGATCCGCTCGCCATGGGCATAGCACGTCAACGACCGGCCGCGGGCGAATCCGCACAAGGTCATCCCCCCGGTTCGAGCCAGGTCGACGGCCAGCGAAGAGACCCCCGAGACCGCCACCACCACGGCAATGCCCGCCCGCAGGGCCTTCTGCACGATCTCGAAGCTGGCCCGGCCGCTGATGACCAGGAGATGCTCCGCAAGGGGCAGCGAGCCGGCGCGCACGAACGGGCCGATGGCCTTGTCCACGGCGTTGTGCCGGCCGATGTCCTCCTTCACGGTCAAGGGGCGGCCAGCGAAGGTGAAGATGCCGGCGGCGTGCAGCGCGCCGGTGCGCTCGAACAGGGGCTGCCGCCGGCGCAGCTCCTCGGGGAGGTGGCAGAGGGCGCCGGCGCGGAGGCGGGCTCCCGCCGTCGGCTGGGGGAGAGCGGCGCCGGGCGGCAAGGCGCGCAGGATGTCCTCGATGGTGCGCTTGCCGCAGACTCCGCAGCTGGAGGTGGCCGGCTGCAGGCGCGCCAGGCGGCTCAGGTCCATGGAGACGCCCTGGCCGGGAATCAAGTTGACCACGTTGGCGGGGCTGGATTCATGGCCGGCTCCGCCGGCGCCCGCGCACAAGCTCAGCGCTCCCACTTCCGCGGGGCCGGAAATCCAGCCCTCGCCGAAGAAAAAGCCCAGGGCCAGGTCACGGTCGTCGCCGGGGGTGCGCATGACGGCGGCCACCGGTTGGTCGCGAATGCGGAATTCCAGGGGCTCTTCGATCACCAGGGGATCGGCGCCGGCGGTCTTCACCCCATCCACCCATTTCACCATGGGGGCCTCGAACCAGCTGGAGGGGCTGTAAGATCGGGCGCCCGGGCCGGAGGGGGAGGATGGAGAGGAGGCGGTTGGAAAGGCCGAGAGATCGCTTTGAGCCATGAGCCTTATTGTAAAGCTCCAGCTCTAGTTATTTGAAGTAGGTCGTCACCGCTTCCCGGAATTTTTCTTCAATCGATTTCATCGTGAAGGGCTTGGTGATGTAGGCGTTGGCGCCCAGCTCCCGCGCCCTCTCGACGGTTTCCTTCTCCCCCACGGCGCTGCAGACGATGACCGGCACGGTGGCGATCTCCGGATGGGTTTTCTTGACGCTCAAGAAGGTCAAGCCGTCCATTTCCGGCATCATCATGTCCAGGAATACCAGGTTTACGGGCCGCTCCTTCAAGGTCTCGATGGCCACCTTGCCGTTGGGAGCTTCGATGACCTCCACTTCCAGAGGAAAATGGGCGCTGCTGGAGATCTTGTGGGCGAGGGTCTGGACGTACTTCACCAGCATGGTGCGCATCAGCGGAATATCGTCGACGACCAGGATGGTCTTCTTGCTACCCATGGAAACCCGTCTTCATGATGATCTGGAGCTGGAAGAGAAAGCTTCTCATACCAAGTAATTCATTATCGGCTGGAAAGGGGAAAACATTGAAATTTCTTTTCCGATCCCAATGCCGCTGGGATCCTCAAAAAATCATTTAAGGGTTTCCAGGCCGGCGGTGCCATCGATCCCCGCCGCGGCCGGGGATGGGGCTTCTTTCGGCTCGGAAGCCTCTCGCGACGCTGTCGCCGCCGGCGCCGCCGGGGCTTCCGGGGCCCCTGAAGCTGCCGCTGTTCCCGGCTCGCCGGCCGCTCCGGCCGCCGTAGCGTCCCCGCGGGCCGGCGCTGTCGCCGCCGGCGCTTCCGCCCCCGGGCGCAGCGTCTCGGTTTTCACCTGCGGGCTGCTTATCGGCCCTGGAGGCCCTTCCTCGGGCGCTGGTTGGAAGGCCGGCGGGGCCGGGGGAGAGGCCTCCATTTCTCGGGACAGGGCCTGGTGCAGGGCTTCGACGATTTGCAAGGATATTTCACCCCTCGGATCCGGCTCCGCCCGGCTTTCCGGTCCGATCATTTCCGCCCCCGGCGCCAGGTGTTCCTCCGCCAGAGTCTGGGCCTCGTCGATCAAGGAGGTCCCTTCCACCTGACCTCTGGCCTCCGGATCGCTCAAGACCTTGAGCAACTGCTCTTTGATCTCGTCGAGGGGGATCTCCAGGTCGGTGTCGATGTCAGAGTCATCTCCATTGCCGATGGGCTGGGCGCTGCTGGAGAGAGCAGTCATGATGCCCGGCCTTTCAGCCGCCGACGGCGCCGCGCCGCCATTGCGCTCCGGGGTTGGTAACGCCGGCGGGCCGGCGGGCCCGGCAACTTTGCGGTATTCGGCGATTTCAACCTGCAAGGGCTTGATGGAGCTGGCAATTTCCTGGGAGACTGCCCGAGTGATCATGGGAATGACCTCGGCGCTGAAACGGTTCAGGAACGCTTCGATGAAAACCAGCTCGGATGTGATGTTCTGCCGTTCCTTCAAGAAGGGATCTCCGGAGGGTCCCTCGCGGCCGGACATCTGCTTCAAGGCTTCCCGGCAAGCGACTCGGGCTTTTGATTCTTCGATGATCCTTTCGACAATGGTTTTCGACATGCGGATCGCTCCACAAAATGGAAAGAACTTTCCGATTCAAGTTTAACATCGCACGGAAGATTGGCCGACTGGATCGGCAGCCCAGAAAAGTTATAGTTTTCGAAGATCGCCGAAAGTTATTGAAATTACCGGATGATCTCTTCTTCTTTGGTGGAGCGGGCCAGCAGCGCTTCCACCGCCTGCTCCGGCGGCTTGCCCTCGTAGAGGACGGAGTGGACCTCCTGGGTGATGGGCATCTCGACCCCCAGCCGCCGCGCCAGCTGCTGAACCGAGCGGGTCGTTTCCACGCCTTCAGCGATCATCGGTGTCGAGCTGAGGATGTCGGGCAGCTTCTCCCCCCGGCCCAGGCGAAATCCGACCCGGCGGTTGCGGGAATGCTCGCTGGTGCAGGTGGTGATCAAATCGCCGATTCCGGACAGCCCGGAGAAGGTTTCGCGCCGGGCTCCCAGGGCGAGCCCCAGCCGGGTGATTTCGGCGGCGCCGCGGGTGATCAACGCCGACCGGGAGTTGTCGCCGAAGCCGAGCCCGTCCGAAATTCCGGCCGCAATGGCGATGATGTTCTTGACCGCTCCGCCCAGCTCGACGCCCCGGTGGTCGGTGCTGGTGTAGACCCGGACCCGGGTGGCGGCAAACAGCCGCTGGGCGAAGCCGGCGTCTTCCAGCGGGCTGGAGGCGGCCACCAGAGCGGTCGGCAGGCGCCGGGCGACCTCCTCGGCGTGGCTGGGGCCGCTGAGGACGGCGACGCGGCTGGCCTGGAGCTCCTGGCGCAGGATTTCGGAGGGGAAGAGCAGCGTGCCGCGCTCGATCCCTTTCGAGCAGGAGATGATGGCAACGCTCCCCGGCAGCTGCGCCCGCAGCGGCTGCAAGGCGCTTCTCAGGTACTGGCTCGGGATGGCGCTGAAGATGGCCTCCAGGCCTTCCGGGGCCGGATCCAAGGAGGTAATGATCTCGATTTCCCCCGGAATTTCCGCCTTGGGCAGGTACTTGGGATTGCCGCGGGCTGCCGCCATGAAGCGCGTGTACTGGGGATCGTGTCCCCAGAGGGAAACCCGGTGTCCCGCCTCGTTGAGAACGAGGGCCAGCGCCGTCCCCCAGCCGCCCGCCCCCAGGATGAGGATCCTCCGGCCGCCGCTCAAAACTTGTGCTCCTTGCCGGTCAGCAGGCGCTGGATGTTGCTCCGGTGCCGGATCAAGATGAGGGCCGAAATGCAGGACGACAGGATGGCCAGAGGGATCAGCTCCTCGCGGGGGCGGCTCCAGTAGAGGAGCAAGGTGGCGAGGGGAAAGCATACGGCGGCCGCAATCGAAGCGATGGAGACGATCCGACTCGCCAGGTAAATTCCCAGCCATGCGGCGGCGGCGCACAGGGCCGCCATCCACAGGAGGCCGGAGATCACGCCAAAGCTGGTCGCAACGCCTTTGCCGCCGCGGAAGCGCAGGTAAACCGGAAAAATGTGACCCAGAACCGCCGCCAGGCCGCTGAGGACCTGGGCGTGGAGGGGAGGGATGGCTGGAGAGGCCCCGGAGGACGAGAGGAGCCAGCGCGCCGCCAGCACCGGCAGGAGTCCTTTCAGGAAATCCAGCAGGAAGGCGGTGTAGCCCCACGGCTTCCCGGCCGTCCGGGTCAAATTGGTGGCGCCGATGTTGCCGCTGCCCACCGCCCGGAGGTCGAGGCCCTTCAACTTGCCGAGGAGGAGGGCGAATGGGATCGCTCCCAGCAAGTACGAAGCGGCGAGGCAGAGGAAGATCATTAAAAATGACAAATTTTTCTTTCCCAGAAGCGCAAAGGATGCTATATATTTGTTCTTTATTTTAAAGTGGAGAGTGACCGATTCAAGCCGTTTGGCGACAATCGCCGAAAAAGAGTGTTCGGCGGTGGTCGCCGACAGAGGAGTGTCGCCTCCCACGCCGGTTTTTTGGGGTCCTGCCGGCGAGCCCTCGCTAGGTGTATTTCTATCTGGTCATCCAAGTCCGACTGGCAAGTCGCGGAGCTCCGGTCGTTGGAAGAAGAAAATATCACATCAGCTCTGCTTTAAACTTTTTTATTCAGGAGGAGGATAGTTCGAATGGCTCCTTCAACTCCAGGAGATGTCTACAAGCTCTGCAAAGAGCACAATGTCAAGATGGTCGATTTGCGCTTCATCGATCTGCCGGGCGTTTGGCAGCACTTTTCCATTCCGGTGGACAAGCTGGATGAAGATGCCTTTGAAACCGGCGTGGGTTTTGACGGGTCCAGCATCCGCGGCTGGCAGGGGATTCAAGAAAGCGACATGCTGGTGATACCCGATCCGGTTACCGCTTTCATCGACCCCTTCCTGTCGGTGCCGACCTTGTCGATCGTTTGCAACATCAAGGATCCCGTCACCCGCCAGGATTACGGCCGCGACCCCCGTTTCATTGCCCGCAAGGCGGAAGCTTACCTGAAGTCCACCGGCATCGCGGACACTTCCTACTTCGGGCCGGAAGCGGAGTTCTTCGTCTTCGACGACGTGCGTTACGATTTCGGCGTCAACCACGGCTCCTTCTACCTGGACTCGGTGGAAGGGCAGTGGAACTCCGGCCGTGAAGAAAAGCCCAATCTGGGCTACAAGCCCCGTTACAAGGAAGGCTACTTCCCGGTCCCGCCCGCCGACACTTTGCAAGACCTACGATCGGAGATGGTGCTGGCCATGCAGTCCTGCGGCATCGAAGTCGAGGCGCAGCACCATGAGGTCGCCACCGGCGGGCAGTGCGAGATCGACATGCGCTTCCAGTCGCTGGTGCGAATGGCCGACCAGCTCATGGTCTACAAGTACGTCATCAAGAACACCGCCAAGAAGTACAACAAGACCGTGACCCTGATGCCCAAGCCGCTCTTCCAGGACAACGGCAGCGGCATGCACGTCCACGTCTCCTTGTGGAAGAACAACCAGCCGCTGTTCGCCGGCAACAAGTACGCCGGCTTGAGCGACCTGGCGCTTTATGCCGCCGGCGGCCTGCTCAAGCACGCCTATGCGCTGGTGGCGATCACCGCGCCCACCACCAACTCGTACCGCCGCCTGGTCCCGGGCTTCGAGGCGCCCAACAAGCTGGCTTACTCGATGCGCAACCGCAGCGCGGCCGTCCGCATCCCGATGTACACGAACAGTCCGAAGGCGAAGCGGCTCGAGTTCCGCTGCCCGGATGGGTCGTGCAACCCCTACCTCGCCTTCGCGGCCATGCTGATGGCGGTTCTCGACGGCATCCAGAACAAGATCAATCCGGGGAATCCGCTAGACAAGGACATCTACGATCTGCCGCCCGAGGAAGCGGCCAAGGTGCCGACCACCCCGGGCTCCCTGGAAGAAGCCCTCAACGCCTTGGAAAAGGACCACGAGTTCCTCTTGAAAGGCGACGTTTTCACCAAGGAGATCATCCACACCTGGATCGAATACAAGCGCAAGAAGGAAGTCGACGCGATTCGCGTCCGGCCGCATCCGTACGAGTTCGCGCTGTATTTCGACATCTAAATAATTAGTGACAGCGACCAGATTTTGTCTGCAAAATCTGGTCGCTGTCACTAATTATTTTTCAGATTTCCTCTCTCCCTGCCCGATAACGATGTCGAGGCTTAGAGCCTATCTCAGTAGACCATTCGGGCTTCGGCCGGCTGCGAAAGCGCCATACTACGTTGGGCCTCCTCGCCTTATTTCTCCGGTTAATAAGGCTTCGTCGGCCCGCCTTGTCTGGCGCCTTCTCGCTCGGCCTCGGGCCTCGAAGCGCCTACCGAGACAGGCTCTTAATTGTCGGCGTCGGTATCGGTATGTTCATAAAAATCTTCACGACACCGCTTCTGGGATGTTCCCGTAAATTACGCTGGCTCAAGATCCGCTGGGACAGGATCTGGCTCCGCCAAAGGCTGCGCCGGCTGGGGCTCACGAGGGCGGAGGAGGGCATCCTGCAGCAGGTGGCTTGGCTGGCGGAGCGCCCCCTCTCAAAGTGCTTCCAGGACGTCGACAGCTTCGACCGCGGGGTGGAGCGGGTTCTGGCCCTTCAGCAAAGCGCTTCTCCCGTGGAGCGCGTCGATTTGATCCGCAACCTGGGAACGCTGCGGAAGAAGCTCGGATTCAATCAGGCCAGCCCGCAAACGCCTCTCTCCTCGACGCGCGTCCTGCCGTCAGGACAGCAAGTCCTGTTGCGGTGCTTGCATTCCCCGGAGCCTGGCCACCTCCTGCCGGCCTCCGTTTTCATGCTCGATGACGAACGGATCCTGCTGCGCCTGGAAGCTGGAGAGATCCCTCCGACCGCTTTTTTCAACCTGGCGATGGGCGAGGAAATCAAGGTGGAGTTCGTGCGCGTCAACGACTGCGCCTACTCGTTCAGCAGCAAGATCGCCGCCATCCGCCCCCAACCGCCGGGATTCCTCTTGATCAACCACGGTCCTGATCTGGTCCGCGAGCAGAAGCGCCAGTACTTGCGCGTTGATATGTACGAGAAGGCGCACTTTCTCTGGATCCCCGGGAAAAGCGGCCTGAGCCAGCTGGAGTCCGAGAGCTCGGTGAAAAACCTGGTCGAAATGCGGGCCGGCTTCATCACCAACCTTAGCGGCGGAGGGATGCGCCTGCAGGTCGAGGGCGTGAACATCCAGGAAGATGACTGGCTGGAGGTTTACTTCCCCTTCCTTCCCGCACCCATTCATGAAGAGTCGTGCTACGCCCGGGTGGTCAAGATCTACGCGCCCCCGCCGCAAGGAATATTTGGACTGGAAATCGTCACCATCTCGATCCGCCTGCGAACGGAGATCATTCGCGAGGTGGAGCGGCGGGACTGGGTCTTGAAGAAGGCCATGGGCGCCCAGCCGTCGGTGAACCCGTGAGCCAAAGGAACGTCCCCGATGTATCAAACGAGTGAACGGGCCCAAGGAAAAGCCAGCGGCTGGTGGAAGTGGCTGACCCTGGTGGTCGTGCTGGCGTACACTGCTTCATGGATCCCCGCGCTGTTTTTTTACCTTGAGTTCCAGCGCCTGATCACCAGTTATGACTTGAAGTCGCCGCACGGGTCGCTGGTGAACGCATCGATCAAGTTCGTTAACGCGGAGGAGAAGGCCGCAGCGGCCAGCCCAGCCTTCTCCGCCGGCGGCTGGAACCAGGTGGTCTGGGGGGGAGCGCTGCTGACGCTGCCCCCGGGCGAGGTCAAGGACATCCGGCAGGAAGAAGGCACCCTGGCGGTGGCCTACGAAAATGGAAAGCTCCTGGTAGACCGCTTCCCGCCGGGTTTCATCCGTAATTTGTTCTTCGAAGAGTTTCAGCGTCTGGGGGAGAAGGTGGAAAAACTGCCGCGCGCCTTCCTGGCCCTTCCTGAAAGCGAGCTGCTCGTGCAGATCGCCGGCGCCACCCCGCGGGAGTTCCGCTTCGGCATGCCGGCCCAGGAGCGCACCCTTTACGCCACCAAGATCCTTACCAAGCTGCTGCTCTGGGATCTGGAGCAAGTGGAGGAAGGTCTGGTCCTCGCCGGCAAGAATACCAAGGGCGCGCTGATGCGAGGCGCCGGCGGCGAGGCCAAGGCCATCATCCCCACCCCCGGGGGCGTGTTCGTCATCTCCCTGCTGAAGGACTTCCCCGGCGGCTGGCAGGAGGGAAAAGAGCTCCTGCTCGAGATCCTGCCGGCCCAGGAAGACCTGGTGAAGGTCTGGCAGGGCCAGGTGAAGGAGCGCTACCCGGAAACCCACCCCATCCGCCGCTGGGCGTTCGAAGGGGATAGAGCCGAATCGAAGCGCTGAGGCGAATTGATAAGCGGGTCGCCAGATGCGTACTTTGCCCAGCACTCGAAGTATTGTGGTCCGGGCATGGCCATGTTACCATCACCTTCATGAATTTGTCAGAGCCCAGAAATGCCTCCGGCCCTTCGCCCCAGCCCGGACCCGCTCCACCCGTCCACGGCAGCCGGATCATTGCCGATGCCAAATTTATGCGGCTGGTGGAGATCCTTCAAGGGCTGAAGCGGGCCATCGTCGCCTATTCCGGCGGCGCCGACAGCGCCTTCCTGCTCAAAGTGGCCCGCGATGTCCTGGGAGAGAACGCCTTGGGGGTGCTGGGCTTCTCGGAAAGCCTGGACCGAAACGAGTTCGAGGCCGCCAGGTCGGTGGCGGAACTCATGGGCGTGCCCATCCGCGTCATCGAAACGCACGAATATGAGCGCGAGGAGTACCGGCGCAACGACGGCACGCGCTGCTACCTCGGTAAAACCGAGCTGTTCAGCGAGCTGAAAGAGCTGGCGGCCAGGGAAGGGTATCCTTACGTGCTCGACGGCTCCAATCTCGATGACGAGGGAGACTACCGCCCGGGCCGCAGGGCACGCCTCGAGCAGGGAACTCGCAGCCCGCTTCTGGAAGCGGGCCTCACCAAGGATGACATCCGGCGCTTCTCGCGCCAACTCAACCTCCCCACCTGGGACAAGCCGGCGGCGCCGTGCCTGTCCTCGCGCATCCCTTACGGCTCGGCAGTGACCTCGGAAAAGCTGCGGCAGGTGGAGGCGGCCGAGGCGGCGTTGCGCCACTTGGGCTTTCGGGTGGTGCGGGTGCGGCATCACGGCGACATCGCTCGCGTCGAAATCCCGCCGCCGGAGTTCCACCGCCTGCTCGAGGACGCCGTGCGCGAGCAGGGTCTGGACCGGGTCAAGGCGGCCGGCTTTCTCTACGTCACCCTCGACCTGCAAGGATTCCGCAGCGGCAGCTTGAACGAGGCCTTGGGACGCTTGCCCCTGGTGGCAATCTCGGAGATCGAGTTTCTGGGGAACAGTCTTGACCGTTAAGCAGCCGCTCATCATCACGGTCGATGGCCCGGCCGGCTCCGGAAAAAGCACCGTGTCCCGCATCCTGGCCAGGAAGCTGGGGCTGCCTTATCTGAACTCGGGGGCCATTTACCGGGCGGTGACGCTGGCGGTGATCGATGCGGGTGTTTCCTTCGATGACCGTCCGAGGGTGGCGGAGGTCATCAGCAGGTTTTCCCTCCGCAGCGTCGAGGAAGCCGACCGCACCCGCTTTTTCATCGGCGACCGCGAGGTGACGGACCGTCTCAAGGATCCCGATATCACCGCCCAGGTTTACCGCATCGCCGACGAGAGCGGGTATCGCAAGCTGCTCGTTGACCTGCAGCGGCGGTCGGTGCAGCGCCATGGGGTGGTGGCCGAGGGGCGGGACATGGGGACGGTGATCTTTCCCGACGCCTCGATCAAGTTTTATCTGGACGCTCCAGCCGAGGAGCGGGCCCGCCGGCAGCACCTCGAGCTGGTCTCGCGCGGCGTGCCGTCGCGGTATGAAGAGGTGCTCCTGAAGCTCAAGGAGCGGGACCATCGGGACTTGAGCCGCACCGATGCGCCCTTGCTAGCGGCGCCGGATGCGGTGCGTTTGAACAGCGGCGGCCTCACCATCGATGAAGTGGTGGGCCGATTTTTGGACCACATCCAGAAGCAGTGCGGATCCCCTTGAGAAGCGAAGTCTCCATCCCGCCTGAGCCGGGACCGCCGCTGCGGCGCCTCTGGTACGGATTCTGGCGGGCTTTCACCCGCGCCGCCGCCATCGTCTTTTTCGATTACCGTTCTTACCATGGCGAGCGGGTGCCGCGCTCCGGCGGCGTCGTGCTCGGCTCCAATCACCAGAGTTTCCTCGACCCGTGTCTGGTCGGGGTGGCCCTGGGGCGCCACCTTTCCTACCTGGCGCGGGAGAGCTTGTTCCGCATCCCCGCCTTGGGCCGGCTCATCCGCAGCCTCAACGCCTTTCCGGTGGCGCGGGAGAGCCAGGCGCCGCGCCAGGGGATCGAGATCTCCCTCAAGATCCTGGCCGCCGGCCGCGCGCTGGTGCTTTTCCCCGAGGGGACCCGCACTGCCACCGGCCGGTTGGGCCCCATGAAACGGGGCGTTTCGCTCCTGGCCAGGCAAAGCGGCTGCCCCGTGGTTCCGATATACCTCGATGGCGCCTTTCACGTCTGGCCCCGCCAGCGCCTCCTTCCCCGCCCTGGGCCCATCCGCGTTTACTTCGGGGAGCCGATCGGATTCCCCCAGGCCCCGGATCTCCTCCGGAAGGAAGGGTACTTTGAGGCGGCCAAGGGAGCGGCGGCAAAAAAGGACTTGCAATCCGGCGCGCCAGAAACGACAATCTGTAGTTTTTCCGATACTTGCAGCGGAAATTCCGGCTCCCCCCAGCCCACAACCCGGTCCGCGTCTCCGGAGGCGGGAAGGCGGGAGCCATCGTTTGCAGCCTTTCTCGAAGCGCTCGGTGAGGCCTACCGGGCCCTCGAATCGGAGGCGAGGAAGGCTCGCCAGGGTGCGCGGGCCGGCTACTGGAAGCCGCCCGCCGTTTAATATTGAAACCTTTTTTCATCACCGTTCCACTGCCGCGGCGGAGGCCTCCTGGCCGCGGCGATGGAGGGATTGACTTTTTCATGGCCGTCAACCGACTCGTCAAGCAATTCGATCTCAAGCCCGAAGATCTCGACCACCAGCTCCAAGCCTCCCTGGGCGATGTCAGCCAGGAGAAGATGGGCGAGCTTTACAATCAGTCCGTCCAAGAGTTCGAGATGGACAAGATCCTCAAGGGGAAGATTGTCAACGTCCTCAACAACGACGTGATCGTCGATGTCGGTTACAAGTCGGAAGGGGTCATCCCCATTGACCAGTTCGAGAAGCCGGAGGGGGTCAAGGAAGGGGATGAGATTGAGGTTCTCCTCGAGGCGGTGGAGGATGAAGAAGGCCTCATCGCCCTCTCGAAACGCAAGGCGGACAAAATCCGCGCCTGGGAGCGGATCATCACCACCCACAAGGAAGGCGATGTGGTGAAAGGGAAGGTGACGCGCAAGATCAAGGGCGGCCTGCTCATTGACATCGGCGTGCCGGTCTTCCTGCCGGCCTCGCAAATCGGCATCCGCCGGCCGGGCGACATTCAAGAGTATGTCAACCAGGAAATGGAGTGCAAGATCATCAAGATCGACGAGTCGCGCATGAACATCGTCGTCTCCCGGCGCAAGCTGCTCGAAGAGCAGCGGGAGAACCAGAAGCGCACCCTCCTCGACGAGATCGAGATCGGCCAAGTGCGCAAGGGCATCGTCAAGAACATCACCGAGTTCGGCGCCTTCGTCGATCTGGGCGGCATCGACGGCCTGCTGCACATCACCGACATGAGCTGGGGCCGCATCAACCACCCGTCGGAGGTGGTGCAGATCGACCAGGACATCGAGGTCAAGGTCCTCAAGGTCGACAAGGAAAAGGAGCGCATCTCCCTCGGCCTGAAGCAGAAGAGCGAGAGCCCGTGGGCCAACATCGAAACCAAGTACCCTGTGGGCTCCAAGGTCAAGGGCAAGGTGGTCAACGTCCTCTCCTACGGCGCCTTCATCCAGCTGGAGGAGGGGGTCGAGGGCCTGGTGCACATTTCGGAGATGTCCTGGACCAAGCGCATCAACCACCCCAACCAGATGGTCAATGTCGGCGATGATATCGAGGTGGTGGTCCTGGAGATCAAGAAGGACAAGCAGGAGATCTCTCTCGGCATGAAGCAGGTGGACGTCAATCCCTGGAGCCTGGTCGAGCAGAAGTACCCGGCGGGGACGATCGTCTCCGGCAAGGTCCGCAACCTCACCAATTACGGCGCCTTCGTCGAAATCGAAGATGGCATCGACGGCCTCCTTCACGTCGCCGACATGTCGTGGACCCGCAAGGTGGTCCATCCCAACGAAATGCTCAAGAAGGGGGACGATGTCAAGGCGGTGGTGCTGCAGGTCGATCAGGAGCGCAAGCGCATCGCCCTGGGCCTCAAGCAGCTGCAGGAGGATCCATGGGATCGCGCCATTCCAGACAAGTACCAGGTTGGTTTCGTGGTCACCGGCGCGGTCACCAAGATCACCAACTTCGGCGTTTTCGTCAGGCTGGAGGATGACCTGGAGGGCCTGCTGCATATCTCCGAGCTTTCCAACCGCAAGGTCGGCTCCCCCGAGGAAGTGGTCAAGGTGGGCGACACCGTCCACGTCAAGGTCATCAAGGTCGATCCGGAGAATCGCAAGATCGGCTTGAGCTTGAAGGAGGTGCGCGAGGAAGACTTGATCGCCCGCGAAGAGGCCCAGAGGGTGGCCCATGGAGGCTCCGACCCGGAGGGGGAAGGGTAGTTTACGGAACCAGGCTCGCATCCTGTGGCTGGGGGATTTATACTGATGATGTCCCGGCCATGAGATATTTCAGGAACCTGATCCTCAGCTTTGCCTTGCTGGGCTCCGGGGCTCTCCCTGGGGAAGAGTACTCGGCCGATTTCATCCGCGCCTTGCGCCTCTTGCAAAGCGACCGGCCGGAGAGCCGGAAGGATGGGGAGCAGATCATCCGCAAGCTGGGGGCGAAGGCCGTTCCCCAGCTCAAGCTGGCGCTGGCGCAGGCGGAGCGCTACAAGGAGCGCCTGCGCCAGCTGCTCGCCGAGCTGGAAGGGCGGCCGGGGCCGCAGGAAGATCTCACCGGAGGCGAAGTCCTGCAGCGCTACTTCACCTCCCAGCTGGAAAACGGCTGGGATCTCCTCCTCAAGGGGAACTACGCCACGGCGCGGCGAATCGCCGAAGCCCTGGAGGCGCTCGACAAGGATTCGCCCCTCTTTTTCGACTACCGCCGCCTGAAGCGCGAGTGCGACAAGCACTCGCTGGTCAAGGAAGTGCTGGAGCCCTCGGTGGAGTGGCAGAAGAGGGTCTACGAGGCGGGGGAGTCGCCGAGCGTCCTCTTCCGCCTCACCAACCACGAAAAAACCCAGCTGGTCATTCAAGCCCAGAAGGGCTTCCTGGGGGAGCTGGAAGTGAGCCAAACCAGGAGCTATTTCGAGGGGAAGGTGGTCCGGGAGGTGCAGAAGTTCCCCATCCGCACCTTCAATGACGCCGAGCAGGTGGTGTTGCCGGGAGGGCAGAGCTACGAGCGTATTTTCCCCCTGCCGCTGGGGCAGGACGTGCCTGAGAAGAGGGTGGTGGTGCAGCTCCGCGCCATCGGCCGCTTCCGGCCTTCGCAGTGGGGGGTGGGGGACCGCAATGTCAGCGAGAGCCTCGACGTGCCCGCCTCCGAGTGCTGGATCGTGCCCCCGGGGGAGGAGAACCTGGCGCAGTCGCCGCTCCGCAAGCTGGAAGTGGCGCTCTTCTTCAAGGACATCGACACTTTCTTCATCGCCGGCCAGCTGGCGGTGTGGGCGGGGAAGGATGATCCCATCCTCAACGAGCGGCTGGCCAAGCTGCTGGTCCAGAACTTGAACCTGCTCGATGACTTTGGCTTTGAGATCGCCAATCGATTTTTATTGGAGGTCAGCGGCCTGTCAAAGCCCAAGAATCCCGACCGCATCTTCTGGAGGGAATGGTGGGGGAAGCATAGGGGAGCGCTACCGGATGAGGGGGAGTGAGGAGCTTTGGCAAGTGCTCGTCCGGCTTCTCGGGTGCTGTTTGCGGGGCCGGGTGGGCTTCATCTGGCGGCGATCTGAGGGCGGCGAGGCGGTCCGGATGGCACAGCTTGCGGATCTGCGATCCCAGGGTGTCGAGGCGGCGCCTCAGGATGTCGAA
>JACQVS010000002.1 GCA_016209605.1 Planctomycetota bacterium
AATTTAAACTCAACGATGATTATACCTAAAATTTACCTAGTATCAAAGACAAATTTCCAGATTTTTTTCAAATCATGGCTGCCGCAATGCCAGCTTCGTACTCGTCCTTCCAGATCTTGGAGCCCAGAGCGCCGCTCCGGACCTGGGTCTTCCGGCCGGAACCGGGGAGCGGGCGAGCCCGGAGGCGCCGCCTTACCGGGCGAAGCTCTTCTGGGACCGCCACGGGCCCGACTGGGCCATCTTCTGGGACCGGGCCCTTGACACCCCGCGCCTGGTATCGCCGAGAACGCGGCTGCGGCTCTTGCCGGAAGGGAGCGAGGTCGATGAAGCCTCCCTCTCTCAAGCCATTCGCGATTTCGTGAGCGCGGACCGCGACTTCTTCGGCCTCGCGGGCGATGACCTCCTCGGCCCGAGCGCGCGGCGGATCGACGGCAACTGGCTTCTCGCCTTCCGCCAGGGGGCCGGCGGCCTGCCGGTGCGCGGCGCTAATTTGCGGTTCCTGGTCTCCCCCGAGAGCGCCATCCTGCTCATCGCCGGCTACCTCTGGCGCGATGCGCCGGCGCTTTCGGCCGACCTTCCCGGAGAGGACGAGGCGCGGATCGAGGCCCTGGAAGAGTATGACGTCGGGGAAGTCCTCGACCTAGAGCGGCAGCTGGTCTGCGCGGTGTCTTCCATCCAGAAATCTTTGCCCATCATAAGGATTAATCAGGTGTAGTAATTCCCTTCTCTCAATCTCCAGTGACTTAATTATAATAGGTTATAAAAATGCTGTCCCGGACATCAAAGTGGAAGACATTACAATCGGTGAGAGTGTATGAGGTTCACATGCGCCGATAGAGCTTAACCATCAGGCTCTTGTCCGGCGTGTGGTCGCTGTCGAAGCAATTGACCATGACCGCCGTGCTCTTCAAGCGCCTGCGGCCCTTTCTCCAAAATCCCAGCGCCAAACACTTGGGATGGAAAATATACCCTCCTGGAATTTGACCGCGAATCCCCAAGCGGTTAGGATGCCGGGGTATCAAGTGGAGAGAAACTTTTGAAAAATAAAACAGCGTCATCCAGGTCGCCAAGGGTCTCCGTGAACTTTTCTGTGATAAACAACGAACAGAGGAGACAGATCGAGCAGTTCGTCCGGCAATCCACCGTCCCGCTTTTCATAATTACCAAAACGCCCAAGGGGGCGAAGAAGAACATAGGTTGCGGGTCATTCTTCCGAGTCGGCGGGGTCCTGTACGTCGTTTCAGCCAAGCACTTGCTCGAAGCCGCATCGGCCGCCACAGAGGTCGCGGTCCCGTCTGAAACGTTTAACGGACAGCTCAGGCTGCTCCCCATCGGGGACGTGCACGCGCACCCGGAGCATGACGTAGCGGTGATGCCCGTAACCGACCCGAGCCTCGTCGAAGAGTTGCTGGCAGGTTGGCAGGTCCTCGAACCGTCCAACCTCGGGCGCGACTCTGGGGGTGAGCGCGAACTCTTTATGTTATTCGGTTTCCCGAGCGAGCTGATCGAGGATGGGAGGGACCGATACACAACGAACCCTCCGGCCTTGCTGCTCTCCAGATACCGTGGGAAGGTGGATAAGCCATTCAACAAATCCGTCGACATCGTGCTTGGTTACGCCAAGGAGGTGCGCTCGCGGGAAGGCCCTCTCCCTGCGCCCGAACTCCCCGGCGTCAGCGGCTCTCCGGTCTGGGTTGGCGTGAACGCTACCAATGTACCAATCTGGACTCCGGCGTCGCAGCTTCGGCTCGTAGCCGTCGAGATAGGATGGAAACCGGGAACGTACATCAGGGCAGTGAGGTGGGCCAAGGTCGCGGAGGTCTTCGGGTCCTTCGACAGGGGCTCGCAGCGGGAGATCGAGGCTGCGCTCGAAAAACACCATCGTTAGTCGAGCGGCTGGACTTCCTCCTTCAGGACCCCTGCCGTCTGCGTGGACGCCGGGTGCCCACCTATCTGGAGCCCCATCCCCAGGAGCTGCTGCTCCGCAACCACGTCTGAAGGGAGCCGGCCCGTGAGCAAGGAGAAGCTGATTATCCTCGGCTGCGGGTACCTCGGCTCCGCCGCCGGCGCGGCGCTGCTTCGCTCGCCGCGCCACCGCGAGCGCTTCGGCGAGCTCATCGCCACGACGACCACGCCGGCCCGCGCCGAGGAGCTGGAGCGGCTGGGGCTTTCGCCGGAGGTGATGGAGCTGGCCGAGGAGAGCCGCCTCCGGGAGTTGCTCGCGGGCTGCTCGGCGGGGCTCTTGACCGTGGCCCCCGCAAAATAGGGTAGGAAATACTTTCCTTGTAGAAACTACGCCATTGGCTTAAAATCCTTGTTATGGAGATCGAGTTCGACGGCGCCAAAAATCTGGCGAATATTGCCAAGCACGGCATTTCGCTGGCAGCCGCCGAGCTGATGTTTTATGGATCGGTCCATGAATTTGCCGACGACCGAGAAGAATTTTGAGAAGAGAAGATCATAGCCCAGGGCTTCATAGCCGGCCGGCTGTTTGTTTGCGTTTACACCTGACGGGAGGGATCCGCAGGATCATCTCGTTGCGCAAAACAACGCGAAAGGAAACGAATGCCTTTTATAAAAAGTTCCCGCCGAAAGGCTCTTAGAGCGGTGGCTCGAGTTGATTGGGCCAAGATGGACGCCATGACGGACAAGGAAATTGCGCGACAGATCGCCGAAAATCCCGACGCTGCGCCGGACACCTCCAAGGTGCCGAAAAGGAAGTGGCGACTGGTCCTTCCTGAGCCGAACGTGAATGCGATCCGCGCCAAGCTCTGTATGACACAAGACACCTTTGCTGCCGCGTTCGGTGTGAGCGCCGCTACGATTCGAAACTGGGAGCAAGGGCGGCGTCAGCCACATGGCCCTGCACGAGTTCTTCTGACCATCATAGAGCGCGAACCAGAAGCGGTCCTTCGAGCCCTCAGGCAAAAGAAGCGGACTCCAATTCATTCATGAATGTAGAACGAGCGTAGAAAAATGAACCAGCCTGGCTGGTAAATTTCTCGAATAATCCCGGATTAGCATCCTCCTGGATACCGCGCTATACTCCGGGGTATGAGCGAGATCAAAATCGGCATCTCCACCTGCCTGCTGGGGGAGCGGGTTCGGTTTGATGGGGGGCACAAGCGGGACGGCTTCGTCACCGGGGTGCTGGGGAAGTTCGTCAACTTCGTTCCGGTTTGCCCGGAGGTGGAGCTCGGGCTCGGGGTGCCCCGGGAGCCGATCCAGCTCGTGCGGCGGGATGGGGAGGTGCGGCTCGTGTCGGTCAACTCGGAAAAGGACCTCACCGGGGCCATGCGGCGCTACGCCGCGCGCCGGGTGAAGCAGCTCGAGGATCTCGACCTCTCCGGCTATATCCTGAAGAGCCGGTCGCCGAGCTGCGGTATGGAGCGGGTAGAGGTGCACCGGGAGAAGGGGGAGCCGCCCGCAAAGAGCGGGCGCGGGCTCTTCGCCGAGGCGTTGCTCTCGCGCTGCCCGCTCTTGCCGGTCGAGGAGGAGGGGCGGCTTGAGGATTTGAAGATCCGCGAGAACTTCATCGAGCGCGTCTTTGCTTACCGCCGGCTGCGGGACCTCTTCTCCGGGCGCTGGAGCGCCGGAGACCTGGCGCGCTTCCACAGCGCCGAGAAGCTGCTCCTTCTGGCCCACGATCCGGCGGGCTGCCAGAAGCTTGGCAGGCTGGCCGCCAAGGTGAAGAAAATCCCCCGCGCCGATCTGGCCGCTAGGTACCAGGAAACATTCATGGCGGCCTTGAAGATCCACGCCACCCGGGGAAAGCACGCGAAAGTCCTCCGGCACCTGGCCGGCTGTTTCAGGGATCTCCTGAGCGCCAAGGGGAAGAAGGAGCTTTTCGTGGCGATCGGTGACTATCGGAAGGGGCTCCTGCCCCTCGTCGTTCCCATCGCCCTCATCCGCCACTACGCCCGCCTCTTCCGGATCGTGTGCCTCCAAGGGCAGAGCTACCTGGAGCCCCATCCCCAGGAGCTGATGCTCCGCAACCACGTCTGAACTGGAACTGCACGTGAGCAACGAGAAACTGATCGTCATTGGCTGCGGCTACATCGGCTCCGCCGCCGGCGCGGCGCTGCTCGGCTCGCCCCGCCACCGCGAGCGCTTCGGCGAGATCATCGCCACGACCACCACGCCGGCGCGCGCCGAGGAGCTGGAGCGGCTGGGTTTCACCCCGGCGGTTCTCGAGCTTGCCGACGAGAGCCGCCTCCGCGATCTGCTTGCAGGCTGTTCGGCAGCGCTCCTCACCATCGCGGCCGGCAGGAAAAGCTCCGGCTACCGCGAGGTCTACCTCGATGGCGTCCGGCATTTTTTGAGCGACGCCCGCGGTTCCAACCTGCGGCGGATCATCTATACCTCCTCCATCGCCGTCTACGGCCAGGAGGACGGCGGCTGGGTCGATGAGTCCTCGCCGGTGGAGCCGGCCGCGGAAAACGGCCGCATCCTGATCGAGGCCGAGCGGATGCTCCTTCGCGGCGCCGGGGAGCTGGGCGTCATCGCGACGGTGCTGCGCTTGAGCGGCATCTACGGCCCGGACCGCGGACCGCAGAACCTCGTCGCCGGCCTGGCTGGAAAGAAACGCTCCGACGGCGGCGCCTGGCTCAACTTGGTGCATCGCGACGACATCGTCCAGGCTATCCTCAAGCTCCTCGAAATCCCTTACCACGGCGTCCTCAACTTGAGCGATGATCAGCCGACGATGCGGCGCGATTACTACGACCGCCTGCTCGCCGCAGCGGGCCTCCCGCCGATCCATTGGGTGGCGCCGCCGGGTAAGCCGAGCCTGGGAAAGAGGGTGCGGAACGAGCTGATCAAGAAAACCTTGGGAATGACGCTCCTTCACCCAACCCATTAACTTCAGTTTCACTCTCCAGTGTTTGGCGGTTGCAAGCGCTGGGGCATTGGGCGGTCAGATGATCTGCCCATCCCACAATGCCTCCAGGAACTCGCCGTAGGGCATGATCTCGATGCCGTCGGCGGTGTCCCTCGCCGTGCTTTCCAGGCTGGCGATGATGCTTCGCTTCACCTTGGGGTGGTCTTTTTTCAGCTCCCGCAGGCCCTTCATGTGGTCGGTGGTGATCTTCCTGCTGGACTTGGCCTCGACGGCGCACTCCATGGCTCCCAGGATGAAATCGACCTCGACCCCGGTGGAGAGCCTCCAGTAGGAGAGGTCGTAGTACTTTTCGGTGTAAGCTCTGTGGGCGCGGATTTCGTGGTAAAGCCAGTTTTCGAAGGCCTTGCCGAAAAGCTCCGAGCCGGGATGCAGCTTTCCCCTCTTGGCGAGGTGGTTCACCACCCCGGCATCGAAAAAGTAAAAACGGGGTGAGGTGACCACGCGCCTCTTGGGGCGCTTTTGGTAGGCCGGCAGAAACGAGGCCATCAGGGTGTCGGCCAGGATTTCAAAGTGGCTCTTGACCGTGGGGGCCGAGATGCCGCAGTCCCTGGCGATGGTGGCATAGTTCACGATCTCGGAGTCCGAAAGCGATGCCGCTTCGAGAAAGGTTGAAAACTGGGGCAGGTTGCGCACCAGCCCTTCGGCGGCGATCTCCTCCTTCAAGTAGTCGGCGCAGTAGGACCGAAGGGCGCGCTCCGGATCGGACAGGTCGTAAAAACTCGGCAGATAGCCGTGGTTGAGGATCCTTTCAAGGGAAAAGTTCCTGCCGAGCTCACGGTACACTAGCCCGAAGAGCTCGAAACGGTCGGCCCGCCCGCCGAGGAGGTTAGCGTGTCCATGCCGGACCTTCCTTGCGCTCGATCCGCAAAGGCCGAAGATCATATGGCGATTTTCGATGAGCCAGTGCACTTCATCGAGGAGGGCGGGCACCTTCTGGATCTCGTCGATGATCACGAGGCGCCGGCGGTCCGGCTCCTTCTTCAAGAGCGACTCGATTTCCTCCCGGAGAGTCCCGGGAGCCTTCTGGTACTGGATGAATTTTTCGGAAATCAAGAGATCGATATAAACGGCCTCTGGATAAAGATCCTTCAGCAGGGTGCTCTTGCCGGTGAGCCGGGGGCCCCAGAGGAAGAAGCTGCGGCTGGGATTCTGGTCTAAATCGATGATTCTTTTATACATGAATAAATAAAGTACCACTTTATATTTGTAATTGCAAGCTGGACGCGATTTCGTGACGGCGATCACACCGGATCCGCTGCCGCGGCCGGAATTTTTCTAAAATTTTGGCCCGCGCGTTGATTTTTTTTCGAAATTCTGGATGATGGGCCGCGCGGGGAATTGATACGAGTTACGAGTTAGGATTCGTTTCGGGTTTACGATTTTACAGCGTTTACAATCGTAGGACGGTTTTACCCTCCTGAAGAGGGGGACGAACACAACTGTTTGCCGATGGGGAGGATCACCATGGGATTTTCGCTACGCAAAGTGTTCAAGTCGAAGTCGGAAGTGAAGGAACGGAGAGTCGAGACCCGCAAACCGGAGTCCGCCGCTCCGCCGCCGCTGGGGGCCCTCCTGGGAGGCAGCTCCAAGGAGGAACCCTCCCGCGAAGTCCGCAACGCCCAGGGAACCGCTCAAGGCCGGCTGGCCGATGAGATCACCAGTTCGGAGTCGTCGCTGTTGCAGGCCATCCACGAAGTGGGGGGCCGCGTCGATGAGCGCTCCGGGGAGATCAAGGAGGCCGTCCTCGACACCGCCAGCGAGCAGAATTCCGTCATCCAGAGCATCTTCCGGCTCATCGACGAGCGCACCATGGATCGCGCGGAGCTCAACAAGCGCCGCAAGGAGGCCTGGAAGGTGATCTCCGACTCGCTCAGCGAGGTGCGGAACGGCCTCGGCAACCTGGCCGACAGCTTCGAGCACCTCAAGAAAGAGGCCGGCCGGGTCCAGTTCCCCACCGAGCATCTCGAAAATTTCGTCTCCGAGATCCGCATGGAGGGGAAGAACACCATCGAGCGGGTGGAGCGGTCGCTCGGCGACCTGCGCGAGGCCCAATGGGTCCGCATCGAGGAAATGCTTTCCGAGCTGCGCCAGGCCGAGAAGGAGCGGGTCGAAGGGCTCATCAAGGCCCTGCGCGAGGAGGGGGAGCGGCGCCTGACCGATGTCTTGCGCCTGGCGGAGATCCGCGTCTCCGAAGCCAACGCCGCGGCCGCGCAAAAGCTCGAGGAAGCCCGGCGCTCAGCCGGCGAGCGCCTTGCCGACGCGAGCCGATCCGCCGAGCAGCGCGTCACCGAGGTCCAGCAAGCCGCCGAACTCCGCGTCTTTGACGCCATCCGCACGGGCGATGAGCGGGTCACTGCCCAGAAGGAAATCCGCCGCGAGAAGCTCACCGACATCGAGCGGCTCTATCAAGAGCAGATCAACCACCTCGAGGCCGCCTTCAAGGGCCAGCTCGAGGTGGTCAACTGGGAAAGGGAAGTGGAGCGCCGCGAGAAGGAGATCGAGCGCCTCGACAAGGAGACCGCCACCCGGGAAAAGGAGCTGGCGCTGCGGGAGGCCCGCCAGCGCGAGCGCGACGCCCTGCTCGCCCGGATCGCCGTCCTCGATGGCCTTGAGATCAAGCTGCGCTCCGCTCAGGCGGCGCTCAAGGCCAAGGAAGGGGTCTTGAGCCCGGACCGCGAGGCCGCCGCGGAAAAGGGAGATCGCAAGGTGTCGTTTTTGAAGCGCGTCTTCGCCAAGGAGGAGCTGCGCCGACAGGAGGCCGAGCGCGAGGCGGTGGAAACGCGACTGCGCGCTCTCGAGGCCGAGTGCATCGAGAGCCTGCGGGCGAAGAGGGACTCCATCGAGGAGATGCGACGCCTGCTGGCGGCGGAACTTGAGAGCGCCGGGGCCGGGCCGATCTCCTGTGTCGGCGCGCCCTACCTGGCCGATCGCCATGAAATCGTCGACGAGGTCCCCGCCACGGAAAGCGCGCCGCCGGGAACGGTGGTCGAGGAGCGCCGCCGCGGCTACCTCTTCAAGGGAGAGGTCCTCCGCCCCGCTCAAGTCGTGGTCGCCGCCAACCCATGAAAAGTCTCGCGCCCTGCTCGAAGGGGGGAGGGGGACGGCGGCTGATCCAGATCGTCCTGGCGGCCGCGGCGGTTTATTTCTTCACCGCCCGGCCGGCACGCGGCCAGTTCCTGCAGGAGGACCGCCGCCGCGATCCAGCGCTGGAACTCTTCAACCAGGCCAGCGTCGGTAGCATCGCCATCTCCCCCAAAGGCGAGGTGGTGGCGGGGGCATCCACTGGTCTTTACGCTCTGGAGAAAGGGGCCTGGCGCCGGCTGGCCGACGGCAAGATCGGCAAGGCGCTCGCGGGCGGAGATGGGGCGCTTTACTACAGTCAAGGGGATCGGCTGCTGGTTTTAAAAAATGGAAAGCCGGAGCCGCTCCTCACGCACGATCTGGGGGAAATCGCCGATTTCGCTGCCGGCAGCCGGGGCCTCTTCCTGGTCTCCGGCCCGCGCGTTCCCCACCACGTCAGCGCCCACAGAACCGATCCGCTCCCGCCCCGGAAAAACCTGCGCGCCTACCAGCGGGCCGGCAAGGCCGCGCCCCTGCCGGCAGGGCTCGATGACCTCTACGTCTTCTCGCTGGCTTTCGAGGAGAAAAGCGGCTTCTGGCTCGCCGCCCGGCAAGGGCTCTTCCGCTGGCGGACGGGGGACGAGCCCGTTCGCATCGCGCCTCCGGGGGAGGAGCTGTGGCTTCTCGGCGAGACCATGGACGGGATCACCGCCTTCCCCGACCAGACCGTCTGGTACGGCAATGACCTCGGGATCATCCAGTTCGACGCCAGGACCTCGGCGTGGACCGGCATGCGCCCCGACACCCACGGCACGCCCATGGTCTCCGTCCAGGCCATCGCCCGCGATGCTCAAGGAGACCTCTGGATCGGCGGGCCGATCGGCGCCGCGCGCCTGGCGAAGGACGGCCAGTGGGCCTACTACCAGGGGCCGGCCTGGCTTCCCAACGACCACGTCCTCTCCATCGCTTGCCATCCCGATGGCCGGGTCTTCCTCGGCACCGCCGCGGGGCTGGGAGTGATCGAGCATCGCTCGATGACCCTCGCGGAGAAGGCCCGCCACTTTGACGAGCTGGCCGAGAAGCATCACACCAACCGCTACGGCTTCGTCTGGTCGGTTTACTGCCGCGAGCCGGGGAAGATCGAGACCGCCGGCGAGTCCGGCTACACCGACAACGACGGGCTGTGGACGGCGAGCACCATCGCCTCGCAGAGCCTGCGATACGCCGTCACCAAGGATGAAGCGGCCCGCCGGAGCGCCCGCCGCAGCATGGAGGGCCTCCTCCTGCTCGAGCGCGTCACCGGCATCCGCGGCTACCCGGCGCGCTCCTGCGCGCGCGCCGATCAAGTCGCCGAGCGGCCCGAGCTGGCAGAATGGTTCCGCGCCCCCGACGGCAAGCACGTCTACAAGGGGGACACCTCGAGCGACGAGGCCGTCGGCCACTACTTCGCCCACGCCCTTTACTGGGACCACGCCGCCACGGAGGAAGAGAAGCCGAGCTTGAAGAAGCATATGGCCGATCTGACCGACCACATCCTCGAGCACGACTTCACCTTCGTCCAGCGCGCCGACGGCGAGCCGACCCGCTGGGGCATCTGGAATCCGGAACGCTGCTGGAAGTGGGGCTACTACTGGTACTCGAGCGGCCTCTGGTCGCTCTGCATCTTGAGCCACCTGAAGACCGCCCACCACATCACCGGCGACGCGCGCTACCAGGAGGCCTACCTCAAGCTCATCCGCGAGCACGACTACGCCCGGCGCACCATGAACCAGAAGGTCACCATCCGAGGGATCGAGAACCACAGCGACGACCAGATGGCGCTCTTCAGCTACTATCCCCTGCTGCGCTACGAGGAGGATCCCTCGCTGCGGGCGACTTACCTCGAGAGCCTGAAGCGGAGCTGGCGGGAAGAGCGCCCCGAGCGCAGCCCCGCCTGGAATTTCGTCTATAACGTCTTCCTCAAAAACCGCGAGGACATGAAGGAGTCGCTCGACCACCTGCGGGATATGCCGTGGATGCTCTACGACTGGCCCCACGACAACAGCCGCAGGCGCGACCTCCAGCTCAAGCCCCTCCTCGCCGGCCGGGTGGAGGCGGCCCGGGGCTTCTCGATGAAAGAGTTCGGGCCGTACACTTTCACCGACAATCCGTACCCGCTCCGCTCCGGCGGCAGGGGGGCGGAGGTCCTTTCTCCATCCATTTATCTTCTTCCCTATTGGTTGAGCCGATTCCACGGCTTGATTGGTCCGGATGATTGATGCCCATTCAAAGACCTTTCCTCGCCTGCATCCTGCTTGCCGCCGCGCCGGCGGCGCTTGCCCAGGAGGCCCAGGTCGGGCAGGTGGTTGTGAACCTGCCCGGCGAGGAGAGCGAGTGGTTTTTGGAGGGGAAGGTCGAGTTCGTGGAAGGGGAGATCCATCTGGTCTCTACCGATCTCAAGCGCGCCACGATCACCTCGAAGTTCTCCCTCCCCGACGACGAGTTCACGGTCCAGTTCGATTTCCGCATCTCGAGCGAGCGCACTACCGGGCAGCACAACGGCATGCACGCCGCCTACCGCCATCCGCTCAAGGAAAAGCATTGGCACGCCCCCTCCTATTTCTGGGATATTGACCTCTCCAATCCCCGCCTGATGGTGCGAAGCCGCGTCAACGGCCGCATCGAGGTGGAGCCCTTGCTGGGCGATGATCTCGCCATGGACACCTGGTATCGGGCCGCGGTGGCGAATGCGGCAGGCCGCCACACGGTGCGCGTCCACGACGGCACGAGCGGGCATCTGCTGGCGGCGAAATCGTTCCCTCACGACGGCGCGCCGGGCGTGCCGCAGCCGGTCGCCTTCTGGGCCGATTCGGAGCTGTTCGGCCTGAGGCCCAAGGTCAAGCCCCCTGCCGTCGGCGTCTTTGCTCCCTACAACCAGTACAAGCTCGCCAACGAGTGGTCGCAGTACATCAAGGTGGGCGGGACGCTGCGGAACGTGAGCGTGTCGCGTGCCGAGAGGCCGCCTATCGGGCTCGCCGGGTCATCCGTCCTGCTGGACGCAGGAGAGCTCGCGCTCGTCCGCGCCGCCGGCGAAAGCCTGGCGCTGCGGGCTGGCGGAGCGGGCAGGAACCTTCTTTATCTTCCGGGCCCCCAGGGTTGGCTTGCAGCGACGGTGGGCGGGGGCTCTTCCACAGCGTGGCGGGTGAAGCAGCTTACCTCCGATCCGGAGCGCTTGGAGGCGCGGCAGGTCTGGGAGTCCGACGGGGGGCCCACGCGCATCACAATCGCCTACATCCTGCAGCGCCGGAAGCCCTACATGCGCGTGCGCTTCGCCGCAGAAAACCTGCAACCCGGCAAACGGCAAATCGACTTCACATTCATGCCGCGACCCGTCCCCGAGCTCGCCTTCTCCGCCAAGGCCTACACCTTCCCATGGGCCGGCTTCAACTGGAAGAAATATTTTACGGAGGGCGCTTTCGACTTCGACATCGACTTGAAGGCCCAGCCCTTGCAGTTTCGCTGGGGGATCGCCGAATTCTCCTGGGGCGATGGGCCCGGACTGAACGTGTTCCTTCCCATCGTGGCGCTCCGGGGCTCCGGTGACGAGTCGCTGGTGGTCACGTGGGACAACCGCGCCAGCCTGGGCTTCCGCGCCGACCGCGCCGGCTGGAGCGTGACCAAGCGCTTCAATCTGGACAGCCCGGCAGGCTCTGCGGACCATGGCTTTGACATCCAGGACGGCGATGGCGAGATCCCCCATGAGCTGGTCATTGGCCATACCCGCAAGACCGACTGGCCGGAGCTGGTCAACGACTTTTACCTGGACGCTTACCCGCTTTACAAGATGGACAACCTGGACCGGCGCATCCACCTCGCGCCCGGCTTGATCGGCAGTCACGAGACTTTCTTCACTGTCGAGCTCTGGACGGAGGAGAAGGCGCGCCGGCAGGCGATGGAGGGGGCCAGGTACATCGGGCTCTTCTTCGCGCACGCCAATCTCCCGAGGTACGCCAGAGAGTTCGGTTTGAACAAGCAGGGGGCCGAGATGGCGCGCCGATATGGTCTTTTGGCCGGCATGAGCGACAATATCGCTGTCGCCCCCCAGCCGATGGAGATCGCCGATCCAGGCCAGAACTACGCCCGGTTTGCCGACAGCTGGGTCTACAACGAGGAGGGGAGCGGCCCGTTCATCAACTGGGAGGGGGTCACGGTCAACCAGAGCCCGCGCTTCTCCTTCGGCCAGTACGAGCTGGGGCATCACCAGAAGCTCATAGAAGAAAATGGGCTGCAGTTTGACTACATGGACCTTTACTACTGCTGGGGCACCGACTACGGGCACGCCTACAAGCACTACGGGTTTTATCCGCTCATCGTCGGCATCAACGAGTGGCTGCGGGAGAAATCGGCGTGGCTTCGGGAGAGGGGCGTATCTTATACTCTCAACGCCCCGCACCGCCACAGCTCCCTGGTGCGTTTCGGGGAGATCGTGCAGGGCGACATCGGGGACGTCGAGTTCTTTCCCGTCTTCCACAAGATCCAGAGCGGCTCCCGCCTGCTGCGCGCCTACGGGGCCCCCACCGAAGCGGCCTATGCCGAGGACAATCCCCGCTATCAGGGCAAGCTGGGCTCCATCCGCAAGGGGGTGGAGTTCGCGCTGTTTGGCGGCCTGGCCAGACAGTCCCTGCCGCCGGATGACTTCCCCGCCGGGGATCGACCCGCCGCGCTCGAGATCCTGAACAAGAACATCGCCCTCGGTTTTGCCGTTGGGCAGAGCCGGCTCGTGGACGGCAAGGTATTCCGGAGCTACAACTATCGGAGCGACAACGGGGATCTCTTCACCACGGTCCGTAATCCGGAGCCCTCCCCAGCCGCCGTGAGCGCCTCGTTCTCCGAGAGACAGGCCCCCGATCCCAAGATGGCTTACAGGATATTTGAGTGGGATGTGGACGGCGGGGCACGGCTGGTCGCGGAGACTGTTGGCGGGCCGGAGCTGGCGGGAAAGCCGTTCTCATTGAATCTGGGCCCGCAGGAATCCAGAGTCCTCATGGCCCTGCCGCGGAGCGATGCCATGGAGAGATTCTTTCTGGTCTGCCTGCCCGAGGCCGGCCTTCAGACCTCTTTCAGCACGGGGCTGCTTGGAACAGCGCGAGTTCGACCAGGCGGCGGAGCGTTTGAGGTGGAGGCCGTTGCCGGCCGCGAGACTCTCACCCGGCTGCGCCTTCCTCCGGAGAGGCAGGAAAGCGCCCGCGTTGACGTCACCGGCGTCCGGAGTTTCGATGTCATCAGGGGCCAAGGTTACCTTGACCTGATGATCACGCACGGCGCGAAGCCGGCCGTGGTCGAAGTTACAGGCCTGTAAAGGGGGTCCATCCCTGGCCGAGTTCCATCCCCGCAAGGAATTGGCGATTTCGCGCAACCGCGCGCCGGATTTTGCGATAATCCTTGAAGAGTTTTGATGCGAATTGAGGGGATACCGGAAAGTTGAAAGCGCGACCATCCTGGCGCGAAAGGAGCTATCATGAAACGGTTCGAGATCAAGGCGGCCGGCTACGAGGGCCGGTGGATCGATGTCACGCGGTACCTGAGGACCGCGAGCGGCATGGAGATCAAGATCACCCACAATGTCCCCAAGAAGGCGGGGGTCGAGTACCGCTGGGTCCAGACCATCATCGAGAACGGCTCGTTCTTCCAGTCCTGCCGGCGGCGCGCCTACGTCGACCCCTTCGGGCCGACGGGGGCGAAGGATGCCGCGGGCCGGGAGATCTGCAAGGCCGATGACGGGAAGCCCTTTTACTGGACCGACGCGGAGTTCAAGGGTGGCCAGGGCCCCTTCTTCTACGACAAGCCCTCGGAGCCGGCGCCGGCGGCGGGGCGGTCCTGGATCCACTTCTTCACCTCGCTGGCCGAGGTGACGGGGAAGGACGTCCAGGTCCTGGTCACCGTCCACTGGGGCTTCGACCGCCTGGCCGACGGCACCGTGAAGGAGGCTGGTGTGCGCCTCGCCTCGGACGGCGACCAGACGGCGCACCTCGAAACCATAAAGAGGATGTACCCGAAGTACAATTTTTCAATCGCCCCCACGGCCGTGGCGCCGTTCTCTTCGAGCTCTTCGAAGCGCCCCATGGACATGTCGTGCACGCGGCGTTAAATCATGGCAAAGCCCTTTGAGCCTGTCCCAAAAATCCATCCGGCCACTCTGCAACAGAACTGGGGCCGGCTGCGAAGGCGCCATACTGCGTTGGGCCTCCTCGCCTTATTTCTCCGGTTAATAAGGCTGCGTCGGCCC
>JACQVS010000067.1 GCA_016209605.1 Planctomycetota bacterium
GACCTCCACCTGGTTGAGGAGCGCCCGCCGCGCTTGGAGGGCCTGGAGCAGCCGGGCGATGTCCTGGTGCACATCCGGAGTCTGAACGACCACGAGCCGGTTTTCATCCGCCTCGATGGAGTTGCGCTCGTTGGCCCAGGAGTCGGGGGCGATGTTCCGGCGGATGAGATCCACCAGCATCTCCGGGGAGACCCGCAGGCCGGGGGTGACCAGCGATTCCTCCACCATGGCGGTAGAAAATTCCACTCCTGCACCGCCCCCCGCGCGCTCCTCCAGCTGGAGCAGGTCCAGGTCCCCCAGGGCCAGGCGGGGGGCGGGGGGCCGCTCTCCGGCCAGGGAAAACCTGGGCAGGGTTTCGGTCAGGAAGCGGACGTCGTAAGAGTGCGTCAGACGTTCGACGGTCGAGGAAGCTTGAGATAAAACGCCGGCGGAAGCGAAAAAAAGAGCCGCGGCCCAGTGCATGGGGGACCTCCGGATAAGAGGGGATTCTCTCACGCGCTATTCTATTCGAAAAAACTAGTGACTGTCACTAGTTTTTATCGTTCAATCTTCCTCCTTTTGACGTTTTTAAATAGAGAGATGGTGATACAATTTTTAGACGTGTCAGCTTAAGGAGGTCGAACATGAAGTCCCAGCTTCCCATCGGGAGCTTGATTATCTCTTTAATTCTGCCGGCCCTCGCCCCGGCGCAGACCCTTTCCTCGCTCACCCTCAGCGACTCGAGCGTCGTCGTCGGCGCTCCCCTGACTGGCCAGGTGACCATCGCCGGCTCGCGCTTGAACGTCGCGGTCGTCACGCTTTTCAGCGAGGATTCGAACATCATCGTGCCGGAGATCGTGACCGTCCCTTTTGGCCGGCCGTCGGCGCAGTTTGCGATTTCCACCCGGCAAGTGTGCGTGGCCCGCTCGGCCTCCATCACCGCCACTCTTCGTAACGTCACCAGATCGGCGCCGCTTGTCCTTTCGCCTCTCCTCATCACGGAAGTGAGCCTCAGCCCCGCCTCCGTCTTTGGCGGCGCGCCGGCCTTCGCGACCGTCAAGGTGGACCGCCCCGCCCCGCCCGGCGGCTGGATCTTCGGCATATCGTCGAGCAATCCGGCGGTGGCCTCGGTCTTCCCTCCCCACAACGCCATTCCCGAGGGCGCGACGGAGGGGACCTACCGGGTCGACACCTTCGCGGTGGCGGCCTGCACTTCCGTCGACATCGAGGCCTCCTGCGGCCAGCAAGCCGCCAGCGCCACGCTACTTGTCGGCGTCAACCGGCGCCTCACCGCGAACGACATGCTCTGGGAGTCCTGGAGCAGCCGTCACCCCAGCACCAGCCGGGGGATGGTCCTCTGGACGGAGGGGGCCGACCCTTTCAATCCGGAGGGCCTCTACCTCTTCAACGGCGCCGCGACCGTGGCCGTGCCGCCCGACGGCAGCGCCGAGTCGGTCACGACGACGGTTTTCGGCCTCGGCACAGGACTGGCGCCGGGTGTGACCGTGGCCGCCTGGCGCAAGGGAACCGACTTCGCCTGGGTCTGGTCGAGCGATTCGAGCGCCCCCGTTCCCATCGACACGGTGAAGGCCCATCCCTTCGACCCCAACAACGACAACAACCGGATGAACCCGGAAGGGCTGGCCATCGCCGGCGGCTGCCTCTTCATGGTCATGCAAGCCTTCGATCCGGGCACCAACCGGCTCTCGAAGCACATCTTCAAGGTCGACGTGGACATCGGCGATCTCACCGGCTTGAGCCTGCCCTTGAGCGGCAGCGGCAAGGTCCCGGGGGCGCCGCGCGTCAAGACCAGCGGCTGCCAGTCGGCCTGGGTCTTCGATCCCGACTTCGACCTCGATGCCAACGGCGACCCCCAGGACACCGGCTTTCGCCAGCTGCACTTCTATGACGGCGCGGCTGCGAGCGTGGTCGACAGCGGCCTCCTGAGCGACACGGACTACGACTTCAAGGCCGGCCGGATCGTCTACCAGAAAAGGGTGAACGGCATCAGCCACGTCTTCCTCTATGACAGCACGCTGGCGAATCCGGTTCCCGTCCGAATCAGCCCCGACACCGCCCCGGGCCAGGGCCACTTCTCCCCCAAAACCGATGGGTTCCACATCGCCTGGCTGGCGGGCGATGAAGAGAACGGCAGCTTCAAGAACTTCCACATTGTTTTTCTCGGAGGCATGCAGTTCACCGATGGATCAACGCAGCCCCTCGATGCGAGCACGTTCAAGGAATTCCCCTTCCAGCTCCAGGGTGGCCAGCTCCTGTGGAGGGACAAGGCCGGCGACTGGCGCTACGCCCATGGAAACCAGATCGAGACCCTGTGCATCCGGCCGCCGGAGACAGTCATCGACCCCTGGCTCGCCGATGGCCTCATTGCCTGGTACGGCCAGCCCAACGATCCCAATAACGGCCTGGACGATGAGGTCTTCTTTTACCGCGGCACGACGCCGGTCTCTCCTTCGCCCCTGCCGCCTCCTCTGGTCTCCGCGACTGCAGGCGACCGTCAAGTGACGGTCCTCTGGGACCTCGTCCTCGGGGCCACCTCGTTCAACCTCTACATGGCCAAGCAGTCCGGCCTCACCAAGGACAACTTCCAGACCCTCCTGGGCGGCACCCGATTCACCGGCGCCACCACGCCTTTTACCGCCTCCAGCTTGACGAACGGGGACACTTATTACTTTGTGGTGACGGCCGTGAAAGGCGGGGTCGAAGGTTCCGGCTCCGAGGAGGTGCAAGCCACCCCCTTGCCGGTCTGGCGGCCCGTTAGCGGCCTGGCGGGGATCGAGTTCCATTGCGTGACCGCGGATCTCGCCGATCCGCAAGTCGCTTACGCCGGCGGCGGCGGAACCGTTTACAAGACGACCAATGCCGGCGCCGAGTGGGCCCCGCTGCCGGGCGACGTGAACGGCCGGGACGTCCGCGCCCTCGCCGCAAGCGGCCAGAAAGTCCACGCCGCCACCAGGGATGGCGATCTCTGGCGCAGCCTCGATGGAGGCAGCTCCTGGGCTCTCGCCGCCGACGGCATCGATCTCGGCGAGCCCCGGAAAGCGCTGGCCTTCGATCACGGGTCGAGCATCCTTTACGCCGCCGACTTCAAGCTGCCGGCGATGCAGGAGCCCCAGGACTCTTTCGTCATCATCTCCTTCAACGAGGGGGACAGCTGGGACCACCAGCCCGACTTTCCGGACGGCGAGATCCGCGCCTACGCCTTCGCTCTCGACCACGCCGGCTTCATGTACGCCGGCGGCACGGGCACTCCCAACCTGGTGAAGAGCGGCGACCACGGCGCCCACTGGGAAGAGGCGGCGCTGCCGGGATCGAACTACGTCTACTCCCTCGCCTCCCATCCAACGGCGGCGGAGACCATCTACGCCGGCACCCGCGACCACGGCGTCTACAAGACGGTGAACGGCGGCGACGCCTGGATCCAGAAAAAGAACGGCTTACCTTCGCCGCTCCCGAGCGTGGATGCCCTCTTCATCGACCCCGAGAGTGGCGACCGGGGGTTCGCTGGAACAGAAAGCGGGGTCTTCTTGACGGTGAACGGCGGCGATGCCTGGATCGCCCGCAACCAGGGATTGACCACGGCCACCGTGCGGACCATCCATGCCTTCGCCATCGCCTCGTCAACCTCGGCGCGCCAGCTGATCGCCGCCACGGCCGCTGGGCTTTTCCTCCTCGAACTCGAGACCCCCGCCCCCATTGGGCCGGTTGCCTTCAAGCGGGCCGACAGCGACGGCAGCGGCGTCGTCGACATCACCGACGCCGTCCACACCCTCGAGTTCCTCTTCCTGGGAAAAGGGGAGCTGGCCTGCTACGACGCCGCCGACGTCAACGACGATGGGACTGTGGATGTCACCGATGCAATCGCCAGCCTGATCTGGCTCTTCATCGACCCGGCCAATCCGCCGGCCGCACCCGGGCCCGAGGCCTGCGGCCTCGATACCACTCCGGCGGCGGAGCCGGTCCCGGAGTGCCGCACCACGTGCTCCTGAGCTTGGATCAACGGGCGCTCAACGCCGCTTCTCCAGGCGCTTCCGCGCCTCGACCAGGTTGCGGTGGGCGATGGCCTAGTCCGGCCGCGCCTTGAGGGCGCGGGAAAAGTGGTCGATGGCCTCCTCGGTCTTTCCCTGGCAGCCGAGGAGGACCTCCTGGTTCTCCGCGACGAAAGCTTCCTCCTGAGAGTCGTCATCTCCATCTTCCCGCACCCAAACCTTGAAATGCCCGCCGTTTCCCGGTCCGCAGCCGGCGCCCAGGGCGGCCAGGCACAAAGCCAGGGAAGAAAGGATAAACACGGTCGATGTCCTGAAACCCATAAGACTCCTCATGGCCTTTAGCCGGTGATATCTCCTCAGACGAGATCTGGCCGAGGTTATTCAGCCAATTTTGAAAATTCGCTCAGAGGGGAAGTCTCCATCCTCAAGCCAGGACTCGGTTCAGCCGGGGGAAAAAAGGCGAGAGATCGGTTATCATTTATGGAGGTATGAAAACCGCCTTCATCACCGGCATCACGGGCCAGGATGGATCTTACCTGGCCGATTTCCTGGTCGAGAAGGGCTACCGCGTCGGCGGCCTGGTCCGGCCCTCGAGCTCGGGATCTTCCCAGCGTATCGCCCATCTCTTCGGCCGGATCGAACTCTTCTCGGGAGATCTCACCGATCTGGGCGGGCTCATCCGGATCCTGGAGAGCTTGCAGCCGGATGAAGTCTACAACCTGGCGGCCCAGTCCTTCGTGCCGCTTTCCTGGGAGCAGACGCTCTTGTCATCCCAGGTCACCGGCCTGGGAGTGGCGGCGATCCTCGAGGCGATGCGGCTCGCCTGCCCTGGAGCGCGCTTCTACCAGGCTTCCTCGAGCGAGATGTTCGGCAACGCCCCCGAAAGCCCGCAGTCGGAGAGAACCCCTTTCACGCCGCGCTCCCCCTACGCCGCCGCCAAGCTCTTCGGCCACTGGATCACCGTCAACTACCGCGAGAACTTCGGCCTCTTCTCCGTCTCCGGCATCTGCTTCAACCACGAATCGCCCCGGAGGGGCCTGGAGTTCGTCTCCCGCAAGGTGACCCGCGCCGCCGCCCGCATCCAGCTGGGGCTCGAGGCGAAGCTGCCCCTCGGCAACCTCGAAGCCCGCCGCGACTGGGGCTTCGCCGGCGACTACGTCCAGGCCATGTGGCGGATGCTGCAGCAGCCGGCGCCGGAGGACTTCGTCATCGCCACCGGCGTCTCGCACTCGGTGAGCGACCTGGTCTCGATCGCCTTCGAGCGGGCCGGGCTGGACTGGCGGAAGCACGTGGTGATCGATCCCGCCTTCCAGCGCCCGGCGGAGGTCCATCACCTCGTGGGCGATGCTTCGAAGGCTCGGGAGAAGCTGGGGTGGAAGCCGGCCATGGACTTCCAGCAGCTCATCCACGGAATGGTGGACCACGATCTGGAACTGGCCCGGGAGGAGCTGCAAGGGGCAAGGAAACCGTAATCGCCGTCCCGATCGAGCAGGGGAAGCCTCAAAACGCCAGCCCGTCGTGCGATGAAATGGACACCTGGAGTTATCATGATTTGCTCCTCCAGCTTGTTTTCAGCAGGAGGGGGGCGTTTCGCAGGGGAGGGAGTCGCTCGTGGAATCGAGGCCGCAAGCGGGGAATGGGGGCGGCGGCGCGGCGGCGCCCAGGAAAAGATGCTCGAGCAAGCGGATGGGATCGGTGATCTCCAGGACGCCGTTGTCATCGGCATCGAGGCTCTTCCGGCATTCCGGCTCTCGAGTCCCCAGAAAGAGGAATTCGAGGCTGAAGATGGCATCGCTCAGGTCGGCAACCTCGTCGAGGTTGGCATCGCCGCGGAGGAAGGATTCACCGAGCGGCGCGATGGCGAGATCGGCAATCAGCGCCTGTAGGGGCTCGAAGGGGAACTGGTCCGGCGCGCCGAGGTCGCTCCCCGCGGCGGCGATGCCAAGAAGAAGAGTCTCCGGCAGCCCTTCCATGGCCACTTGCTGGACCGGCGCTCCCCAGGCGTTTCCATCGGGCGAGCTCCAGAAGGTGAGCGACACGCCTTTCCGCAGGATCCGCAGCCAGCCGCCCGGCGTCTCCAGCTCTTCTCCCGTTTGCAATTCGGCGTAATCGCCAGCGGCCGGGCGATGGAGAGCGACAAAGCGATTCCTGGCGTTGAGGTCTGACGGTTTCTCGATGGCCACTGCTCCAAAGCGGGCGCCCGGATCGATGCCCTCCCGGAACATCACTCCAAGTATGGCGGAACGGTTGAGTTTCAAGATCTCCGCGACCCTCGCCGTCAAGCGGAAATCGCCGCGCCACCCTTGATAAACGAAAAAGCACTCATCCTCTTTCCCTCCAATGCCCTTTCCCCCCGCGCAAACGCGCCATGCGCTGCCGCCGTCGCCGGGAGCGCTTTCCTCGAATCGGGACGAACCGGGATAAGCCGGCGCGCCGATGTCAACCGGCGTCCACGGGGAGAGGTCCGCCGCCGGGCAAAGAACCGAGACGCCTTTCTTGATCGAGGCCTTGCGGCCCAGGTCGTCCGTTGTGGTCAGGGTGGCGATGAAGCGCCCGGAGCCGTCGTAGCGGTTTGCCGCCGTAAGGCCCTCGCCGGTCTTCCCGTCGCCGAAGTCCCAGTGGTAGGAAAGGGTCTGGCTGCCCGGCGCCGCGATCGTTGCCGAGGCGTCAAAGGCGGCCTCGAGGGGCGCTATCCCGGCCGCGGGCGTCACCGTGAAGTCCAGGACAGGGCAGGAGCAAAAGATGGAGACCTCCGTCGTGAACGTGTAAGGAATGGGGCTGCTGCTCGGGAACTTGAGCTCGACGAAATAAGCCGTCTGCCCGTAAGTCGGGCCGGCCGCCCGAGCCCGGTAGATTCCATCCCCCTCGCCGGTGAGGACCGAGCTCTTCCACACGACGCCGGTGCCGATGCGGAAGTCCCGGTTCACAGGGTTCGTCGCTTGCCACAGCCTCGCCTCGAGGGGAGGATCCGCGGTCTCGATTCTCATCAAACCATCCCCCTCGATTGTCCAGGTGAACTCCGGCAGGGGCTTGCCGCTCAAGACCGCCTCGTAAAAGGCCTGCACTCCGTCCGCCACCTCCCCGGGCTGGAGTCCGAAGTGGCCGATGTTCGGCACGTAGCGGAGGTACTTCGGCCCCGGCAGGTCCTTGAAATAAAACTGGGCGGAGTCCGGCACGAAGAACTGGTCGTCCGCGGAGTTGACGAGGTACTTTGGCAAGGTGAGGCGCTCGCGGTACTCGAAGGGATCGATGATCTTGAGAAGGGCCTGCCCCTCCGGCGTGTTCATCCTCTGGATGACGTTCTCGCGAACATAGTCCTGAATGGCGACGGCGTAGCCTCCGACGGTGTCCAGCGTGACCCCCTCGTAAGCCAGGCGGTGATGGGCCATCTGCTCATCGATATTGAGGACGTCGATGACCACGGGAACGATCGCTTTCACCCGCGCGTCCACGGCGGCCGTCAGCCAGGAGGTCCAGCCGCGCTTCGAGGCCCCCGTGACCACGAAATTCTCCACGGTGAACGCCGGATCCGCCTCGCCGCCAAGGAAGGCCTGGACCGTGTCCATCGCCCGCACGGCGCTTTTCACCATGGGGAGAAGGGCCGGCCAGGTTCCGTCGCCGCTGTCCAGGAACCGGGCGAAGGTGTAAGCGAGGATCTGGTCTTCCTTTCGGGATCTGCCCTCGCCTGTGAAGACCAGAGGCTGGTTGGGGACGAAGCGCAGCGACGCGACCACCGTCTGGGTGTTGAGCGCCAGAGCGCGTTCAACCGGATTGATCAAAGGGATGCTGCCGTTGTCCCCTTCGCCGATCCAGAGAATGGCGGTCGTGCTCTTCACCGTTTGCGGCACGATGATGAACAGCCTATGGCTCCAGAGAGCCGGGCTGACCTCGGAGCCTGGCCGCCAGATTTGCGAGTCCATGTCGAGGCTGTACTGGGTATAGACGGGCAAGACCAGCTTCTGGATGAGGCGATACCGGTAATTCGCATCGGGAGCCGCCACGTAGTCGTCTAGGGCCGTGCCGTCCGCTCGGTTCCAGAGGCCAGCCGCGAGGGCAAGCGCAACCAGATATTTAAGAAGTCTTGTCATGGGGGCCTCCAACTCACTTTGGCGTTTCCTCAAATTCTGTGATCGCAAATTTATTATTTTCTATGACCCAGGTCACAAGAAGGTTGATTCCTTCCTCGATCCCGATCCCGATTTCCATGGAAAAATAAGCGATGCACCGGTCGGGCTCCTGCTGGAAGGCCCGAGGCCGACCTGTTGGATTTGAGCCAGGGGATGTTTGATTTCCAGCATCCAGCCGTTAGCATGAGACTTATGAGCGGTTTAAAGCGCGGCCAGGCTGCTTCATGAACGGCCTGGTGGTCTGGCGCGGCGGTTGCAGCGGGTGACGCAAGGAGAATGTCGCGATCGTGAAGTTCCGAGAATTTATCAACCAGCTCCGTTCCTGGCGCCTCCTGTCCCTGGTGGCGATCATCCTGGCCCTCACCCTGGTCCACCAGTCGGGCGTGATCCAGCACTCCCCCTTTCATCAAATCCTTGACATCGTTCCATACCTGCCGATCATTCTCGGCGCCATCTGGTTCGGGCTTCCGGGCGGCATCGCCTGCGCGGTCCTCACCAGCCTCTGCTACACCACGCACCTCTACTTCCATGAGGGAGGCTCCTTCCTCGGCGCCAACCTGCACCGAACGCTCAACATCCTGATGTTTCCCATCATCGGCGTGGTGACGGGATACCTGTCGCAGAAGCAGCTCGAGGCCATGGCCCGGTACCAGAAGATCGCCGCCGAGCTCGAGAGGTCGTATGCGCAGCTTCGCGAAAAAACCGAGGAGCTCTTTCGCAACGAGGAGCATCTGCAGCGCGCCGCCCGCCTTTCCGCCCTCGGGGAGCTGACCACGGGGCTGGCCCACGAGATCGGCAACCCGCTCGGGGGGATCAAGGGGGTGGCGGAAATCCTGGCGGATGGCCTCGGTCCCGGCGAACCGAAGCACCGTTTCGCCCGGCTCCTTCTCAAGGAGGTCAAGCAGCTCGATGCCGTGGTCTCCCGCTTCCTCGATTTTGCGCGCCCCACCGAGGAGACCCTGAGCACGGCGGACGTCAAGGAAGCCATGCAACTGGTCGCCTCCTTGTGCACCCAAGCTTTGAAGCAGGGGCAAATTTCCATCGACCTGAAGGTGGAAGATGACCTGCCGCCGGTGGCCGCCAGCCTCCATCAGCTCCAGCAGGTCTTCTTGAATCTTCTCCTCAACGCCATCCAGGCGACTCCTCCGGGAGGAGTCATAATCCTCAGGGCTCACCGCCAGGACGACGTCGTGGAATGCGTCGTGAAAGACAACGGCCGCGGCATCCCGCCGGAAAACTTGCCGCGGCTTTTCGATCCGTTCTTCACCACCCGTCCCGGAGGCACGGGCCTGGGGCTCGCCATCAGCCACCGGATCATCGAGGGCTGCCGCGGCCGGATCAGCGTCGAAAGCAGCCCTGGACAAGGCGCTGCGTTCACGGTTACCCTTCCCATCAGGAAAACCGCCGGTGTCCAGAAAGAAAGTGTTGGTCGTTGACGATGATGAGGCCATCCGGGCCGTCCTGGAGTACAACCTCCAGGAGTCCGGACTGGAGGTCGTTTCCGCCCCGGATGCGGAAGCGGGCTGGAAGCTCTTTCAGGGCGACGCTCCCGACCTGGTGATCACCGACGTCCGCATGGCGGGGTTGAGCGGCATGGACCTTCTGGCTCAAATCCGCCAGGCCGATCCGGCGGCCGTGGTCATCGTCATCACCGCTTACGGGAGCGTCCAGCAAGCGGTCGAGGCGATGAAGAGGGGGGCCCATGACTACGTCACCAAGCCCTTTGACCGCGACGCCTTGAAGCTGACGGTCCGCAAGGCGCTGGAGTTCTCCTCGGTGCGCCAGGAGAACCGGATGCTGCGGACCGAGCTGTGCGGCCAGTTCAGCCTTTCCCGCATCATCGGCGCGAGCCCGGCCATGCAAGCCCTCCTGAAGCTGCTCGCCCGCGTCGCCCCCACCGACGCGACGGTCCTGATCCAGGGGGAAACCGGAACCGGAAAAGAGCTGGTCGCCAGGGCCGTTCACTATAACAGCGCCAGGAGCTCCCGGAACTTCGTCACCGTGAACTGCACCGCCATCCCCCGCGAGCTCCTGGAAAGCGAGCTCTTCGGGCACGTCAAGGGGGCCTTCACCGGCGCCGTCTCCGCCAAGACGGGAAAATTCGAGCTGGCCGGCGGCGGCACCATATTCCTCGACGAGATCGGCGACATCGAGCTCGAGCTCCAAAAGAAGCTCCTTCGCGTCCTCCAGGAGAGGGAAATCGACAAGGTGGGATCCGGTTCTCCCCTCCCCGTCGATGTCCGGGTCATTGCCGCCACCAACCAGCCTCTCGCCCGCCTGGTGGAGACCGGAGCTTTTCGGAAGGACCTTTTCTACCGCCTCAATGTCCTTCCGGTCCACTTGCCCCCGCTCCGGGAGCGGCGCGATGACATCCCTCCCCTGGTTCAGCACTTCCTTGAAAAAGCCGGAGCTTCCCATGTCCGGCTGACCGATGCCGCCTCGGCCCTCCTCCTGGCCCATGATTGGCCCGGCAACGTGCGGGAACTCGAGAACGCCATCGAGCGGGCGCTGATCATCCGGAAAAACGAAGGGGAGATCGATGCCGGCGATCTCGCGCTCGAAAAGGGGAAGGCCGAGGACCTGAGCCCCGCGCCGAAGGTCGTCGAGCTTCCGGAGGAAGGGATCATCCTCGAGGAGGTCGAGAAGAACCTCATCATCGAAGCGCTCCGAAAGACCGGCGGCAATCAATCGGCCGCGGCCCGCCTCCTGGGGATCTCGAGGCAGACCTTGATTTACCGGATGCAGAAATTCGCCATCCGGGACCAAATCAGCTAGAAAAGCGCCTGTTCCTGTCCGAAATGCCACAACCAGCCGCCGCGCTTCGGCCAGGGCTTGGGCAGCTGGCTGCAAAATATCCCCCCGCAGGGGCTTTATACAACTGGAATGGCTTTTGCATAATCACCGCCAGTTCATGGGAAGTTCACCTTGAGAAGTTTTTCATTAGCGGAGGTTGATCATGCGCCGAGCCGTAGTCTTTCATCTCTCAGCCCTGGGTCTCGCTTCTCTCGCTCTCTCCGCCCCGGGCTGCTATGACCATGGGGAATCCACCAGCGTTTCACCGGAGGTCGCGGCGCTCTCCATCGGCAACGCCCACCCTGGCTACTGCCAGGTTTCCGGCGAAAAGCTGGACCAAGAGCAGTCCAGCGCCGATTCTTCCCTTTGCGCCGCCTACCAGGGGAAGCGTTATTTGTTTTGCTGCATGTGCTGTAAACCGAAGTTCGAGAAGGACCCGCAAAAATACCTCGAAAATCCGCCCCGGCCGAAGCAAGATGGCGCTTCTGAAGACGGCGCTCATGAAATCCGCGCTCATGAAATACAGGGCGGCCACGACCATTAAGGATATTGATGGAGTACCAACCGGAGGAAGCGTGAACCTTATGCGCAAGTTGTTTCTGGCGTCGGTGTCGATATTGCTGCTCGCCGGCATCGGGGCGACAGCGGCTCACTTCCTCATCCCGGGCGGCATCCTCCGTTACGTTGCCGGCCCTTTCGCTCGCGAGCCCTACACGTGCCCCATGGCGGAGCACTGGCAGGTCCGCTCCGACCAGCCGGGCAGATGCCCGCTTTGCGGCATGAACCTCATGCCCCTCTCCCGGACGGAGCACAAGGGGAAGTCCCCGCCGGATCCCCGCCGGGGCATGGGCGCCGGCGCCCACGCCGAGCCTTCGGGCCATGCCGGCAGCGGCCAGGGGGAGCACTCTGGCCATGCGGAAATGAAACCGGAAAAAAGCCCTGGCGCTTCGGATGGAAAGGCCGGCGCTCAAGCGGTGGCCAAACCAGCAGGCCCTGGTGGCTCTCCCGAGACCTACTACTGCCCCATGCATCCCAGCTATCAAGCCGACCGGCCGGGGGACTGCCCCATCTGCAACATGTCGCTCGTTCCATTGAAGGGAGGCGAGGCTCCCATGGCCTCGAAAATCCCGGGATACTCCGTGGTGACCATCCGCCCCGAGCGGCGGCAGCTCATCGGCTTGAAAACGGGCGCCGTCGAGAAGAAAGTTATCGCCAAGACCATCCGCGCCGTCTGCCGGGTGGAGTACAACGAAAAAAAGCTTTCGGCCGTGAACTTGAAGTACGGCGGCTGGATCGAGGAGCTCAAGGTCAAGGCCACCGGCGAGAGCGTCCGTAAAGGGGACCCCCTCTTCGTCATTTACAGCCCGGAGCTTCTCGAAGCGCAGCAGAGTTATCTCCTCGCCCTCGAGGCCTTCCACGCGCTGGGATCGAATCCGGCCCAAGATGCCAGGGCCTTCGCGGAGCAAAGCCTGCGGAGCGCGCGGGATCGGTTGCTGCTCTGGGACCTCGCCGAGGAGCAGATCCGGAGCCTGGAGGCGAGGAAGGAGCCGGCGCCGCGGATGCCGGTCCTTTCCAGGATGGAAGGCGTGGTCATCAAGCGGAACGTCGTCCAGGGGACCTATGTCGAGCCTGGAAAGGACCTTTACGAGATCGCCGACCTCTCCACCGTGTGGGTGCACGCCGACGTGTACGAGTACGAGATCCCCGAGGTGAAAGAGGGATTGAAGGCGCAAGTTCACCTCTCGGCGCTGCCCAACCAGCCCCTGAGCGGCGAGGTGGTTTACGTTTATCCTTACTTGAACGAGGCGACGCGGACCGTGCGCGTGCGTCTCGAGTTTCCCAATCCGGAAGGGAAGCTCAAGCCGGGAGCTTATGGAAACGTGGCCATCGCGGTCGATCTCGGAGAGCGGATCGTGGTCGATGACCAGGCCATCCTCGACAGCGGCTCCCGCCAGATCGTCTTCATGGACCAGGGCGAGGGCCGGATCGAGCCTCGGGAAGTCAAGGTCGCCGCCCGAGCGGACGGGCTGGCGGTGATCGCCGAGGGCCTGGAGGCGGGTGAAAAAGTTGTCACCAGCGGCAACTTCCTCGTCGATGCCGAGAGCCGGCTCAAGGCCGCCCTCCTCCAGGGAGCGTCAGGGGGGGGCCACAAGCATTGAAGACCCCGTTTTGGAAGAACTTTTGAAAGGACCTCCATGGTCGAGCGCATCATCGATTTTTGCGGCCGCAACAAGTTCATCGTCCTCATCTTCACGGGTGTCGCGATCGCGGGGGCCTTCTACTGCCTGCGGAACATCCGCCTGGATGCGATCCCGGATCTCTCCGACACCCAGGTGATCATCTACTCCCGCTGGGACCGCAGCCCCGACATCATGGAGGATCAGGTCACCTATCCCATCGTCACCGCCATGCTCGGCGCGCCCAAGGTAAAGGCGATCCGCGGCTTCTCCGACTTCGGGTTCTCCTACGTCTACATCATCTTCGAGGACGGGACCGACATCTACTGGGCCCGCAGCCGCACTCTCGAGTATCTGAGCAAGATCCTCCCCCGCCTTCCGGAGGGAGTGCGCACCGAGCTGGGCCCCGACGCGACGGGCGTCGGCTGGGTCTTCCAGTACGCCCTGGTCGACAAGTCCGGCCGCCGCAGCCTCGCCGACCTGAGGAGCTTCCAGGACTGGTACCTGCGCTACTGGCTCCAGAGCGTCCCGGGCGTCGCCGAGATCGCCTCCATCGGCGGCTTCCAGAAGCAGTACCAGGTAAACGTCGATCCGAACGCCCTCCTGGCTTACGACCTCCCCCTCATGAAGGTGGTGAACTCCATCCGGGAGGGGAATAACGATGTCGGCGGCAGGCTGGTCGAGTACTCCGGCGCGGAGTACATGGTCCGGGGGCGGGGCTACGCGCGCTCGGTGAAGGACCTCGAGGACATCGTCGTCGGCGTCGACAAGAACGGCACCCCCATCCTGGTGAGGGGCCTCGGCCGGGTCGTTCTCGGTCCCGAGATCCGCCGCGGCCTGGCGGAGCTCGACGGCAACGGCGACACCGTCGGCGGCATCGTCGTCATGCGCCACGGAGAAAACGCCCTCAACGTCATCGATCGCGTCAAGGCGAAGATCGAAGACCTCAAGCCTTCCCTCCCGGAGGGGGTCGAGATCGTTACTACCTACGACCGCTCGACCCTGATCAGCGAGTCGATCGCCACGCTCACCGATGAGCTCATCTCCGCCTTGATCGTCGTCAGCGCCATGATCCTCATCTTCCTGTGGCATTTCCCTTCGGCCATCGTCCCGATCATCACCATCCCGATCTCCGTCCTGCTCGCCTTCATCCCCATGTACTTCATGGGGGTCACCTCGAACATCATGTCGCTTTCCGGAATCGCCATTTCCATCGGCGTCCTGGTGGATGGAGCCATTGTCGAGGTCGAGAACGCCTACAAGAAGCTCCAGCTCTGGATCGAGGGGGGCCGGGTCGGGGACTTCCACGAGGTGCGGCTCAAGGCCTTGAAAGAGGTCGGCCCCTCGGTCTTCTTCTCCCTCCTCGTTATCGCGGTGGCGTTCATGCCGATCTTCGCCCTGGAGGAGCAGGAAGGCCGCCTCTTCAAGCCCCTCGCTTACACGAAAAACCTCACCATGGCCTTCGCCGCCTTCCTCGCCATCACCCTGGACCCGGCGGTGAGGATGCTCTTTGCGCGTATGGATTACTTCACGTTCCGCCCCCGCCCGGTCTCCTGGATCGCCAATCAGATCCTGGTCGGCAGGTACTACGCGGAGGAGAGGCACCCGATCTCGAGGATCCTCTTCTGGCTCTACGAGGGCCCCTGCCGCTTCGTCATCCGCCACCGCAAGTCGACCATCGCCGCGGCCCTGCTCCTCGTCCTCTCGACCTTGCCCGTTTACTTCAAGCTGGGCTCCGAGTTCTTTCCTCCCCTCTGGGAGGGGGACCTCCTCTACATGCCGACCACCCTCCCCGGCCTGTCCGTGACCGAGGCCCAGAAGCTCCTCCAGAACATGGACCAGGTGCTGATGAGCGTCCCGGAAGTGGAGCGGGTCTTCGGCAAGGCCGGCCGCGCGGAAACTTCCACCGACCCCGCGCCCTTCTCCATGATGGAGACGACCATCCTCCTCAAGCCGACCTCCGAGTGGCGAAAGAAGGAGCGCTGGCATTCCAATGGGCCGGAGTGGTTCCAGGCCCTCTTCCGCCCCATCTGGCCGGACCGGATCTCGGAGGATGAGCTCAAAAAGGAGCTTGACCAGAAGATGCAGTTCCCCGGCGTCTCCAACGCCTGGACCATGCCGATCAAGGCCCGCATCGACATGCTCACCACCGGCGTCCGCACCCCCATCGGCATCAAGATTTACGGCCCCGACCTCCAGAAGATCGAGGAGATCGGCACCCATGTCGAGATGATCCTCAAGGAAGTGAGGGGAACGAGGAGCATTTACGCCGAGCGCACCGCCGGGGGCTTTTTCATCGACTTCGATCTCAAGCGGGACAAGCTCGCCCGCTACGGCTTGACCATCCAGGAAGCCGAGATGATTATCATGTCGGCGATCGGCGGGGAGGTGATCACCACCACGGTGGAAGGGCGCGAGCGGTACACCGTCAACCTGCGGTACGCGCGCGAGCTGCGGGATGACCTGCCGAAGCTCCGCCGCGTCCTCGTCCCGGCCATGTCCGGCGCCCAGATCCCGCTGGAGGAGCTGGCCGACATCCGGCTCGTCCAGGGGCCGGCGATGATCCGCGATGAAAACGCCATGCTGGCAGGCTACGTCTTCGTCGACATCGCCGGCCGCGACCTCGGCGGCTACGTCGAGGAGGCCAAGGCGGCGGTGCGCCAGAAGCTCGAGCTGCCCGCCGGATACACCCTCCAGTGGAGCGGCCAGTACGAGAACATGCTCCGGGTGCGGGAGCGGCTCAAGGTGGTCGTGCCGATCACTTTCTTCATGATCTTCGTCATCCTCACCATCAACACCCGCTCGGCGGTGAAGGCTTCCATCGTCCTCCTGGCCGTTCCGTTCTCCGCCATCGGGGCCGTCTGGTTCCTCTACATCCTCGGGTACAACATGTCCATTGCCGTCTGGGTGGGGATCATCGCTCTCCTGGGCCTCGATGCGGAGACGGGGGTTTTCATGCTCCTCTTCCTGGATCTCGCCTACTACGACCGGGTGCGCCAGGGGAAGATGCGGACCTTCGAAGACCTCACCGAGGCCATCGTCCACGGAGCGGTGAAGCGGATCCGGCCCAAGATGATGACCGTCGGCACCTCCTTCATCGGGCTCATTCCGATCATGTGGTCCATGGGGACCGGCGCCGACATGATGAAGCGCGTGGCCGCGCCGCTCATGGGGGGGCTCTTCACGAGCTTCCTCCTCGAGCTTCTCGTTTACCCGGCGATTTACTGCATCTGGAAATGGCGTTATGAAATGAAGCGCGGCACGGTGGATGTCTCCAAGCTCCCCATCCCCGAGCTGAGAGGACATTGAATCGAAGAGGAGGCGACATGAAAACAAATCCAATAAAAGCGATCTGGCTGGCCGTCCTTGCGCTGGTTGTCGCCGGCGCCGGCGCTTACCTGTACCTGGATAGGGGCCTACCGGAGCACCATCCGTGCGAGCTGTGCGAGCGCCCGATCCACCACGAAACCGCCTTCTCCCTGGTGGTGGGAGGGAAGGAGGCGTGGGCTTGCTGCGCGCGCTGCGGCCTCAGCTTGTGCCGCTCCGGCGGCGGCCAGGTCGCCGCCGCCATCGCCACGGACTACCCTTCCGGACGGCGGGTGAACGCGGAGCGCTGCGTCTTCGTTGAGGGGAGCGATCTCGCCCCCTGCTGCTCGCCGAACGCCATCGTGGTCGGCGAAAAAACTCCTTGCGGCAAATGCTTCGACCGCTGCTATCCGAGCGTCATCGCCTTCTTGAATCCCAAGGAAGCTCTGGCCTTTTCCAGGGAACACGGCGGCAGGATGGTTTCCTTCGAGACCCTGGTCAGGGAGTTTAAAACCCCGTGAAATCCTTCATTCCGAATAAATTCCTTCCGGTCTTTTGCCTGGCCGCGGTCATGCCCGGCTGCGCCCTCCATCCCGCCGGCGAGAAGGAGGAGCGCGAGAAGCTTGAAAATCTCGGCCGTCCCTATACCGAGCGCCCCGAGCCGCCGCCTCTTCCGGAGGCGCCGGGCCCCGAGGACTACTTACGCTTCGCTTTTCTCAACAACGCCGATCTCGAGGCGCGCTACTGGGAGTGGCGCGCCGCGGCGGAGCAGATCCTCCAGGATGCCAGCCCGCCCAACGCCGCCGTGCCCTTCAGCTACATGTTCAGCGGCGGGAACATGAAAGCCTGGGATCGAACCACCCTGGGAATCACCAACGATCCCATGACCAACATCCCCTTTCCGACCAAGCTCGCCACGGCCGGCCGGAGGGCGCTGGAAGCGGCGCGCGCCGCCGGGCGGCGCTTCGAGGGGGCCAAGTTTCTCCTCCAGTCCCAGGTCCTTTCGACCTATTACGACCTGGCGCTGCTGGCCGAGTCGATCCGCATCCAGGAGGAGAACCTGGCCCTGCTCAGGTTGATCAACGGCCAGGCGGCGGTGCGGGTTCAGTCGGGGGCCGCCCCCCAGCAGGACCTGCTCAAATCCCAGACCGAGCTGGACCTGGCCGGGAACGAGCTGGCCAATCTCCGCTCGCAAGTTCCGGGCTTGACCGCCCGGCTGAACGCCCTGATCGGCCGTCCGGCCAGCGCGCCGGTGCCGCTGCCGTTGACCCTGCCCGCCCCCCGGCCGCTGCCGGTTTCCGATGAGGAGCTCATCCGCCTCGGCTCCGAGAGAAGCCCCGAGCTGGCGGCCCTGGCGCGGGAGGTGGCCGGCCGCGAGGAGGCGCTCAGCCTGGCCAGACAGGCTTACATCCCCGACTTCGGGCTGTCCTTCAGCTTCACCGGGACGGTTTCCCAGGCCGCGGGCGCCATGCTCGTCATCCCGCTCCGCCTCGAGGCCATCCGCGCCGGCATCGAGCAGGCGCGCGCCGGCATCCGCGCCGCGCGGGCGGCCCGGGTCCAGTACGAGCGCGATCTGGCGGCCAGCTTCGTCCTGAACCTCTATGTGCTCCGGAACGACGAGCGGCAAATCGCCCTCTTTGACGGGACCATCATCCCGCGGGCGCGCCGGACGGTGCAGATCGCTCAGACCGCCTACGCGGCCAACCGGGTGGGCTTCGTGGAGCTGCTCGACGGCCAGAGGACGCTCCTCGAGGCGCGCCTGGCGGTGGCGCAGCTCAAGATGGAGCGGGAGAAGGCGCTCGCCGCCATCGAGACCTGGGCGGCGATCGATGTGGAGGCGATGCGCTCAACCCGCATGGCGCTGCGGGGGATCGGCATGCGGGGCGGTTCCTCCGGCAAATCCTCGCCCCGAGGGCCGAGTTCAAGCTCGGGGGAGGCCGCGGCGGCGCCAGTGGGCGCGATGCGTTAAGCGCTTTATCCGAAACATCTTCGCAGCTTGCGGAGAATTTTTGCGATCATCCAACGCTCTCTCATTCGCTTTGCGTCTTCCCTTGGCGTTCTCCCCATCTTGGCGGTCATTCCCTCTTCTTCTATTCCTCATTCGGCCGAGACTTTTGGTTGCGGCCCCGGCCGCCTTAGAAAATCGGGAGGTTGAAATGCTCGAATACCAGGAACTTCGAAACCGCCTCGAGGAAATCTTTTTTAAAAGACGGGAGGCCAAGGCGGCAAGGTGATCCTCAACCGAGACCTCCGCTTCGCGGCCTCCGTGACCTTGACCCTGGGCCTCGCCCTGGACCCGGCGGCAGACACCGCTTCGATAACGTATCAACTCCACATCATCCCCATCCTCTTCACTTTCCAGGCTGAGGACAGCTTCGCGTTTTCACTGGATGCCGTGCACGAAGGCCGGTTCAGCGCCTATGTGGAGAAGAAGATCATCGAGGCCGTGGAAAATTACCAGAAGTTGCAAGAGGAGCCAGGTTATCAGAAGGACAGCATGGTGGTGGACCCGGTCTGCGGCATCACCATCAACCGCCTGGACGCGGCGGCCACGGCCGATCATCAAGGGGAGACCTATTACTTCTGCGTCCCCGCCTGCCGAGACCGTTTCCTGGAAAATCCCCAGCGGTTTATCCTGGATTGATCCGGCTTTCAAGGGCCGACGTTTTGGGTAGGGGGGCTTTCTAGAAAATCTAAAACATGACGACTTGAAGTTCGAGATCAATCCCATCGATTCAAATCATCCAGGTCCTGTTGGTTTTCAATCAGTACGTTTGATGAAACGGTTCGCGATTTGGCGGCCTAAATTTACAGGGCTCTCCTTAATGATTTTTCTGCCAAAAGTTAGGGCTTGAACGCGGAGGGATCCTTTTTCAAAGGAATGAATTTTGCATTTAACGCCTTGACAGAGCAAGTGCTTTGAAAATCATCAGGAGATTAAAACATGACTCAGCAACGCAGCCTTTCCTTCTTCATCACCCTCTGGACTGGAACCTCCATTGCCCTGGCTATGGGGATCTATGCCGCCTTCCAGCATTTGCATATGCCGGAAGCCTCCTTCATTGAGATTGCCGCGAATCACCTGTGGCATGTTTTGGTTCTGGGGATCATCATCTACCTTTTCGTTTGGGCAGTTCTGAGCCAGATCCTCTTATTAAATCAAAACCGCTTACTTCAAAGTCTGGAAGTCTCTTGCCAAAGACGAGGTGAAGGGAATCCCCGAGGCGAAGAAGGAGCTGGCCTCGGCTTTGGAAGCTCTCTCCAAGAAGGCCCCGAAGGGATTGAGTCCCAAGAACAAGGACCAGCGTTCCAAGGCGCTCGAGGCGGCGCTGGCGGCCGCGTCCAAGCTCGATGGGTCGGACCTCAAGAACGCCCGCCAAACCTTCGGCGCCCTTTCCGCCGAGCTGAGGAAGTTCGTCGAGGCCTTCCCGGCCGAAGTGGACGCTTACGTCCTCTACTGCGACATGGCCAAGAAGAGCTGGCTTCAGGACTCGTCCAAGGTATTGAATCCCTACTACGGCTCTGCCATGTCGGAGTGCGGGAAGGTGGTGAGGAAGCCCAAGACTTCTCCACCCGAGGACACCTCCAAGGGGAAGGAGAAGGAACCGGAGGGGAAGCGCTCTGGGCACGAGCACGGAGGCCATTCCGGCGACCACAAGCACTGAGCATCCGGAAGTTTCCTTTGACGCCCTATCTTCACCCCCCGATCGTTCACTTCACCATCGCGCTGGTCGCTGCGAGCGTCCTCTTCGATCTTCTGGGGGTTCTCCTAGGAAAGGACTCGCTCCACGCCGCCGCGTGGTGGAACCTCCTTGCGGGGACCATCGCCGTGATCCTCACCGTCGCCACCGGACTTCTCGCCGAGAGAGCCGCGGAGCACGATGAGGCCGCCCATGGGGTCCTGGAGGTCCACAAGGCCATCGGCCTGACTGCCCTGGCCATGACCTTGGCGCTCTTCACGTGGCGGGCATTTGCCAAGGGGCGCTTGCCCCGTCGTTTGAGGGCCCTTTACCTGCTGGTCAGTGTGTTAACGATGGGAACGGTGCTGGCCGGCGGCTACTTCGGAGGCGAACTGGTCTTCGGCCACGGCGTTGGCGTCCGGGCCGTCCAGGGATTATCCCCTCAGCACTTGGGACAAGACCACAAACACTGAGGGAATTCTCATTATCTTAAAGTTGTCTTTTGCACATTTGGCACGGCGTCTTCGACACGCAAAGTGCCCAAAAGGCCAGATCTTAAAGGGTGAAATGGCAAATGCCCATCGAACCAAATCTCTTTGAGCGCCTGATACTGCTCAAACTCAATAAGGGTCCTGGCCTGATTCTGGATTTCCTTGGAGCACAAGCGTTCCGGGCAGTTTGCGTCGCTGTCAGGCTGGGCGTCTTCGAGACCTTGAGCGGCGCTCCTTTGACAGCGGCTCAGACCGCGCATCAGATCAAGGCGAACGAGCGGGGCACAGCCCTGTTGCTTGAAGCCCTCGAAGCTCTCGGCTATATCAAAAAGAAGAACGGGCGCTACGTAAACACGCCTTTGACAGCCAAGTGGCTTCTGCGCAACTCACCGACCAGTCTGGCTTGTGGAATTCCCTTTTTAGAAAGTATGGTGTTTGATCGCTGGGAGCATTTGGAGGAATCCATCCGTCGGGGGAAACCGGCGCTGTACGGGTACGATTGGGCCGATCAGCAGCCGGATCGCTGGCGCATCTACGAAGAAGGTATGATCGCAGTGGCCCGAATGGTAGCCGACGAGGTGGTTGCCAAGGTGAAACTGCCACCTACTGGCCGCCTACTGCTGGATGTCGGCGGCGGCCACGGGCTGTACAGCATACGATTCTGTCGCCGCTATCCGGGTTTGTCAGCGACCGTTTTTGACTTGCCACAAGCACTGGAGGTGACACGAGAAACCATCGCCGCCGAGGGGATGGGTGACCGGGTCGCGGTGCAGGAGGGGGATTTCTGGATTGACGACCTTAGCGCCGGCTACGATGTGGCTTTGGTGTTCAACATTGTCCATGCTAACTTGCCCGACAAGAACACTGAGTTGCTACGCAAGGTCGCAGGAGCGCTGAACCGTGGAGGCCTGATCGTCATCATGGAGCAAATCACCGCCAAGGTCTCCAGTTCAACTGCAAGAGTCCTCACCCGGCTCCAGGCCTTGAACTACTTCAATAATCTTGAGGCGCAGACCTACTCATTCGACGACATCAACGGTTGGCTCACGAAAGTCGGTTTCACGAATCAACGCGCGCTCAGTTTGCGCAAAATACCGGGTTTCGGCTTAGTTTTGGGGACAAAAGCTAACTAATCACCACGGCCCGATCACCCTCAAGCTTTGTGATTTTGTGAACCATATATCCTGATTGAATGGACCGTTTTCTGGAAAACCCCTCGCAGAACAGACAACTCCTGTTGCTTTTGAAACAGTTTACTTGCTTAAATATTTATCCCCCTTCCACAAGCCCGCCTCAAGAAGTTCCCTAGGAACTCCAGCCGCTTCAAGTTACCTCACGGAGATAATCCGATCCGTTTATGGGAGGAACAAATTTTGCTAAAGGTTTCTTGGGTTAAAACGACAGTCACCTAAATTTTTCAGGAGACGAATCATGGGAAATCAAAAGAGTCTCTCCTTTGTCGTGGCCCTCTGGACTGCCATCGCCATCGCGCTCTCGATGGGGATTTACGCCGTCCTCCAATATTTTCTTGTGCCCAATGTCACGCTCTCCGAACTCCTCCTCAATCACCTCTGGCACGTTCTGGTCCTTGGATCCGTGATTTACCTTTTCTTGTGGCTGATTTTGAAAAATGTCCTTCTCCGCCCGCTCCAGCAGATTTACCTCTGAACTGGAAATTTCCAGGAAGGATGCCGACATTCTTCGCGCCAAGGCTGGAGGCCAAAGCGATTCGATTCGCATCCAAGCCGAAGGCGAGGCGCAAGCGCTGCTCCTAAAAAGTAAAGCCCAGGCCGAGGACCAGGCGGAAATCACCAAGACCCTGACCAGGGATTACCTCCTCTACAAGGCCTTTGAAAGCAACTCAACCCGATATTATTTCCTTCCCACTGGAAAGGACGGCCTGCCGATCATCATCAACCCCGACGCAACGGTATCGCGATGAGAGGGGTCGTATGAATCATTCCACGGATTCGGAGATCCGGGCCGGCCGCTTCGACAGCAAACCAGAGGACCAGCAACCCTGCTGTCGCGAGCAGCGCCGGGCCGATGTTGGTCTGAAGCTCGAATATGGTCTAAAACGGGGGGTGAAGGGGGTGGCGCTGCGATCATAGCTTCGGATAAAAGAAGGACTTTCGTGCGGCGCAACCCCATCATAATTTTTCTTGCTTATTAAGGAACTTGATATTCCAATAAAGTCAAGTTATCAGAATACGATTTTGAGGTCAGGGGCTTTATTAATTATTGCCCCTGAAGGAGGACGGGGGAAAAGATAAATGAGAGCGGGCGTCGGTGTTCAACCTGCAAAAGGAAATTACCATTTCTTTCTGGATCGGCCCATAACCGGCCTTGAAAATGCTGTCGGCAAGTTTTTCCATGGCCTCGCCCCTGGCCCCCATGGGCCCGAAAAGCCAATCCCCGTTTTTCTCCAGCTCCTGGAGACGGAAACTTTCGGGCTGAACTTCAGCCTGGGAGATCCGGCCTACCAGGTCCTGGCGAACGACCAAAACCGCTTCGCCTTGCCGCGGGCTCTTCCTCCCATCTTGTCGCTCTTGGCGCCGGGGGAAGATGAAAACCCCAGCGGCTCCTGGGCTATCATCCGCCACGCCTATTCCGAAGGTGCTTTCCAGCTCCTCCACGATGCCGTCTCCTCCGGCTACCGCTTCCCCTTGAAGGAGTTCCTGCGCTTCAGCGAAACGCTGGCCGAGGCTCTCAGCTTCCTCCACGGCGAGGGGATCGCGCACGGCCAGTGGAATTGCCGGAGCATCCTCTGCATCCCTCTGGAGCCGAGCAAGTCTCCCTTTGATGATGTCCGCACCTACCGATTCGACCTTTTGAACACCGGCGTCCGCTTCCTGAAACCGGAGGCCATCCCGGAGGAATTCCTGGGACACGGCTATTACCCTCCAGAGCTGTTTCTCGCCTCTTCCAAGGCCCCCGACTTCGACGCCTACGATCTCGAAACCGACGTTTACTGCTTCAGCGCCTTCCTCCGAGACCTCTTCCAGCGGGCTACTTCCTTTGAAGACTTGGCCAAGCAAGCGGCCAAGATTCGCGAACACTTGTCCAAAGAAATGTTGCGGCGGGGGCAAGCGGCGCGGCCGGAACTCCTCAGCCAAAAGGAGCAAGAGATCCTCGACCACCTCTACACCATCAAGGCGAAGACCGAGTCGATAATTCAAGCCGGCCTAGGTGGACGGAGGGAACGGTGCGACGCCTCCTACCTCAAGGCGACGAGCAGCGAGCTGTACCAAAAAGCGGCCGCTTACGCGGAGCGGCTTTTCCAGTCCGGCCAGGAGCCCATCAACGTGTTCGGCGATAGGCTCCAGCATTACGCCCCATATAAAATCGCCGTGGCGCCACCGCGGGTGAACAATTTCGAGACGACGGTGGTGGCGATCACCGGCGAGGGCCTCCCCCAGGACGTGGTGAGGATTTCTCTGGGAGACTACGACCAGCCGATGGCGATCTTGGAGGCGAGCGCCTCTCAGATCCGCTTCCAAATTCCTTTCGGGTTCCCCGCGGGAACCCACGCCATCCTGATCAACAACCGGCGCACCGACCAGTCGGTGCAAGTCACTCCCCCGGCCTGGAAGCAGCTCCTTCCGGGAAAGACCCGCAAGCCCTGGGCCGGCTTCGGTAACATCGCGGTGCGGGTGGTGGGGCAGTATATCCCCGCGCACCCGCTCTTTTCCCTGGAAACCTCACCGGGGAGCCGCACCGACGCCCTCAAGGCGCAGCTCGAGCCAAGAGCCGGCTTCGAAGGCGAAGCGCCTTCAGAGGAGTGCATCGCCGTAGAATTTCCCGAGGAGGCGCCGGTTGGCAGCCACCGGGTCCTCTGCAACGGCCTGGACACCGGGCTCTGCCTGGAAATCGAGGAAGCCCTTCCCGATCCTGCCGCCGATCCCAACGGCCTCGAGCCCAAGGAAGTATTGAACCATCGGGAGCAAAAGATCCACCTCCGCGGCCACAATTTCCATCCCCAGATGATCATCGACTTGGGAGAGGGGGCGCTTCCTGGCGGGCCATTGCCGTTCAAGCTCCACAGCGACAAGGCCGCCACGCTTGCCCTGCCCGCGGGCATCCCGCCCGGGGAGTACCGCTTGCGCGTCAACCGCAGAGAGTGCGGCCTGGCATTGAGCATCCGCAAGCCGCATTGGAAAGCGGTCAATCCCTTGGCCGTTCGCCTCACGCCCAAAGAAAAATCGCCGGTCAGGCTGCAAATCCAGGGGGAACACCTGCCCCAGCTCAGCAAGGAGGCAGGCGATGAATATTTCTTGCTGACCTCCAGGGGAAAGAAAATTCCCGCGGCTGTCCTGCAATCCAAAGAAGTGGAGCCGGGGGAGATCCACGAGCTCCAGATCTCCCCGCAGCTCCAGCGCGGCGTGCCCAAAATCTATTTTGGCGACAGCAACACCGGCCTCAACCTGAAGGTGCGCCGAAAACTCCCCGCTTCATTCTGGGCCGCGGCGGCGATCCTCGTGGCCGCCTTGACCGCAGGCGCCTGGCTGGCGCTCGCCTACCACTACCAGCCGGTGATCACCGGCGTTGAAAACAACCGCGTTTTCAATTTCGGCGACTCCAAAGTGCTCTTGACCGCAAGGGGCGGGAAACTGCTCGAGGTCATCCTCCGCCATGAGAAAGGACCCGAGGTCAAGGGATATGCCGTCCAGCCCTGGGCCGACAAAGCTGGCGGCTATTTTTTCCGCCCGGCGGGAGCCCCTCCGGGGAATTACTCGCTGATTCCCCGCGGCCGGATCTTCCGCGGCAAGCCGGCTGAAGCTCCCCTGGCCGTCGAGTCTCCCGCGTTCCAGCTGGAGCCCCAAACCGCCAACCGCCTCATGCCCCTCGCCTTGAACTTGTCGAGCAAGAACCGCTTCCCGATTGAGAAGGAAAAATTTCAAAAACTCACCTTCAAGTCAAGGCCCGGCGCCCCCGGAAAAGAACCCCCCGAGAAGGGGCCAGAAAAAAACGCTTCCAAGCCGGAAGAGGAAAGGAAAGAGCCGCCCCCCCTCGCTAGGGGAGGGAAGGATGTTTCAGAGCCCGGCGAGCGCGTGGAGTTCTCGATCCCGTTCGGAGCCATGATGCCCGTCAAGGCGGGAACCTTCAAGAGCCGACACGAAGGGGAGTATGAGGTTTTTCTCGACGGCACATTCTTAAGCGGCGAATTCACCGCCAGCTCTGAGCCCCTCTCCTTCAAGATCACCGGCCCCAGGATTGAAGGCATCCAGACCAATCCCGCCACGCTGGATGCCGAAAAAAAAATTCAAATCTCCCTGAAAGGGTCCGGCCTTCCCCAGGGCCTCCCCTTGCAGCTCATTTCCTCCGACAAGCAGAAACCCTCCGGTCCGTTTCGGCTCGAGCCGGAGCCTGGCGGCGGATTCCGCGGGGAGGCGGCCGCCGGCAAGTATTCCCTGGCCTGGGATCTCGGCAAAGAGGAGCGGGAAGAGATTCCCGGCTTGTCCTTGGAGGTCTATCCCGCCCCCGAAGTCTTGGCCGTTACGCCGGCCGCGGTTCCGCCGGAGACCAAGGTCGAACTCACTTTAAACGGCATCAACCTTCGTGGCGCCGGGGTCATCTCCTTGAAGCCCCTTTCCGGGGATGAGGGCGCTCTCACCTTTGCCATCGATTCCAGCCGGTTGCGCCAGGAAGAGGGGGCCCAGTCCGAATACCAGTTGGAGTCACTTGAGCTCAAGACCGGCAAATACGCCGTCGGGCCCGGGGAAAAAGCTATCCTGGAAGTGGTGGAAAACTGCCAGAAGCTTCTCGACGCTTACACGAAAGACCTCAGCGGCCAAGAGCGCCTGATCCGCTGCCTCGGCGAGATCCACGCCAAGGACGAGGTCCGGCGCGCGGCGGCGGGTGTCTTCTTCGACCAGGGGTTCTTTGCCGAGGCGTTGCCGCTATATCGCAAGCTGGGAGATTTGCCGTCGCGCTTCCGCGCCGCGTTCCTTTCGCAGTTTCTCGAAGCGGCGGAAGGGACCCGCTTCACCCCGCGGGCGGAAGATCCGCCCGGAGATCCGTTTTACCGGGCCGCTGTGGCCATGGGCTGGGTCGAGGGCAAGTCCGGCGAGCCGCCGCTCGACCCCAGCGGCACTTGGGACGTCGACTTCGCGCGTGGCTACCTGGCGAGCGACCCTCGGATCGCCATCGAAGCCCTGACCCTTTCTATTCAAAAGAAGGCGTCCGCGGCCCTGGTCAAGGAAATCCAGCCCTTCGCGCCCGCCTTCGAGCGCCTTGCGACCGCGCAGCTCGACCTGGCGGTTTATTACCTGGCGGCCGCCAACCCGCTGGAGGCGCGGGACCACTTGCGGCGGCAATTTTTCACGGCGGGAGGCCAGTACGAGTTGCTCAGCGAAAACGACCGGGCCCGCTGCTGCTTCTTTTACGGGCACGCCCTGGTCTGGTACTCCGGCGATGAAGCGGAGGCCATCAAATACTTCCAGCAAGGGATGGCCTTTAAAGGGCATGAATACGCCACCCTGTGCCGCAAGTATCTCGAGGGCCTGGGCGCGGAGGCGGGCGGCGACGGCGGCGACGCGGCAGGGGAAAGCAGCTGGGGGTGGAACTTCCTCACCGCGGTCAAGTATTATTACCAGGTCAGGAACTCCCCGAACTACAACATCCTGACCGAAATGTACGACTTCCGCCTCTTCCCCGAGGAGCGCAATAAGAGCCTCGACCTCCACCGGGCCATCCGGCGGCTGGAGTCATCCACCGAAATCCGCGATCCTTTCGCTCAAAACGCCCTGCTCTTTTACTTGCGCCATGCCCAGCTTCTCAGCTGGCCGGGCCAGGAAGGGGGCCGGAGGGCCCGCGAACACCGCGAGCGCCTCCTGGGCTTCAAGCTTGGCCAGGAATTACAGGCCCTGAGGGACTTTTTTCTCTTGGAGGGGGAAGTCGGGTCCCTCGAGACCGCTCAAATAGCGATTTTGCCGGGAATGGAGGCCGGCGCGTACCTCAAGAAAGCGAACGAGCTTTTAAGCAAACCCAGCTTGCCTGAGAGTTTCAAGGAAAGGCTGAAAAGGCTGCAGAGGAAGCTGCAACTTTTGTAGAAAAAAAATCAAGAAAGACGGGAGAAATTCGAATTGATAGCGTTTCTCCTGCGTCTAACCCTAGCAAAAAATTAGAACGAGCTTTGATGAAAGGGAGCGTTTTTGATGAATAAAAAACCGGCAATCTTGTCCTTTTATTTCCTGAGTCTGGTCGTGGGACTGTCCAGCTGCAAGAACGCCGAGTTGCAGAGGCTGCGGGACGAAAATACGCGGCTCAAAGCGGATCTGGAGAAGCTGAAACAGGCTGGCACCGGGCAAATGAAGCTTCTCAGAATCGATGAATTCACCGTCGGGCTCGCGGCTTCTGAGAAGAGCTTCGATGAGGGGGCGTTTTTCCAACTCTTGAAGAGCAGCTTGCAAGAGGCGGCCACCAAGGACTCCAATTTCTCCACTACCACGGAGAACGACGAACAGCAGCTAGCCAAGATCCGCGGCATGCTCGTCCAGCAGTACCTGAGCGAGCAAAAGGTCCCCATCCGCATCTCCAGCCTCACTTACAAGCTCAAGGAAGCCAAGGCGGATTTCAAGATCGGCGGCGCCATGGTCCCGCGAGATGACCTCACTGTCGAAAAAACCGCCGATGGCCTGGTGCGCTGCAGTTACAAGGGGGCGATCCCAGCGCAAATGGAGCGGGATGCCGCGGGGAAGTATTCCATCTCCTACGAGGATTCCAGCGGCGACAAGGGCACGGTGAACCTCACCTTGAAAGATGTGGAGTTCATGGAAGCCGAGCAGCCCGCGCAAACCGCGCGGCGGGGGGACATTTCGTTCAACTGGCAGTTGAGCATGGAAAAGCTGCAGGTGTACCGCATCGCCAACTTTTCAGGCGATATGGGGCTGTTCATGCATCGCATGCGCTATCCCAAGCTCCCTACCAGCCTCAACCAATACCAGACCATTCGCGATTCGGTCTTCCTCTTCGGCTACGGCCCTTACGCCACCGGTCTGGTCAACCGCATCGAAACCCCCACTTACATCAGCCAGGTGGAAGTCATGCCCATCACCGAAGCGGTTTTCCAACAGCTCGAGGGGGGGATCGCGGAGGAGGAGCTACTCAAAATTTTGAGCGAAAATCCCAGCCGCTGGATGCAGTGCAATTTTGTCGAATTCGAGTCGGGGAAGAAGGTCTGGGAGTGGCCGGTGGCCGTCGGGTTTCCCTTCCTCAGCCGCCAGACCTCGGATGAAAAGAAGCTGATTTTTTATGCCAAATACGATCAGAAAGGCCCATTGCTGATTGGCGATTATAGGCGGGGAAAATGATTTCCCGCCGCGCCCTCCGGCACCAGGAGTTCCATGAATCGGGAGTGAATTTTATGACCGCGGTACTGAATCCAGCGTTCAAGAATCTTGAGAAATACTATCGCGATCTCCACGCTTTTGGGATCCGACTCGCGGAAGTGGCTCTTAAGTTCCAGCAGTCCTCGCGTGCTGGAAAATTTCCGGAGCGAGGGGCCGCTTTTGTCTATGACCGGAACGACCCTCGTGAGATCCTCAACCGCTCCATCGATATCACCCGCGAATTCGAGTTCCTGGTGGCGGTCACGGGCGCCTTCTCGAGCGGCAAATCCACCCTCCTCAACGTGCTTTTGAATTTTCCGGATCTGCTGCCGGTGAGCGCCATTCCGCTCACCGCCGTCTGCACCGTCATCCGCTTCGGCGAGACGCCGAGGATCAAGGTCCGCTACGTTTCCTACGAGGAAAGCTTCAACCGCGTCCGGCTTTACATCGAAAAGCCTTTTAAAAAAGAGTTTATCCGGCCCGACCAGCTCCAGGAAGCGATGGAGAGGCCGGAGAACTTTGTGGAAGCTGCGGTGGATCAAACGGCGCTCAAGCGGTTCGCCCGCTTGATCTCCAATTACGAGCGGATGGCCAACCGCTCGGTCAACTTCGACCAGCGCTATCCCTACTGCGCCGGGGGAGGCTTGATCCCGGTGCCCACGGAGAGCGGGATGCGGTACCGATACTTCCTTCCCACCCCGGGACAAGAGGAGCAGTATCTGGCGGGAGGAGGGGATCCCGATCTCTGGATCACCCGCGAATGGCTGGCGTTCATCCGCGATGTCACTCTCTGGGTGGACGCCCCCCTCTTGCACAACAACATCGTCTTCTTGGACCTGCCCGGGTTGAACTGCCGCGAGGATTACCATCGCCGCGCCATCCGCGAATACTGCAACATGGCGGACTGCATCGTGGTCACCGCCTTCCAGCCGGGAAATCAGGCGGATGAAGAAGTCATCCAGAATTTCAAGGGGCTGAGCTCCAACTTCCGCGAGAAACTCTTCTTCGTCTTCAACAGGGTGGACCAGTTCCAGATGGAGCCGGAGGAGCTGTCGCGGTCCTTCGATTACTTGACGCGGGATTGCATCGGGCAGGACTTCCCCAAGAGCCGCTGCTTCCTCACCTCCGCGTACCTCGCCCGCGAAAACGCCGCCAGCAGCCAGAAATTTTACGACGACTTCGAGAGGTACAAGAAAGCGTTCCAGGATTTCAAAAGCTCCATAGCCGGGTTGGACAAGCTGGTCGGACACACATTGACGCCGCAAGATCCCGGCGGCGTGAAATACTTCCGCGATTGCCTGCAGACGTTCTTGACCGAGGATGCCTACCGCACCAAGATCAAAGAAATCCTCCAAAACTACGAAACCGTTGTCGAAAACCTCCACTCCGCCGCTTCGCCCCGTTACGAGGACGTGTTGCGCGCCGACCCCAGGGAGCTCTTGATGAGGGCGGCTTTCGACTATTTCCACAAGATCGAGCAGTTGGCGCGGCGCTCCATTTACGGGTTCCGCTACGAATACCTGCACGGCTCCGAAGACGGCCACGCCATCCTCTCCCGGGATCTCAAGGGTGCGCTGGAGCGCGCCCACGGCGAAATCCAGCGCCGGATCATAAGCTACTTCAACCAGCCGGTTCAAACCGCACCGCCAAGGGAGGATCCAGTCCGCGATTTTGATCTGCGCCGTATCGCCGATGACGCCTCAAACCTGCTGCGTCTGGAATTTCAAGAGATCATCGCTTCCACCGTGGTCGATTGCGTCCGGCAGCGGTTCTACGAGTGTCTCAACCGTTACAAGCTCCGCGAGCACCTCAAGAACCTCCTGAACGGCTCGCCGGAGTGGGTGGAGCGCATAGACCGGATGCTGGAACGCTTCGAGCTGATGCTGCGCCACAGCGTCTTGTGCAAGATCCGTAACCGCTTTTATTCGATGCCGGGGGGCCGCGACCTGAAAAGGTTGGAGCAAACTATCCGCATCGTCGTCATGAAAGAGCTCCTGGTCAAGGTGTTTTCCGATTTTTATCCAAACTGGATTTTCCAGAACATTTACAGCGAGATCCAGGACGGGCTCTGGCTCTCTTTCTTTCTCGATGCCGAGGAGTTGGAGACCGAGCTGAGAAAATTTTTCGACAGCATTCAAGGCGTGGTCACCACTTCCCAAGTCCTCGACAAGGTGAAGATTCCAGAGGAACTCGCGGAGGGATTTGGCGATCTGTATGAGATTTCCGGCCTGTGCAAGCAAATCGAGGGGCTGATCCGGGAAATGGACTCCCTGCGGGCGCGGAACTCGCGGCTCGCCTCATCCGTAACCCAAGACTGAAGCTATGGCCAATTTCACCATCCATCATCCACTCCTCGTCTTCGACACGGTGCATAGGAGAACTGGCAGCCTCGAGCGGGCTTGCATTTTCATCAATCAGCTGGCTGAACCCCTCTCCCTGAAGGTCGATTTTGATTTCCCCGAGCACAGCTGGGTGCAAATTTACGGTCCCGAAGACGGCGGGAATGAGAATGTCTTCATCGACGGGCAATCGCTCTCCCTTCAACCGGGGGAGAACACCGTTTTGATCTCCTTCAACACCGACAACTTCAATTTCCCGGACAAGAAATTCAAAGGCCGGATTGCATTTCAAGGTGAGGGCGATGACGGCTCCAGAGAATGGATTGAGATCCTCTTTGAAAACGTCCAAGATCTGGCCCCCTTTCCCGGCTATGCCGCCATAGATTTGGGAACTTCCAGCTCCACCGTATCCCTATACCACATCCAGCGCGATGCGGTGCGGCGGATGCCCTGGAATCCCAAATTGGATGGCGCCGACGCGAACATCCCCTCCGTCCTGTTTATCAGAAATTTCCGAAAGTTCATGCGCGGAGCTGAAGGCGGCTGCCTGGTCGGCCGCCAAGCCCTCGAAGCTTATCGCTCCGCCGACCCCAAGGATCCGCGCTGCCTGCAGCTCAACGCCAAACGGGTGCTGGGCCTGCCGCAGGTCCTCATCGCTGACGAAAAGGGGAACGGAGGATTTGCCGATCCGCGTAATCTACTCCAGGCGCTTTTAAAATTCGTCCGCGAGCAGTCTCAAAATCATGCCGAGGTCCGCTCGCTCATCAAAAGGGTGAGCGTCACCTACCCGCCGGCCTGGAGCTACCAGGAGATCATCCGCCTGCGGGAGGTCTTCCTGCGCCTGGGATTCCGCGAGGAAGCCTTGGATTTCTCTCTCGATGAGGCGAGCGCCGCCGGGCTTTTTTATCTTTACACCTGGGTCCGGGAGCGGGACTCCCGCAACCGGTTGATCCAGGATCTTCTGGATTCAGAAGAAAATTTAAACGAGAACGGCAGGCAAGGAAAGCGCTACACGCTCCACCTGCTTTCTTTTGATTTCGGTGGCGGTAGCATCGACCTCGCTTTGATCGAGGCGAAGATGGATCTCTTCCCGCAAGCTATTCGCCTGTCCCTGGCGCTTCTTGGCTCCGATTCCTGCGATTTTGGCGGCGACCAGGTGACCCTCGCCCTCTTCCGTATTTTGAAGCGGCGGCTGGCGATGTCGATCTGCGAACCCGCCCGCATGCGCAAGGAAAGAGCCGGCACGAAGGAGGAGCCGGCCGCGAGGAGCCCGGAACCCTCCTGGCTGCCGCCGCGCTTGGGCGCCGACAGGCGCAGCGGCTACGGGACCTTCTTGCTGCCCGATAGCCCATCCAGGGGCTGGAACCCGGCGCTGGATTTCAGGGACGGCTCCGAGGCTTTAGAGCCGAGCCGGCGCATGGTCTTGGAGAACTGGGGCTACCTCAATGCCAGGATCTCAAGCAAATCGGTGGGGGAGGAGCTGGAGGGAGCCATCGACCAGCTTTTCCCCACCCGCTTCCTCCCTTCCGGCGATGAGATATACCGACTCGAGGCTCGCCGTAATTTCGACTGGCTCTGGAACCAAGCTGAAGGCCTCAAGCGGCGGCTTTTCGACGAGGTCGAGCGCTTGCACGGAAAAGACATCTTTCCGGATTTTGAATGCCTTCGTGAGATCACCGCTGGTCTGGCGCTCAGGGACGCGCCCAACCCCAAGATCGGGGAGAGCATTCCCTGGGCCGGCGATCCGGTTTCCGAGCGCGTCCTCTCCGCGAGCGCCGCGGAAGTCTTCCAGGCCATCTCCGAGCCCCTGGAGGCCGCTTTTGATAAAGCGCAGCGGCTTGTCGGCGGCAAGAAGATTGACCGGGTGGTGTTCTCCGGGCAGTCGAGCCGCATGCCCATGGTGCGGTGGATGTTTTCCCGCCCTCACAACGAAGGCGGTTTCAGCATCCCGCCTGCCAAGATTGAGTTCGACGCGGAAAACGCCAAGGCGGCGGTGTCGAAAGGGGCCTGCCTCTTGCAGGTGCTGCGGGAGACCGTCGTCGGGTTCGAGGTGGACGTCGCCGATTTCAAAGCCCATCTCCCGGCGGACATTTATTACCTGGGGGTGGAGGGAGACAGAAAGGTGCTTTTTGACAGCGGCCCGATCGACGATTTTGCCTATGTGGAGATCGTTCCCGAATTTTCCGCCCTCCCCAAATATTTTTCTGTGTTTTACGGCTCCGAGCATCACCTCCTGGGTCAATTCCTCTTTGGCGAGGAGGGCGAGGAACTGCCGGCGGTTTCTTTCAAGGCTCCCAAAGGCGCTCCGGATACACCTCCTGGAAGCGTTCCTCCCGCCCACCCGGAGCTTCTCAAGCTACGCGCCGGCGACCGGACGAAATACGCCGGCTGGGTCGCGGCGCTTTTAAAATGGCCCGACGAGAAGCGCATCGCCTGGATGGAAGCCACCGCCCCCGCAAGCAGCTCCAGCCAGGGCATTTACCGTTTCTACCTGACGCGCAACCACCAGCTTTACGCCGTCCGCGATGCCGGCAAGAACGCCAAGCGCCTCTACCGGCTCAAAAACTGCGAGGCCGCCGCCAGCAGCGCTTGGGACCCAAGCGCCGATCCGTTCTCCGGGGCCCAGTAGGTGATAACCAAGGCCGACTTCTTTCGGAAGGCCTCCCTGGTGGCGAAGCGCTTTTGAAGCCTCTCGATGGAGGCGCTGTAGAACTTCTCGACTTCCTCATCCAGGTCGAAGAAGGAGTATCCAAGCCTTGCCGCCAGGCGCCTGCCGATGGTCGTCTTGCCCACGCACGCCACACCAACCAGGAATATTCTCATCGGCGCGCATCTCCTTTCAGGGCACTTCAGTCTACCCTCAGCAATCTTACCGACGAAGAGAAAAACCACCGGCCCTTGGCGATGCGGAGAGGAGGTTGAACCGCGCCGCGAGGTCTGCCTGGCGCATCTCCGAGGTGCCGCCGTGTTGAATACAGATTGCGATGGCCACCTCGATCTGCATCTTCTGCGTGTCGTTATCGGCTTATCTGGAATAAATCCTCCCGGCGCGCCAGGACGCCGTCGAAGCGGCCGAGCGGCTTTTCAACTGGCCTGGCGTTTTTTGACCGCCTTCTTTCGAAGCGATTCCAGCCGCTGGACCACCCATCGTCGTGGATGAGAACGTCCGGATTCCCAGCGAAAAACCGACTGCCCGCTGACTCCAAGCTTGCTTGCAAAAGCCTCTGTTTCATTTCAATCAATCTCTGTAGGTATTCAAGCAAAGCGATGGCCTGGTCGATTCATCTTCATGACGGACTGAATCCGCGGACTGAGCCTTAACGCTTTTTCTGCCAATAGTTATCCCCGCCTCGAAGAGGAGATTTCTTGAAAGGAATGATTTTTGCCTTTAACGCTTCAGCACGGCAAGCCCGTATTGGCTGTGCTGGCATCCGAAGAGTCCATGAATATTTTTGGGAGTTTCATTTTCCAGGAGGCTGATCATGATTCGATCGATAGTGGCGTTGATTTTTCTTTCCGTTGCGGTCGTTCTCGCCGGTGACCAGGTCGCGGCCCAGTGCTGCAAACCGAAGGACGGTTGCCAGGGGCCGGGGCACGCCGCCCACGGCGTTTCCGGTGGCGCGCCGGCTGATCCGTCGGGGACCACCCCGGATGGCGCCGCAGGCGATGACGCCAACAAAACGCCAAAGTCCGGGAAGACACAGAATTCAACCGTCCTCTCCGCTTACTTCAAAGTCTGGAAGGCTCTTGCCAAAGACGAGGTGAAGGGAATCCCCGAGGCAAAGAAGGAGCTGGCCTCGGCTCTGGAAGCTCTTTCCAGGAATGCCCCAAAGGGATTGAGCCCCAAGAACAAGGACCAGCGTTCCAAGGCGCTCGAGGCGGCGCTGGCGGCCGCGTCCAAGCTCGAGGGATCTGACCTCAAGAAGGCCCGCCAGTCCTTCGGCCCTCTTTCCGCCGAGCTGAGGAAGTTCGTCGAGGCCTTTCCGGCCGAAGCGGACGCTTACGTCGTCTACTGCGACATGGCCAAGAAGAGCTGGCTTCAGGACTCCCCCAAGGTATTGAATCCCTACTACGGCTCATCCATGTCGGAGTGCGGGAAGGTGGTGAGGAAGCCCAAGACTTCTCCACCCGAGGACGCCTCCAAGGGGAAGGAGAAGGAACCGGAGGGGAAGGGCTCTGGGCACGAGCACGGAGGCCATTCCGGCGGCCACAAACACTGAAGAAATTCTCAGGATCTGGAGCATCGCCTGGCAGAAGGCCTCGAGGGGACGTCATGCATCCAAAGGTTGGTTTCCCGAATCCGATCTGGGCGCCGGCGGGGATATATACGCCCTCCTCTATAATTGCTCGACGAATTCTTGCTCCCTCCCCGATCTGGGCGCCCGGGAAAAGGATGCATTCCTTGAGTTCTGCGCCATCACCGACAAAAGTATCATCGGCAAGAATGCAGTTTACGACCTCCGCCTTCAGGATTTGAGCCCATCTCGAGATCAGGTTCCAGCCTCGTACTTCCTCGCCCCCAATTCGAGCGGTTGAGGGGGCGTGCGTTGGCATCAATTCACGCGTGGCGAATAAGTCAGACCAGCGTGGATGGAAAAGCTCGAAATGGGCTGGAAAGCCCCTCGCAGAACAGACAACTCCTGTTGCTTTTGAAACTGTTTACTTGCTTAAACATTTATTCCGCTTACATAAGCCCATCTCAAAAAGTTCCCTAGGAACTCCAGCCGTTCAAGTTACCTCACAGAGATAAATCGATTCGTATATAGGAGGAACAAATTTTGTTTAAGATTTATTTGGTAAGACGACAGTCACCTAAATTTTTCAGGAGACGAATCATGGGAAATCAAAAGAGTCTCTCCTTTGTCGTGGCCCTCTGGCCTGCCATCGCCATCGCGCTCTCGATGGGGATTTACGCCGTCCTCCAATATTTTCTTGTGCCCAATGTCACGCTCTCCGAACTCCTCCTCAATCACCTCTGGCGCGTTCTGGTCCTTGGATCCGTGATTTACCTTTTCTTGTGGCTGATTTTGAAAAATCTCCTTTTCCGCCCGCTCCAGCAGATTTACCTCCACCTCTATGCCGTGGGAACCGGCCGGCTCAAGGAACTCGTTCTGCCGACCACGGTCCGGGAAATCCAGACCCTGGTGGAAGGGGTGAACCTGATGATTCGCCGGATAGAACAAGGTCTGGACATGACGAAGCTGGAGAGGGCCGTCCTTCTCATCATTCGAAGCGTGACAGGCAATGCTAACCGACGGGACGCTAGCGGCCGGGCCGATGCGGCAGGCGAAGCACTGCCTTCATCCGGCCGTGAGAAGGCTCCACCTCGAACTGGAACGCCAGCGGAACTAGGCGCTCCTCGGGGGTGGAAAGGATAAGAGTGACTCGGCTGGGAGATTGAGGATTCACAAGGGTTTACGACTTTAAAATGTCCCATGCGGGACGCGGATTGGGGTTATTTGCGCCGGCGACTGGGGGATTTTTCTGCCCGCTTGTCGCGCGCTTCGCGGCGTGCTCTCCCGCAGGGGCCGCCGGTTTTGCAGGGATC